>DASQLM010000093.1:0-5526 GCA_035630015.1 Thermoleophilaceae bacterium | reverse complement strand
CTTCGGGCTGGCCGCGGCCATCGGCGTCCAGCTGGCCCAGCCGGACCGGCCGGTGGTGTGCGTGCTGGGGGAGGGGTCGGCGCAGTACGCCGTCACGGGCTTCTGGACCGCCGCGGCCTACGGCGTGCCGGTCACCTTCCTGGTGCTCGACAACGCCGAGTACTCGATCCTGAAGTGGTTCGCCGGCATGGAACAGGTCGAGGGCGCGCCAGGGCTGGACTTCGCGGGCCTGGACACCGCCGCCGTGGCGTCCGCCTACGGCGTGCCGTCGCGGAAGGTGGAGGGGGCCGACGAGCTGCGCGAGGCCCTGACGGCAGGGCTGGCCTCCGGCGGGCCGAACGTGGTCGAGGTCGCGACGGCGCCGGGCATGGCGTTGTTCTAGCGCGGGGCGGGCCGGGGGGCGTCTACGGCGACCGCGGTGGCCCAGGCGAAACGGCTGGCTGGGTACGGCGGGGCAGTCACGACTTCGTCGCCTGACGGGCGACCAAGTGATGACGCGGTGACCGCGCGGTTACGCCTCACACACGAAGGTGACCCCGGCGTTACGGGATTCCACCCCTTACCCAGCCGCCGTTCGCCGAGCCCGCCGGAAACGCAACCGGCCGAACGCCCTCAGCTCAGCGCGCTGAGCCCGGTGGCCAGCGCGAAGCCCAGCACCGTGGCCAGGCCGGCGGTGCGGCCGCCGTCCTTGCGGGCCTCGGGGACCATCGAGTCCACCAGCATCACCAGGAGCGCGCCCGCGGCGAAGCCGTCGATGACCGCCCGGAACTCGCCCGAGGTCATGTCGCCCAGCCCGTAGCCGGCCAGCGTGGCCGCGGTGCACACCAGCGCGACCCGCAGCCAGAGCCACAACACCGAGCCGCGCGAGCGGCCGGCCTTGCGCATGTCGGCGGCCGAGCCGATCCCCTCCGGCAGGTTCGAGACGTAGATGGCCACCAGGAGGCCGACGCCCACGCCCTCGCCGCCGGCCAGCCCCAGGCCCAGAACGAGCTGCTCGGGGATGCCGTCGAGCAGCGCGCCCAGCGCCAGCGAGTTGCCGGGGTCCTCGGACTGCTTGCGGCCCGGGCGGCCGCGGCCGCCCCCCGACACGAGCCCGTCCAGGAAGAAGAACGCCAGCGCGCCCGCCGCGAGCCCACCGGCCACCGCGCCCGGGCTGCCCACCGCGAGCCCCTCGCCGGCCAGCTCGAAGCTCACGGCGCTGATCAGCGCACCGGCGCCGAAAGCCAGCACCAGGCCCACCGCCCGCGCCGGCCACGGACGCACGAGTGCCAGCCCGGCGCCCAGCACGAGCGAGGATGCGGCCAGCAGCCCGTAGCCCAGCGCGGCAAGCACGCGGCGATCGTGCCATGGACCGCATCACCGCCGCGCCGACGCTGTTACTAGCCTGCGACGCCGTGCCCAAGACCGTCCTGACAGCCTTCGCGCTGGCGCTGACCTGCGCCCTGGCCCTGCCCGTGGCATCGCCTGCCCAGGCCCAGAACCCCCCGGTCAAGAAGAAGAAGGCCAAGAAGCCAAAGCTCAAGTCGCGCTGGCTGTGCGGCCCGCGGGGGCCCAAGGCCAACCCGTGCCAGGCCCCGCAGACCGCCACCGTGCTGGGCCGCGGGGGCGTGAACGGCGGTGTGCGCCGCGGCGGCCTCGCGCGCAACCCGCGCGTGGACTGCTTCTACCTGTATCCCACCGTCAGCCCCCAGCCGGGACCAAACGCCAACCTGCGCATCGGTCCCGAGCAGCGGGCGGCGGCCCAGATCCAGGCCTCCCGGTTCTCGAACGCCTGCCGCGTGTACGCGCCGATGTACCGCCAGGTCACCCAGGCCGCGTTCACGAACCCGGCCGCCAACACCAAGGGCGCCCGGGCGCGCGCCTACGCCAGTGTGCGCACCGCCTGGCGCGAGTACCTCAAGTACGACAACAAGGGCCGCGGTGTGGTGCTGATCGGCCACGACCAGGGCGCCCAGATGCTCACCCAGCTCCTGGCCCAGGAGATCGAGCGCAGGACCTCCGTGCGCGACCGGCTGGTGTCGGCCATCCTGCCCGGCGCGAACGTGATCACCCTCAAGGGCCGGAGGACGGGCGGCTCGTTCCGGGTGGTCGAGCCCTGCCGGTCCAACGAGCAGGTCGGATGCTTCATCGCCTACTCCACCTTCGGGTCCCAGCCGCCGCCCAACGCACCGGTCTCGCGTGTGTACAGCACGGTCTTCAAGCGCCCGCCCGATCGCACCAAGCGGGTGGTGTGCACCAACCCCTCTGCGCTGGTCGGCGGCGTGGGGGAGAACAAGCCCTACTTCCCGACCCGTGTGCTGCCCGGGCCGCTGTCGGCCATGTCGCCGGCCATCCCGGTGCCCCACCCGTGGGTCTACTACCCCGGCCTGTACACCTCGCGCTGCACCGCCCGCCAGGGCGCCACCTGGCTGCAGATCACGCCGACGCGCAACACCGCGGACCCGCGGGCGCGCGTCCAGCCGGTGCAGGGGCCGCAGTGGGGCTACCACCTGGCCGACATGAACCTGTTCCTGGCCCAGCTGGTCACGCTGGTGAAGATCCAGTCGGGCGAGTACCCGAAGGTCGTCCGCGAGCGTGAGCGCGAGCGGGCGCAGGAGGAGCGCGAGCGCGAGGCGGCCGCCGGGTAGGCTCGGCGGCCATGAGCGTTCTCGATCGTTTCAGCCTGGACGGCAAGGTGGCGCTGGTGACCGGCGCCTCGTCGGGACTGGGGGTGGCCTTCGCGCAGGCGTTGGCCGAGGCCGGCGCCGACGTGGCCGTCGTGGCCCGCCGCGCCGACCGCCTCGAGCAGACACGCGCGCAGATCGAGCAGCTGGGCCGCAAGGCCATCGCCGTCTCGTGCGACGTGTCCGACCCCGACCAGTGCGCCAAGGCCGTGCAGGAGACCGTGGACGGCCTCGGGCGCCTGGACGTGCTGGTCAACAACGCCGGCATCGGCACCGCGGTGCCGGCCTCCCGCGAGGAGCCGGACGAGTTCCGCAAGGTCATCGACATCAACCTCAACGGCTCCTACTGGATGGCCCAGGCGGCCCAGAAGGCCATGGAGCCGGGCTCGGCGATCGTGAACATCGGCTCCGTGCTGGGCTCGACCACCGCCGGGCTGCCGCAGGCGGCCTACGCCGCCAGCAAGGCCGCGGTCGAGGGCCTGACCCGCGACCTGGCCTCGCAGTGGACCGCGCGCAAGGGCATCCGCGTGAACGCGCTGGCCCCGGGCTTCTTCCCCTCGGAGATGACCGAGCAGTACCCCGAGGGCTACCTGGACATGATGATGCCGCGGGTGCTGACGGGCCGGAAGGGCGACCCCGAGGAGCTGGCGGCGGCGCTGCTGTTCCTGGCCAGCGACGCCTCCGGCTACGTGACCGGCGAGGTGCTGCACGTCGACGGCGGCATGGTCGCCACGTAGGGCCCTCACCAGCGCTTTACGTGCAGTTGACGGGGAGCCGCTTAGCTTCCAGGGCGTGACCCCACCCTCCGACCTCTGGGCCGGCGGAGCGCCGGACCGCCCGCGTCCGCGCCGCCCCCGCCGCCCGGGCCGCACCCACCTGGGGCTGCGCCCGCCCGAGCCGCCCGGCGGCGGCAAGGAGCCGGACGACGACGATCGCTGGAAGCGGCTGCGCGGCCCGGTGATCGCCGCGTCGGTGGCCACCGTGATCGCGCTGTGCGTGGGCCTGATGGCCGGGGCCTTCCTGGGCGACGACGGCAACGACGCCGTGGTGGTGGGCGGCAAGGCCGGACAGCGCGGCGACGCCGGGCGCGTGTACGCCGCCGCCGGCCCCGCCGTGGTCTCCGTGCGCGTGCGTCAGGGTGGCCAGCAGGCATCGGGCACCGGCTTCCTGGTGGACGGCGACGGCACGCTGGTCACCAACTCGCACGTGGTGGGGGAGGCCGAGCGGGTCAGCATCCGCTTCGACGACAGCGGCCCGGAGATCCCGGCCCGCGTCCGCGGTACCGACCCCTCGTCCGACCTGGCCGTGCTGCGCGTGGACCGCTCCGACGTGGGCTCGCGCCGGCCGCTTGCGCTGGCGCGGTCGTCGTCGGTCCGGGTGGGCGACGAGGTGGTGGCCATCGGCTTCCCGCTGGGCCTGGACAAGACCGCCACCGACGGCATCGTCTCCGGGCTCGAACGCGACATCCAGGCGCCCAACGGGTTCCAGATCGACCGCGTGATCCAGACCGACGCGCCCATCAACCCGGGCAACTCCGGCGGGCCACTGCTGGACAGCCGCGGCCGCGTCGTGGGCGTGAACTCGCAGATCGCCACCGCCGGCGCCAGCGGCAACATCGGCATCGGCTTCGCCGTGCCCGCCGACACGGTGCGCGACGTGCTGCCGCGCCTGAAGGCCGGCGAGCGGATCGAGCGCCCGTTCATCGGCCTGACCAGCGCGGCCGACCCGCGCGGCGGCGCCCGCGTCCGCGACGTCACCCGCGGCGGCCCGGCCGACCAGGCCGGCCTGAGCGCCAACGGCGACGTGATCGTGGGCATCCAGGGGCGGCCGGTGCGCGACCCCGCCGATGTCTCGTCCGCGGTGTCGCGGCTGAAGCCGGGCGACTCGGTGCGCGTGACCGTGCGCCGCGGCGGCGACCGGCGCACCGTGCGCGTGCGCCTGACCACGCGGCCCGAGCGGCTGCCCGGCGGCCCGTGAGCTTCGGCCAGCCCCTGTTCCTGCTGGCGCTGCTGGTCGTGCCGCTGGTGGCGGGCGCCTACCTGCTGCTGGACCACCGCCGCCGCAGGGCCGCCGCGGCGTTCGCCTCCCCGGCCACGCTACCGTCGGTCGCGCCCAGCCGTCCCGGCTGGCGCCGCCACGCGCCGATGGTGGTCTACGCGCTTGCGCTGATCGCCCTGGCGCTGGCCTTCGCCCGCCCCGAGCGCAGCGTGGCCGTGCCCGACGGGCGGGCGGCCGTGGTGCTGGCCACCGACCGCTCCAGCTCCATGCGCGCCACCGACGTCAGGCCCAGCCGCATCACCGCCGTCCGGCGGGCCGCCAAGGGCTTCCTGGACGACGTGCCGCGCCAGGTGAAGGTGGGCAGCGTGGCCTTCAACGACCGCGTGACCAGGATCGAGAGCCCGCGGCTGCAGCGCGGCGCGGTGCGCGAGTCCATCGACGCTCTGGCCGCCGAGGGCGGCACCGCCACCGGCGAGGCCATCGCGGCGTCGCTGCGCTCGCTCCAGCGGGCGCGCGGGCCCAAGGGCAAGAACCCGGCGGCCATCATCCTGCTCTCCGACGGCTTCTCGACCAGCGGCCGCGACCCGCTGGTGGCCGCGCGCCAGGCCCGCCGCAAGGGCGTGCGCGTGTACACGGTGTCGCTGGGCACGCCCACCGGCACCATCGACGTCGAGCGCCGGGACGGCACGGTCTCGCGCCGCGAGGTGCCGCCCGACACGCAGTCGCTGCGCGAGATCGCGCGCATCGCCAAGGGCCGCTCCTACCGCGCCGGCGACCAGATCAAGCTGGAGGAGGTCTACGACCGCCTCGGCGAGGAGGTGGGCACGCGCCAGGAGAAGCGCCAGGTCACCTCGGCCTTCGCCGG
>DASQLM010000092.1:0-8140 GCA_035630015.1 Thermoleophilaceae bacterium | reverse complement strand
GTCGACCCGCCGCTGATGCTCATGGACGAGCCCTTCGGCGCCATCGACCCGATCAACCGTGAACGGCTGCAGAACGAGTTCCTGCGCCTCCAGAAGGACATCCGCAAGACGATCGTCTTCGTCACCCACGACATCGACGAGGCGATCAAGATGGGCGACAAGATCGCCGTGCTGCAGAAGGGCGGGAAGCTGGCGCAGTTCGCCAACCCGGCCGAGCTGCTCATGAACCCCGCATCCAAGTTCGTCGAGGAGTTCGTGGGCGCCGACCGCGCGCTCAAGCGCCTGGCGCTGCAGCGGGTCAAGGACATCGACCTGTGGAAGGTCGCCCAGGTCCGCGTGGGCGAGATGAGCGCCGACGCGCGGCGCAAGGTCGAGGACGCCGACCTCAAGAGCCACGTCTTGGTAGTCGACGACCGGGGCCGTCCTCACGGCTGGCTGGCGGTGAACGAGCTGGGTAGCGAGCGCGTGCCCGACGGCGCCCACCCCGGCGGCGAGGTCGAGATGGACGACATCCTGCGTGACGCGCTTGCCGACCTCCTGACCGCGGAGGCGCGCTACGGCGCCGTGGTCGACGGCAAGGGCGTGGTCCAGGGGGCCCTCTCCATCGAGGTCATCTCACGCTTCCTCCACGAGGCCCCGACCGACTCTCGCAGCGGCGCCGACCTCGTGGAAGACCCCGCCGCGTGAGCCCCACGGACGCCGTCGGCCTGTTCGCACAGCTCCAGACGCGCGACCGGACGGGCGAGGCGAACTGCGTGTCCGAGGACGGCTTCTGCCCGGACTGGATCGCCGACAACTGGCAGCGCTACCAGGACCCGTTCGTGGAGCACGTGGTCCTGACCCTGGTGTCCGTGGCCGCCGGCTTCCTGATCGCCTTCGTCCTGGCGCTGATCGCCCACCGCCGGCAGTGGCTGATCGGGCCGATCACCGCCTTCACCGGCGCGCTGTACACCATCCCCAGCGTGGCCTTCTTCTTCCTGCTGCAGCCCTTCACCGGGCTGGGCAAGACCACGGCCATCGTGGCGCTCACCTGTTACACGCTGCTGATCATCTTCCGCAACGTGACCACCGGCCTGCAAGCCGTGCCGGCCGAAGCCAAGGACGCCGCCCGCGGGATGGGCCTGACCGAGAACCAGCTGCTGGCCCGGGTCGAGCTGCCACTGGCGGCCCCCGAGATCCTGGCCGGGCTGCGCATCGCCACGACCACCACGGTCGGGCTGGCCGCGCTGGCCTTCTTGGCGGGCGCGGGCGGCCTGGGCGCCGAGCTCGACCAGCAGCCCTACTTCAAGTCCAACGTGGTGGTGGCCGGCGGCCTGTGCGTGCTCCTGGCCGCCGTGCTCGACGTGATGATCCTGGCCGTCCAGCGCTTCACCACTCCCTGGCAGCGGGCATCGGCGTCATGAGCACGACGATCGCCCTGCTCGGGGACTTCGGCGACGCGGTCCAGTTCATCTTCCAGGAGCGCGAGTCGGTGGGCGGCGGCGTGCAGGTGGGCGGCCCCGAGGAGCTGTGGGGCTTCGCCAAGACCCACCTGCTGGTCAGCCTGGCCGCGATGCTCATCGCCAGCGCCATCTCGGTCCCGATCGGCCTGTACCTGGGCCACAAGGGCAAGGGCGAGTTCCTGGCCATCTCGGTCTCGAACGTCGGGCGCGCGGTGCCCGCCGTCGTGCTGGTGTTCTTCCTGGTCGCCTACCTGGGCAACGGGTTCCTGAACATCACCGTCGTGCTGGTGGCCCTGGCCATCCCGCCGATCCTGACCAACACCTACGTCGGCACGGCCCAGGTGGACCGCGACATCGTGGACGCCGCCCGCGGTATGGGCATGAAGAGCAGCCAGATCGTGCGCCAGGTGCGCCTGCCGCTGGCCATGCCCACCATCTTCGCCGGCATCCGCACGTCCGCGGTCAGCGTGCTGGCCACCGCCACGATCGGCCCGTACGCGGACGTCAAGACGCTGGGCTGGCCCATCCTGACCCCACAGACGTATGGGTTCTCGGGACAGCTCGGCGCCGCCCTGCTGGTGGCGCTGATCACGCTTCTCGCCGATGCCGGCATCGGCTACCTGCAACACGTCGTAACCCCGAAGGGGATAAAGCTGGCTGGAGAGCAGGGGCCCACACGGCGCCGGCTCGCTCTGCCCACACGAAGGAGGGAAGCAGCAACGTGACTCGTACATTGCGCATCATGCTGGCGCTGGTCGCCGCTCTCGCACTGGCCCTGACTGCAACGGCCTGCGGCGACGACGACTCCGACAGCGGCTCAAGCAGCGATTCGGGCGGGGGCGACTCGGCCAAACTCATCAAGGACGACCCGGCAAACGCCAAGAAGAAGACCATCGTCGTCGGCTCCAAGAACTTCGACGAGCAGTACATCCTCGGCGAGATCTACGCCCAGGCCCTGGAGGCGGCCGGGTTCAAGGTCGAGAAGAAGCTCAACCTGGGCTCCGAGCAGATCGCCTACAAGGCGCTCAAGTCCGGCCAGGTGGACATGTATCCGGAGTACACCGGCACCTCGCTGACGTCGTTCTTCGACGTGAAGACCGACGACGTGCCCAAGGAGCCGGACGCGGCCTACGAGCTGGCGAAGAAGGACTACGCCAAGGAGGGCATCGTGGCCATGCCGCGCACGTCCTTCGAGAACACCTTCCGGATCGCCACCACCAAGGCGAAGCAGAAGGAGCTGCTCGACGGCAAGACCACGGTCTCCGAGGTGGCGAAGCTGCCGAACGCCAGCAAACTCAGCATCGCCGGGTTCCCGGAGTGCGAGCAGCGTTCGGACTGCCTCCAGGGGCTGAAGAACACCTACGACTGGACCCCGAAGTTCGTGTCGGACGAGGGCAAGTACCAGCCCATCGACAAGGACCGCTCGGATCTGGGCTTCGTGTTCTCGACCGACGGTGAGCTCACCCTCGGCAAGTACGCGATCATCGACGACGACAAGAACCTGTTCCCGCCCTACAACATCTCGCTGGGCGTCCGGGACTCCACCTACAAGGAGCTCGGCAAGGAGGGACAGGACGTGATCCTGAAGGTCCAGAAGCCGCTCAACGAGAAGGCGATGCAGGAGCTGAACTCCCGCGTCAGCCTGGACAAGCAGGAGCCGGAGAAGGTGGCCGCGGCCTACCTGAAGGAGTCCGGCTTCACCAAGTAGTCCCTGTGCTCACCGGGGCGCGGCGCCATGCGGCGCCGCGCCCTGCGTGACCATTCCCACAGTCCGAACGTCCGTTCGGGCCGAATCTAGGGGTATGGAACGCACGCTGAAAGACGGAACGATCGTCACCGTGCGTCCGATCCGTGCCGGCGACAAGGACGCCCTGTCCGACGCGCTGGCGCACCTCTCCCCCGCTTCGGTCCACGCCCGCTTCCTGGGCCCCAAGTCGCGCTTCTCGGCATCCGAGCTGCGCTACCTGACCGAGGTGGACGGCCACGACCACGTAGCGCTCGTGGCCGAGCTGGCGGGGCAACCGGGCCAGATCGCCGGGGTCGGGCGCTGGGTGCGTCTTCCCGAGGCGCCGGAGTCGGCCGAGTTCGCGATCGTGGTCGGTGACCCGCTGCAGGGCAAGGGCCTGGGCTCGATCCTGGCCGATGACCTGGTCGCCATCGCCAAGGCGCACGGGATCAAGCGCTTCACCGCCACCGCGCTGAGCGAGAACGCGGCCATCGTGCGCATCATGGCCCGCCTCTCCGACCACCTCGAGCGCCACCACAGCGGCCTCGGCGTGTCCGAGCTGTCGGTCGACCTGGCCGCTTAGGTAGTTTCCGGCGCGTGCCGGACCCCGCTATCCAGGTCGACGCGTTGACCAAGCGGTACGGGGACCAGACCGTGGTGGACGACGTGTCCTTCTCGGTTCGGACGGGCACGGTGACCGGCTTCCTGGGCCCCAACGGCGCCGGCAAGACCACCACCCTGCGCTGCCTGCTGGGGCTGGCCCGGGCCACCGAGGGCACCGCGACCGTCCTGGGCGCGGCCTACCGCGACCTGGACGACCCGGCCCGGACCGTCGGCGCCAACCTCGAGGTCTCGGGCGCCCACCCCGGCCGCTCGGGCCGCCAGCACCTGCGCTCGCTGGCCGCCATGGCCGGTATCCCGGACTCGCGCGTGGACGAGGTGCTGGAGCTGACCGAGATGACCGCCGCGGCCGACCGCCGATACGGCAAGTACTCGATGGGCATGCGCCAGCGCATCGGCCTGGCCGCCGCCCTGCTGGGCGAGCCCCGGATCCTGGTGCTGGACGAGCCCGCCAACGGGCTGGACCCGGCCGGCATCCGCTGGCTCCGCGACATGCTGCGCTCGGCCGCGGCCGAGGGCCGCACGGTGCTGGTGTCCAGCCACGTGCTGGCCGAGATGGCCCAGACGGTGGACGATGTGGTGGTCATCCACCACGGCAAAGTGGTCAGGCAGGGGCCGGTCGGGGAGCTCACGGGCGCCGCCCGCGGCGCCACCATCGTGCGCACACCGGAGGCCGAGAAGCTGGCCGGCGCCCTGCGCGCCGCCGGCGCCAAGGTGAACGCCTTCGAGGACGGGGCGCTGAACGTGGAGGGCCTGGACGCCGCCACGGTGGGCGACGCCGCGCTGGCCGCCGGCGTGGCCGTGCATCAGCTCTACCAGGCCCAGGCCTCGCTTGAGGACATCTTCTTCGAGCTGACCGCGGGGGAGCAGGCGCCGTGAACAACCTGATCCGCGGCGAGGCGATCAAGCTGCGCTCCACCCGCACCGCCATCGGCTTCACGATCGCCGGCGTGGCGCTGATGCTGCTCGTGGTGCTGGTGTCCACGCTGGCCGACGACCCCTCGTCGGTCAGCGCCAAGCGCGACTCGATCACCGTCGCGCCCGTGTTCATCCTGTTCGTGGTCTTCGGCGTGGTGGGGGCCACCGGCGAGTACCGCCACCGCACCGTGGCGCCGGCGATCCTGATCGCGCCCGACCGGCTGCGGCTGCTGGTGGCGCGCACGCTGGCCTACGCCGTGACCGCGGCGGGCGTGGCGCTGGTCATGCTGGTGGTGGCCTTCGCCATCGGCATCCCGCTGATGGCCGGAAACGAGGGCGGCGCCCTGGACTTCGCGGATTACGCCGGCCTGCTGGGTGGCGGCCTGCTCAGCGCGGCCCTCGGCGGCGTGGTGGGCGTGGGCTTCGGCGCGCTGGTGGGCAACCAGGTGGCCGGGGTGGTCAGCGTGCTGGTCTACCTGTTCGTGGTCGACAGCCTGATCGGCGTCGCCGAGTCCGACCTGATCCCGTACACGATCGGTACCGCGGCTCCGGCGCTGGGCGGCCTGACCATCGACGAGGCGTTCGGCTTCCTGGGCTCACTGGGCGTCCTGGCCGCCTGGGCAGCGGTGTTCATGGCCGCCGGACTGGCCCGCGAATCGCGCCGCGAAGTGACGTGAGGGGACCTGACCGCACCACCCCCCGCACTTCATTAGGCTTCCGCGGCCGCCGATGAAGCTTTCCGTACCCAAGGAGTCCTCCGCGGGTGAGCGCAGGGTCGCCACCGTGCCGGAGGTCGTAAAGAAGCTGTCCTCCTCCGGAGTGGACGTCGTCGTCGAGTCCGGAGCCGGGGCCGAGTCCCACGTGCCCGACTCCGCGTACGAGGAGGCCGGCGCCAGCACGGGCGACGGCTTCTCGGGCGACGTGGTGGCCAAGGTCGCCCCGCCCAGCCCCGAGGAGATCTCCAAGCTGGCCAAGGGCAGCGTCCTGATCGGCTTCCTGGCGCCGCTGACCGCCGGCGACACCGCCAAGGCGCTGGCCGACGCCGGCGTGACCAGCTTCGCCATGGAGGCCATCCCGCGCATCACCCGCGCCCAGTCCATGGACGCCCTGTCCTCGCAGGCCACCGTGGGCGGCTACCGCGCCGCGCTGATCACCGCCGAGGAGCTGCCCCGCTTCCTGCCCATGCTCACCACCGCCGCGGGCACCATCCGCCCGGCCAAGGTGCTGGTGCTGGGCGCCGGTGTGGCCGGCCTCCAGGCCATCGCCACCTCCCGCCGCCTGGGCGCCGTGGTCTCGGCCTTCGACGTGCGCTCCGCCGTCGAGGAGCAGATCCAGTCGCTGGGCGCGAAGTTCGTGAAGCTGGACATCGGACTCGAGGACGCGGAGGACGCCGGTGGCTACGCCCGCGCGCTGACCGACGAGGAGCAGCAGCGCCAGCGCGAGGCGCTGGCCGACGTGATCGCCCAGATGGACGGCGTGATCTCCACCGCCGCGGTGCCCGGGCGCAAGGCCCCGCTGCTGATCATCGAGGACGCCGTCAAGCGCATGAAGCCGGGCTCCGTGATCGTGGACCTGGCCGCCGAGACCGGCGGCAACTGCGAGCTGACCAAGGCCGGTGAGACCGTGATCGAGCACGACGTGAAGATCGTGGGCGTCGTGAACCTGCCGGCCACGATGCCCGACCACGCGTCGCAGCTGTACGCCAAGAACGTCCAGAACCTGGTCGACCTGATGACCGACGACGAGGGCGGGCTCACGCTGAACTTCGAGGACGAGATCATCAAGGGCGCCTGCATCACCCACGAGGGGCAGATCGTCCACGAGGGCGCCAAGAAGGCCGCCGGGGAGGCCTCCTAAGCCATGGACCTGACTACCGAGCTGCTCATCCTGGTGCTGGCCGCGTTCGTCGGCTTCGAGGTCATCTCGAAGGTGCCGAACTCGCTGCACACCCCGCTCATGAGCGCCACCAACGCCATCCACGGCATCGTGGTGCTGGGCGGGATCCTGGTCATCGGCGAGGCCGACGGCGTCCTGAACAAGACGATCCTGGTGATCGCCATCGCCTTCGGCACCATCAACGTGGTCGGTGGCTTCCTGGTCACCGACCGGATGCTCGAGATGTTCAAGGCGCGGCCCAAGCCGTCTGAGAAGGAGTAGCGCCCGTGTCTCTGCCGATCGCCTCCTTCCTGCAGGACCCGGACTTCATCAACGTCCTCTACATCGTCGCGATCATCCTGTTCATCCTGGGCATGCGCCAGGTCACGGGGCCGACCACGGCGCGCAGAGGCAACGCCACGGCCGCGGTCGGCATGGCCGTCGCGGTCACCGCCACGCTGCTGCAGGAGCAGGTGGGCGACTACGGCCTGATCGCGCTCGGCATCGTGATCGGCACGGCCGTCGGCGTCCCCGCGGCGCAGCGGGTGAAGATGACCGCGATGCCGCAGATGGTGGCGCTGTTCAACGGCGTCGGCGGCGGCGCGGTGGCCCTGATCTCGTGGGCGGAGTACCGCCACTACCTGGAGGTCGGCGCCGGCAACCCCCCGCTGGACACGCTGATCCCGATCCTGTTCGCCGCCATCATCGGCTCGGTCTCCTTCTGGGGCTCGAACATCGCCTTCGGCAAGCTCCAGGACCTGATCCCCCAGAAGCCGATCGCGGTCCCCGGCCAGCAGGTCGTGAACCTGGTCCTGCTGGTGCTGGCCATCGGCGCCTCCGTGCTGATCGCCGCCGGCGAGGAGTCGGAGGGCCTGTTCATCCTGATCCTGGTGGCCGCGGGCATCCTGGGCAACATGGTCGTGCTGCCCATCGGCGGCGCGGACATGCCGGTGGTGATCTCGCTGCTGAACGCCCTGACCGGCCTGTCGGCCGCCGCCGCGGGCATCGCGCTGGACAACACGGCGCTGATCGTGGGCGGCATCATCGTCGGCGCCTCGGGCACGATCCTGACCAACCTCATGGCCGAGGCCATGAACCGCTCGATCCCCAACATCGTGGCCGGCGGCTTCGGTGGCGGCGCGGCCGCGTCCGGTGGCGGCGACGCCGAGGAGAAGCCGCACAAGTCCACGGACGCGATGTCGGTGGCAATGGCGCTGACCCAGGCCGACGCCGTCGTGGTCGCGCCCGGCTACGGCCTGGCCGTGGCCCAGGCCCAGCACACGGTGCGCGAGCTGGCCGACGAGCTGGAGAAGCGCGGCACCGAGGTCAACTACGCCATCCACCCGGTCGCGGGCCGCATGCCAGGGCACATGAACGTGCTGCTGGCCGAGGCCGACGTCCCGTACGACGCGCTCAAGGAGATGGACGAGATCAACCCCGAGTTCGGGACCACGGACGTGACGCTGGTGATCGGCGCCAACGACGTGACCAACCCGGCCGCGCGCGAGGACGAGAGCTCGCCCATCTACGGCATGCCGATCCTGGACGTGGACAAGTC
>DASQLM010000091.1:0-4600 GCA_035630015.1 Thermoleophilaceae bacterium | reverse complement strand
ATGGTGTCGATCGCCAGGGCGTCGACCTCGGTCTCGTCCTTCGTCAGCGTCATGCCGTCCCTTCGCGTAGTTCTGGGCTCGTGCGGGCAGTATCGCCCAAGGGGGCCACTACCCGTGACCAGCGCGTCAAACGCCGGACGGCCGGACGGCGGTCACGATCCAGGTGGACGACGTGGCCATCACGCCGTCCGCGGCCTCGAGCCCGGCCAGCTCGCCGCGGACCGCGGCTTCGATCTTCGGCCGCAGCCGTTCCGCGTCGTCGCCCGCCAGGCGCATGACCTCGCCGGCCGGGCCGATGGCCAGTGCCAGCGCCACCGCCGCGTCCAGGTCGGCGCCGATCCGGTAGGGCAGGTCCGAGCGCCGGAGGCTGATCTGCTCGAAGCCGGCCGCGGTCAGGATGCCGCTGGTGGTGTCGGCGTTGGCCATCGAGAACGGGCCCGGGCCGCAGGTGGGCTCGTCGGACTGCTCGTCCTCCTCCACGAAGCTCTCCACGGCCTGCTCGGCGCGGTACATCCAGTCGTTCTCGATCTTCTGGCGCCACACCACCATGCACAGCCGGCCACCGGGCACCAGCGCGGCGCGCACGTGCCGCAGCGCCGCAACCGGGTTGGCGAAGAACATCGTGCCCATGCGCGAGAAGGCCAGGTCGAACTCGGCCGGGAAGTCGGTGGCCTCCACGTCGGCGACCTCGAAGATCACGTTGCCCAGGCCGGCGTCGGCCGCCTCCCGGCGCGCGGTCTCCACGAAGCGCGCGCTGGCGTCCACCCCGTGCACCGACCCCTCCGGGCCGACGCGCTCGGCCAGCTGCTGGGACGCATCGCCGAACCCGCAGCCGATGTCCAGCACGCGATCACCCGGGCGCGGCTGGATCAGGTCCATCGCCGCGGTGCCCTGGACGCCCAGGCCGGTCGTCAGCACGTCGCGGAACTCGACGAAGCGGTCGAACAGCACCCCGTCCCAGGCCTCGATGGCCTCTTCGTTGGAGGTGACCACACGCTCCATGTGACGACACTAACCCGAACGCGGGGACGAATCCAGGCGCTTGAGCTCCTGGGCCGCCAGCACGCCGGCGCCGATCACGCCGGCGTCCGCCCCACCCCGGGCCAGGTCGATCTGGACCCGCTCCCACAGCGCCGGCAGGGTGTTGCGCTCCGCCTCGGCCTTCGCGTCGTCCAGGAACAGGTCGGCGGCACGCGAGAGGCCCCCGCCCAGCACGACTCGCTCGGGCTCGAAGGTGTTGATGAAGCTGGCGATTCCCAGGCCCAGCCAGCGGGCGAAGCGAGCGAAGACCTCGAGCGCGGTGGCGTCGCCCTCCTGGGCGGCGGCCACGGCCTCGCGGCCCGACACGCGGCCGTCGTCGGTCAGCTTGCGGGCCAGCGGGCCCTCGCCTGCCATCCGCGCCGCCTCGGTGATGGCGCGCTCCAGGCCGCGCCCGCTGCAGTGCCACTCCAGCGAGCCTGGCCGGGGGAAGCCGCCGGCCGACGCCGCCAGCGCGGTCTGGCCGTCCACGATCACGTGGCCCAGCTCCGCGCCCAGGCCCGTGTGGCCGCGCTCGATGTGGCCGTCGATGATCACGCCGCCGCCGACACCGGTGCCCAGGGTCATCATCACCAGGTGGTGTGCGGGCGGCTCGGGGACCAGCTGCGCCTCGGCCAGCGCGGCGCAGTTCGCGTCGTTGTCGACGAACACGGGCACGCCGAAGCGGTCGCCGAGTTCCTCGCGCAGGGGGACCCCCTCGAGCGGGATGTTCACGCTGGCCAGCGCGGTGCCCGTGGCGAACTCCACCTGCGACGGCACCCCCACCCCGATGGCCTCGGGCCCGGGGCCGTCACCCGTGACTTCCTCGACCGCGCGCTGGATGCCCTCGAGCAGCGCATCGGCGTGCGAGAGGTCGGTGGCCTGCTCGACCTTGCCCGTCGCCTCGGCCCCTTCCACGCGCGCGACCGCCACCTTGGTGCCGCCGACATCGATTCCGAACACTGAGGCCATCCAACGGGGCATTCTGCCGGTCTGGTAGAAAACCGTGGTCGTGGACCGCAATCTCGCCCGCCGAAACCTCCGCACCGCCCTCATCGCCAGCGTGATCGCGCTCGTGGTGTTCGCCGCGTCGTTCGTGGTCGGGTTCGTCTACTGATGGCCGACGCGCCGGAGACCCCGGCCGACGAGGCCGTCCCCCCCGCCGGCGAGCCGATCCACCTCCCCGGGCCGTCCTACCTGCCCGTGCTGGTGGCCTTCGGCGCCACCATCGCCCTCGTGGGCGTGGTGCTGAACTGGGTCATCTTCGGCATGGGCGTCGCGATCATGGTCGTCGCCATCGTCCGCTGGGTCGCCCAGGTGCGCCAGGACATGGGCGAGCTACCGCTCGAGCACTGAAGCGCCGGCTACCCCGGCATCTCCGAGACCGCGCCCTCCTGCACCCAGCAGCGCACGATGTCTCGCATGGACAGCACGCCGGCCATCTCGCCGCCGTCGATCACGATCAGGTGGCGGAAGCCGCCGCGGACCATCGCCTCGGCCGCGTATTCCAGCGACCAGCCGGGCTCCGCGAAGGTCAGGTCGGTCGACAGGTGGTCTCCCACCTTCTCCGACTCGGGGTCCTGGCCGGCGCCCAGCGACTGGAGGATGTCCCGCTCGGTGACGATCCCCGGACCGGGTTGCTCGGGATCGACGACCACCGCCGCGCCCACGCGCCGCTGGGTCATCACGCGCGCCACCTGGCTCAGCGTGTGGTCGGGCCCAACGGTCAGGACCACCGTGCTCATCCCTGCCTGAACCTGCATCCGTCCTCCTGGTAGATCATGTGACGATTGGTGCAAACACAGCCTTGCACAAACGAGAGTTATCCATTTCCGCCCGTGGCGCGTATGACAAGTGACCATGCTTTCAGCAGCCAAGCGCCCCGCAACCGTCCAGCGCCGTGCCGAGCTCTTCCGAGAGGCCGCGGCGATCATCGAGGCCGAGTACGAGTCGAAACTCGCGCTCGACGACGTCGCCCGCCGGGTGGCGACGTCCCGCCGCCAGCTCCAGCGAGCATTCGCGGAGGCCGGGGAGACCAGCTTCCGCAGTTACCTGCAGCGGGTGCGCATGGAGCAGGCCGCGCGCCTGCTCCGCGCCAGCGGGTCGCCCGTGAACGAGGTGGCCAGCGCCGTCGGGTACCGACAGCCGGCCCAGTTCGCCAAGGCGTTCCGGCGCCATCACGGCACGCCGCCCTCCAGCTTCCGCGAAGCCGCGGGCGCCGGCATGGCCGCCTGACGCACCGAAAAGCCTGACGCGAAAACAGGCGCCCGGGAGGCGCCGCCCGCCCGGCTGCATCTGTAGGGTTGCGGCCGTGATTCGTGAGGGTCGTGTGGATGCGTAGCGTGAGGCGGCGGCCACTGCTCGGGACCGTGGTCCTGAGCATCCTGGCCACCATCGTCGGCATCGCGATCTGCCTGCAGATCGACTGGTTCCCGACGCCGGCCTCCACGGCCGCCACGGACATCGACCTGCTGTACGACGTGCTGCTGATCGTGTCGGTGCCGATCTTCGTGCTCGTGATGGCGGTCGTCTTCTACTCCGTGGTGGCCTTCAAGGCCCAGCCCGGGGACCTCAGCGACGGTGCGCCGGTCCACGGCAACACCCGCCTGGAGGTCATCTGGGTCACGATCCCGTTCATCATCGTCTCCGCCCTGGCCGCCTACGGCTGGGTGGTCCTTGACGACATCGAGGCCAAGGAGCCCAACACGCTTGTCGTGAACGTGACCGGCCAGCAGTTCGCGTGGCGGTTCGACTACCCGCGCGACGGGAAGGTCCGCACCAATCAGCTCGTCCTTCCCAACGGCCGCCCGGTGCAGTTCCGGGTCAAGACCGACGACGTGATCCATGACTTCTGGGTGCCCCAGTTCCGCCTCAAGACCGACGCGGTGCCGGGCCTGACGACCGAGATCCGCACCACGCCGAACCGCAACGGCACCTACCAGGTGGTCTGCGCCGAGCTGTGCGGCATCGGCCACTCGACCATGCGCCAGCAGGTCAGGGTCGTGCCCGAGCGCGCGTTCGACGCGTGGATCGCCAAGAAGCGGGGAGGAGCTGAGGAATGACCCTGGCCGCCAAGTTCCGGGCACCCGGCTGGTACCGCGTCGCATGGGCCGTGCCGCTGGCCTACCTGTTCTCGATGGGCCTGGTCGTGGGCGTGCGCGCCCTGTACGGCTGGGACCCGCTGCTGGACATGAACGCGGTCACCACCGTGGGCCTGATCGCCATGCCGCTGACCTTCCTGGTCGCCATCGGCTGCTTCGACTACTGGTTCTACTGGGCGTCGGGCAAGCCAACGCTGCCGGAGGACCACTCCAGCCACGGCGCCACCCGCTGGCAGGACTACTTCAAGGTGAACACCGATCACAAGGTGATCGGCATCCAGTACATAGTCACCACGTTCGTCTTCTTCATCATCGGCGGCCTGCTGGCGATGGTCATCCGAGCGGAGCTGGCCCAGCCCGGCACCCAGTTCGTGGACCCGAACACCTACAACGGCGTGTTCAGCGTGCACGCGTCGCTGATGATCTTCCTGTTCATCATCCCGGTGTTCGCCGGCATCGCGAACTACGTGGTGCCGCTCATG
>DASQLM010000090.1:0-2181 GCA_035630015.1 Thermoleophilaceae bacterium | reverse complement strand
ACGACTACCACCAATAGCGGTGCATACAATCGGCCGCAGCCAGGACAGGTGGCCGAGTGGCTGAAGGCGCTCCCCTGCTAAGGGAGTATGCGGCTTAGAACCGTATCGAGGGTTCGAATCCCTCCCTGTCCGTCGCAGCGGACGCCGCGCGCGAGGCGGCGGCGTCTATCACCACCACGAAGCCGTTGCCGCCCTCGTAGTCGGGATCGCGGTGGTCGCAGACCACGAGCCCGAGCGCATCGCAGAGCGCGAGGAAGCTCTCGCATGTCCAGACCGACCAGTGTGCGTCCTCCTCGGAGGCGAAACCGCGCGCGTGGCGGTCGAGCAGCTCGTCGACGGGCGTGAGGTCACGCCCGCGGTCGAACGTCCGGTCGCGATGGGGCACCACGAGAAAGAGGTAGCGACGGCTGACGCGCACCCATTCGGACAGCGCGGCCACGGGATCGGGAAAATGCTCGATCACGTGCGAGGCCAGCACGA
Organism: Thermoleophilaceae bacterium; assembly: GCA_035630015.1. Taxonomy (GTDB): domain Bacteria; phylum Actinomycetota; class Thermoleophilia; order Solirubrobacterales; family Thermoleophilaceae; genus JAAYBF01. The sequence goes on along the minus strand of DASQLM010000090.1, from coordinate 1,701 downwards.
AGTCGACCGCCTGGTCCTTCAACGGCAGGTCGTCGCCGGGCGCGACGAGGTCGACCTTCTTGACGGTCCCCCACATGCGCAGCTCCTCGCGCTTGTAGACCGTGTCGTACTCCGCGTAGCGATCCACGTTCAGCGCGTCGACCTCGAAGTCGTTGTGCGCGGCTCCGCCGACCTCGATGCCCTTCAGGCCTCCGAGCCAGCGCTGCGCCAGCGCCACCGTCGCGCGCCGGTTGCGGCGGAGCCGGATCCGCTCGGGGGTCAGCAGCGCAAGCCGCTTGCGCAGGACGAACGTACGGGCGCGAAAGGCCTTCCACATGAGGCGGGGACGATAGTGCCGCCACCCGCCACACTTCGCTTGTATGCGCAAGGTGCTCCTGGCCGCCGCAGCGATCCTCGTCGTGCTGCTCGTCGCCGTCCAGGTCGTCCTGCCGCGGATCATCAGCGGCGAGGTCGAGAAGCGGCTGACCCAGGACGGCGGCACCGCCGAGGTGAGCATCAGCGCCATCCCGGCGCTCACGCTCGCGGCGGGCCGCGGCCGGTCGATCGAGATCAGCGGCGACGACCTCGTCTACGACCTGGACGAGCGCAAGGAGCGGCCGTTCGAGCGCCTCGACGGCTTCGGCGACGTGCGCATCGACCTCCGCGACCTGGACGCCGGGGCCGTGAAGCTCTCGTCGTTCACGCTCACCCGCGAGGGCCGCGACGAGCCCTATGAGCTGTCCATGCGCGGCACCAGCACGCCGCGCGACCTGGCCTCCGAGCTGGGTACCGCCACCGGCGGCACGCTGGGCGGTCTGCTGGGCGGGCTGGCCTCGGGCGTGCTGCCCGACGGCGGCGTCGGCACCGTGCCGCTGCGCATGGACGCGACGGTGAACAGCGATGAGGGCCGCCCCCGGATCGACTCGGCGCGCGCCACCGTGGCCGGCGTGCCGGCGGGCAGGCTGACCGAGATCGTGCTGCGGTCGGTGCTCGAGCGGCTGTAGGGCGCGAGGCGGCTCAGCGCCGCTCGAGCGCGAGCAGGAACTCCTTGCGCTCCAGGCCGCCGGTGTAGCCGCCCAGCGCGCCGCCGGTGCGCAGCACCCGGTGGCAGGGCACCACCACGGGGATCGGGTTGGACCCCAGCCCGCTGCCCGCCGCCCGCACCGCCCGGGGGCTGCCCGCCTCGGCCGCCACCCCCGCGTAGGTGCTGGTCTGCCCGTAGCCGATGCGCGCCGTGGCCTCCAGCACCTTGCGGTAGAACCCGCGCGAGAGCGAGAAGTCCACGAGCGTCTCGAACTCGCGCCGGCGGCCCTCGAAGTACTCGTCCAGCTCCCGCCGGACGCCGTCCAGGCGCGCGGGGGCCTCCAGCACCCGCGGCGAGAGCTCGCCGGCCAGCCGCTCCAGCACCGTGTCCAGCTTGAGCTCGGGGTAGGCCAGGCAGGCCAGGCCACGCTCGGTGGCGGCCACCGTGAGCGGGCCGAACGGTGAGTCCACCCGCGCGTAGGCCACGTCCAGCAGGCCCTCGCGCTCGGCGCGCTCGGCCACCAGCAGGTTCAGCTCCCTCATGACGGCACCTCCTCGCGCAGCCGCTTCAGCCCTTCGTGCACGCTGCGCCGGGCGGCGTCCTGGGAGCAGTCCAGCGCCACCGCCAGCTCCGCGTAGGACAGATCGCCGACGCTGCGCAGGAAGACCGCGGCGCGCTGCTTCTCGGGCAGCTCGCGC
>DASQLM010000089.1:0-38131 GCA_035630015.1 Thermoleophilaceae bacterium | reverse complement strand
TCGGAGCTGCCCGCGTGGCGGGAATCGCTGGTGACCACGGTCATGGTCGGCGGCGGCGTGCAACAGGTCCGCCAAGCCGCGGATCTGGTCCTGGGCACCCAATAACGGTTGCCATAACCCTGGGCGGTTTCGTGCACCCTGTGCGCTGCAAGAATCCCTGCACGTAGAAGGAATTCGCCCTGATACAACGACGCCCGCTGCCGAATCGTCCTGGCCCGTCCCGGACGAACGGGGGAACCGTGCGGTCCATGTACCGCGGGGGCGAATCGTCCAGGCGCCGGCTCAGCCGGTACCGAGCGTAGCGCCGTCTGTACGGCGCGAGCCCGTCAGCTCACCTCGTAGGCGACATGACGTACTGACAGCGAGGTAAAGCATCTTGAATTCCGTCCCCGCGGACCTGACGTCACGCGATCTCTGGTCCGAATCACTGGAACGCTCCCAGGCGCGCAGGCGTCGCGAAGGCCTCGTGCCCGGCTACTCGGCGCTCGAGCTGCTGCCGGCACAGCCGCGTGACCTGACCGACCCCGAGGTATGGGTCCGCTCGGGCTGGCGCTCACGGGCGCGCCGCGAGGCGGCCGCCCACAGGAACGAGATGCCCGCCCCCTCCCCGCGCGGGCTGTCCGTGGCCGCGCTGCTGGCGCTCACCGGAGTGCCCACCGCGGGCGTGGTCTCCGGGGCCCTGGGCGGATCGGACGGCGCCGAGGCCCAGGCCCAGGCGCGCACCGCATCACGCGGCGGCGGCGTCAGCGCACTGCAGCGCGCGCTCGGCGTCTCGGCCGACGGCGTGTTCGGCCCCCAGACCGAGAAGGCGGTCAAGGCCTACCAGCGCAACCACGGGCTGACCGTGGACGGCATCGCCGGCCCGCAGACCCGTTCGCGGCTGGGCATCGGCTCCGGCCCCGTGCTCAAGCGCGGCGGCAAGGCGCGCGCCTCGGGCGTGCGCGCGACGAGCTCGGTCGCGGCCCGCGGCGGCGGCGTGCAGGCGCTGCAGCGCGCCATCGGCGTCTCGGCCGACGGCGTCTTCGGCCCCCAGACCGAGGCCGCGCTGAAGCGCTGGCAGGGCTCGCACGGGCTCACGGCCGACGGCATCGCCGGCCCGATGACCCGGGCGAAGGCGGGGCTCGGCCCCGGCCCGGTGCTCAAGCGCAAGAGCGCCCGCGGCGCCCGCGGCGGCGGTGGCGACTCCCGCGTGGCGGGCGTGATCGCCGCGGCCAACCGGATCGCCGGCACGCCGTACAAGTACGGCGGCGGCCACGGCTCGTTCAACGACTCGGGCTACGACTGCTCGGGCTCGGTGTCCTACGCCCTCCGCGGCGGCGGGCTGATCAAGGCTCCGCAGGCCTCGAGCGGGCTCATGAGCTACGGCGCCCCCGGCCCGGGCAAGCGGATCACGGTGTACGCCAACTCCGGCCACGCCTACATGGTCATCGACGGGCGCCGGTTCGACACCAGCGCGCGCAGCCAGACCGGCAACCGATGGACGTCCGAGCGGCGGTCGACGGCCGGGTACGTGGCCAGGCATCCGGTCGGGCTGTAGTTCCGAGCCGTCAGCTGTCAGCTGTCAGCTGTCAGCATTCAGCTTCCTGCGCCAAGTCCGACGGCAACGCCGGTCCTTGGACCCGAGAGCTGATTGCTGAATGCTGAATGCTTCCGGCCGCTTCGCCCCCAGCCCCTCGGGCCCGCTGCACGCGGGCAACCTGCGCACCGCGCTGGTGGCCTGGCTGCGGGCGCGATCGCTGGGCGCGCGCTTCCTGCTGAGGATCGAGGACCTGGACCCGCAGCGGTCCAGGCCCGAGCACGAGGCGTCGCAGCTGGCCGACCTGCGGGCCGTGGGCGTGGACTGGGACGAGGAGCCCGTGCGCCAGTCCGAACGCCACGGGCTGTACGCGGAGGCGCTGGCGCGGCTGGACGCGCAGGGGCGCGTGTACCCGTGCTGGTGCACCCGGGCGGAGATCCGGGAGGCGTCGCGGGCGCCGCATGGACCATTGCCCGAGGGCGCCTACCCCGGCACGTGCCGCGAGCTGACCGCGGCCGAGCGGGCGGAGAAGGAGCGCACGGCCGACCGCCCCCCGGCCCTGCGCCTGGATGCGCGCGCGGAGCAGGTGTCGTTCACCGACCTGGTGCACGGCGAGGTGGAGTCGGCGGTCGACGACATCACGCTGCGGCGCTGGGACGGCGCGTACGCCTACAACCTGGCCGTGATCGTGGACGACGCGGACCAGGCGATCGGAGAGGTGGTGCGCGGAGACGACCTGCTGGACACCACGCCACGGCAGCTGCTGATCGCGAGGCTGCTGGGGCTGCGCGAGCCGCGCTACGGCCACGTGCCGCTGATGCTCGACGCCGACGGCCGGCGGCTGGCCAAGCGCGACGGGCCGGCCCCGTCCGGCCGGGAGCTGGACGAGTTGCGGGCCGAGGCCGAGGCGATCACGGCCCTCTTCATACAGGGGTCTTAGGGAACGGGCGCAGGCTCGACCACCGATGGTGGCCGAGCCCGATCCCGCGTCTGCCTCAGCCCTGCTCGCGCGGAGGGCAGTCGCGGCCGCCGGGGCCGCCAGGATCCGCCTGCTCGCCGCCCTCGTCCGATGCGTAGCCGTACTCGCCGTCGAGGTCCAGCGCCACCGCGGAGTCGGTGACCGTCAGGTCGCCCTCGGCCGAGACCTTGGCCTCGGCGAAGTCGCCGCTGCCGCGGGTCTTGCGGATGCGCACGTCGTAGACGCCGTCGCTGCCGGCCCGGCCGTGCACGCGCAGGCGCAGCTTCCCGCCGCCGGACGTCAGCGTCAGGATCCCGTCGAGCTTGCCGCGGGTGCTCGAGGAGCGGGTGCTGAACTTGATCGCCCCGGCCAGGGTGCCCGGGTCGCCGCCCGCGGCGGTCTTGATGTCGCTGGTCACGTCGCCCGCGGCCTTGACGCCGCGCTTGATCGTGATCGTCTTGCTGTTGCCGTCGCGATCCTCGACGGTGGTGGTCCGGGACTTGCCCGCCGACGTCACGCCCAGGCTGCCCGCCAGGGTCAGGTCGGAGTCCAGCAGCTGGTCGTCGCCGCCGCCTCCACGGGGTCCGCCGCCGGGGCCGTGGGCCGCGGCCGGCGCTACGGCGACGGCGCTCAGCGCCGCCGCGATCAATGCGACATGGGTCATGCGAGATCGGTTCATGGCCGGGGGACGCGGCGGCCCGGCGAAAACTTGCGCTCCAAGACCACAAGGTTCCTCACGCCGAAGGCGTCAGGTGGGCAGCGATGAGAGAGGGAGAGATGGGCAACTCGACCGCGACCACCCCCGGCATCGGAGCGGAGGACTTCGCGGCCGTGTACGACCGGCACCGCAGCCGCGTGTACGCGCAGTGCCTGCGGCGATTGCGCTCCCCCGCCGACGCGGACGACGCCACCCAGGTGACCTTCCTGCGCGCGTTCACCGCCATGAACCGCGGCAGCGGACCGCGCCGCCTCGGGCCCTGGCTGGCCACGATCGCCCGCAACGAGTGCAGCGACCGGCTGTCCTCCGCCGGGAAGGCCGTGCCGATGGACATGTCCGAGCTGCCGCTTGCCGACGACGGGCCGCCGCCCGACGCCGGCCTGCTGGCCGAGGCCGAGGGCGCGGAGGTGCGCGCGGCGCTCGGGCAGCTGCCGTTCGCCCAGCGCTCGGTCCTGCACCTGCGCGAGGTCTGCGAGCTGTCCTACCAGGAGGTGGCCGACCGGCTGGCCATGCCCGTGACCGCCGTCGAGACGCTGCTGTTCCGCGCCCGCACGAACCTCCGCGAGGAGGTCCTCGCCGTGCGCTCCCCCGTGAAGTGCCATCGCGCCCGCCACCTCGGCGAGGCCGTGCGCGACGGCGACCCGATCACCTCGCTGGAGCGCAAGCTGCTGCGCAACCACCGCTCCGAGTGCGCGCTGTGCTCCTGGCTGCCCGTCCGCCGGGCCCGGGGGGCGCGCGCCGCGGCGATCCTGGTGGCGACCGCGGCTGCGGCGGGCGCTCGCCGGCTGATCGTGGCCCCGGTGGCCGACGCGCTGGTCTCGGCAGGGGCGCCGGCCAAGACGGCCGCCGTGGCGCTGACCGCGGGCAGCATGGCCGCCGGCGGGCTGGCGGTCGAGCGCCCGCGCCCGGAGTCACGCTCGCCCGAGCGTCCCGCCGCGCAGGTGCGCAAGGCCGAGCCGCGCAAGGCGCCCGCCGCGGCCAAGGCCACGCCCAGCGCCACGACGGCCTCCGCGGAGACCACCATCCGCCCCGCGTCCAGCACTGCCCGGTCCGCCGCGTCGCCCACGGGGCGGGCCGGGCGGTCCTCCTCGCCCACCGCGCCTGCGGTCGAGCGCCAGCCCGCCAAGCGTCCGGAGCGCCAGCGCCCGGCACGACGCGAGCAGGCCCAGCCGCGCGAGGACGACGGCGGGTACGACCGGCCGGAGCCGCGTTCGTACGAGCCGACGCAGCAGCGGAGGTACGCACCGCCGCCCGCCCAGGACAGGCAGCAGCCCGCGGCCAGCGAAGCGGTGCGGCAGCCGTGTGTGAGAGGAGAGGGAGCGAGCGGACCCGGCCCCGCGCCCTCAGGCGAAGGGCCGGGCGCTCACAGCGTTACGACTGGGTGACGTTGACGGCCTTGGGGCCCTTGTCGCCCGACTCGGCGTCGAAGGAGACCTTCGCGCCTTCGGTGAGGCTCTTGAAGCCCTCACCCGAGATTCCCGTGTGGTGAACGAAAAGGTCCTTGCCCCCATCGTCTGGGGTGATGAACCCGAAGCCCTTCTCGTCGCTGAACCACTTAACGGTGCCAGTAGGCATGTGGAAAATCCTCCACGTCTTTCATTCGTGCCGACCGCGCTGAGGGAACCTCGTGAGCTACCACTGCGAGCGCCTGCACTACTCCTTCGCCGGGCATCTCCACCCGGCCGTACGCCGCAGACCGTACCATCGCGGGGGTGCCGAACCCCCTGCTGGTCGTCGACGCCCCGTACCTGCTCTACCGCGCCTTCTTCGCGCTGCCGGACAAGATCACCGGCTCGGAGGGCAAGCCGGTGAACGCGCTGCTGGGGTCGGTGAACGCGATCCTGGCCTGCGCGCAGGAGGAGGAGGCGCGCGTGACGGTGTGCTGCATGGGCCCCGACGCGGCTCCCTACCGCACCGATCTGTACCCGGCCTACCACGCCCACCGGCCCGCGATGCCGCGCGACCTGGCCTGGCAGTGGGAGCGCGCGCCCGCGCTGTACGAAGCCATGGGCTGGCCCGGCGCGTACGATCCCGAGCTGGAGGCCGACGACCTGCTGGGCGCCTACGCCGCCGAGGAGGAAGCCGCGGGCGGCGAGGCCGTGATCCTGACCGGCGACCGCGACCTGTTCCAGTGCGCCACCGACAACGTGCGGGTCGCGCTGCTGGGCGGCCGCGGCAAGAAGGGGCCCGAGCGGGTGGACCCCGCCGAGGTGCGCAAGCGCTACGGCATCGACCCGGCCCAGGTTCCGGACTTCATCGCCCTGCGCGGCGACCCCTCCGACGGCCTGCCGGGCGCCAAGGGCATCGGCGAGAAGCGCGCCGCCGAGATCCTGAACCGGGCCGGCACGCTGGAGGCGGCGCTGGAGGAGGCCGAGTCGGGCCAGGCCCCCAGCACGCTGCTGGCGGTGGCCGACGAGCTGCGCGCCTTCCGCGACATCGCCACCCTGCGCCCGCCCGAGGTCGAGCGGCCGCCCGACCGGGCGATCGACTACGCCGGCGGCGCGGCGGCCGCCCGCGAGCTGGGCATGGAGCGGCTGGCCGAGCGGCTGGAGAAAGAGGCGGCGGACTAGGCCGTCAGGGACCAGAAGCCGTCGGCGCCCACGTGGTGCTCGATGGCGACGCGCCCGAGCTGCTCCCGGGCCTCGCGGTCGTCCAGCTCGCAGATCTCGGCCACCTCGCGCGTGGCCAGCGGGAACCCCGCCCAGGCCAGCACGTCCTGGACGCCCATCGGCTCGCCGCGCCGGCCCAGGTCGGGGACCAGGTTGGCCAGCAGCACGTCGTACGCGGCGAAGGGCTGGAAGCCGGGGACGGAGATGCGCACCCCGTCCGACACGCGCTCGACCTCGTAGGACGGGCACGTGTAGCGGCGGCCGCCGGACCAGTTGGCCAGCCGGTCGTCGAGCACGCGGGCGGCGGGCATCGGCTCCCGGGCCCGCGCCATGTCCTCGCGCAGCACCTGCTCGACCTCGTCCGACTCCATCCAGCGCTCGAGGTCGTCCGGGTCCAGGCCGGCGCGGGTGGCCGCGGCGGCGATGGTCTCGGGCTCGTCGATCAGCGGTCCCTCGAAGCACAGCACCCGCAGCGCGCGCAGCACCCGGCGCTCGAGCTCGGGCGCGTTCAGGCGGGTGGCCACGATGGCGCGACAGGCCACGATCGTGGCCACCATGCGCGGCCGCTCGCTGGTGTCGATCGGCATGCCGTGCTGGCGCGAGATCTGCTCGTAGCCCGCCCTCAGCTTCGCCGGGTCCATGCCCTTCTCGACGTACTCCTCCGGGCTCTCCGAGAGCACGACGACGTTGACCTTCCATTCGATCGAGTCCCCGTACAGCCAGCGCAGTCGGTGGCGGAACGGCTCGGCCGAATAGGCCCACGGGCAGGCGGGATCGGTGAACTCGGTGGCGACGACGTCGGCGGCCATGGTCTTGACGTAAGCAGGTGCGCGGACGGCTACTGCGCCAGTTCCGCGAACCAGTCCAGCGCGGCCGGGTTGGCCAGCGAGTCGCGGCTGGCCGCCTGCTCGGGCGGCGTGCCGGAGAGGATCTTCTTGACCGGCACCTCCAGCACCTTCCCCGACAGCGTGCGCGGCACCTCGTCCACCTCGAACACGTCGTTGGGCACGTGCCGGGGCGAGCAGTACTCGCGGATCTGCTTGGCGATCCGCTTCTTGAGGTCGTCGTCGAGCTCCGCGCCCTCGCGCAGCACCACGAACAGCGGCATCCAGTTCTCCTCGCCCTCCTTGGGCACGTCGACCACCAGCGCGTCCACGATCTCGTCGATGTCCAGCACCGCCCGGTAGATCTCGGAGGTGCCCATGCGCACGCCGCCGCGGTTGATGGTGGAGTCGGAGCGGCCGTAGATGATCGCGTTGCCGCGCTCGTTGATCTCGACCCAGTCCCCGTGGCGCCACACGCCCGGGTACATCTCGAAGTAGCTCTCGTGCATGCGCGAGCCGTCCTCGTCGTTCCAGAGCTTGATCGGCATCGAGGGCATGGGCTCGGTGATGACCAGCTCGCCGACCTCGCCGATCAGGGCGTTGCCCTCCTCGTCCCAGGACTCGACCGCGCAGCCCAGCGCCCGGCCCTGCAGCTCGCCGATGTAGACCGGCAGCGTGGGCACGCCGCCCACGAACGCCGTGCACACATCGGTGCCACCGGAGGTCGAGAACAGCCAGGTGTCCGAGCCCACGTGGTCGTAGACCCACTGGAAGCCCTCGGGCGACAGCGGCGAGCCGGTGGACCCGACCGCGGTCAGCTTCGACAGGTCGCGGCCGCTGCCGGGCTCGATGCCCTCCTTCATGCACGACGACAGGAACGCGGCCGAGGTGCCGAACGTGGTGGTCCCGGTCCGCTCGGCCAGGTCCCACAGCACGTTCAGGTCGGGGTGGCCGGGGCTGCCGTCGTAGAGCACGATCTCGGCGTCCGTGAGCAGCACGCCGGCCAGGAAGTTCCACATCATCCAGCCGGTGGTGGTGAACCAGAACACGCGGTCACCCTTCTGCGCGTCCACGTGCAGGAACATCTTCTTCAGGTGCTCCAGCAGGATGCCGCCCTGGCCGTGCACGATCGCCTTGGGCAGGCCGGTGGTGCCCGAGCTGTAGAGCACCCACAGCGGATGGTCGAAGGGCAGCTGGGCGAACTCCAGCTCAGCCCCCTCCCCCAGGAACCCGTCCTGCCAGCCGGTGCCGTCCAGGTAGCCCAGCCACACGATCGGCGCGTCGATCTCCGCGGCGATCCCCTCCACGGTCTCGCGCCGGTCGAAGTCCTTCCCGTTGTAGCGGTAGCCGTCCACCGCCAGCAGCACCTTTGGCTCGATCTGCTGGAAGCGGTCGACCACCGACTTCGCCCCGAAGTCCGGCGAGCACGAGGACCACACGGCGCCGATCGAGGCGCAGGCCAGGAACGACGCCAGGGCCTCCGCGATGTTGGGCATGTAGGCGGCCACCCGGTCGCCCGGCTCGACGCCGAGGGCCTTCAGGCCGTCGGCGATCTGCGCCACCTGCCCGCGCAGCTCGCCGCGCGTGACCGTCCCCAGCTCGCGCAGCTCGGACGCGTGGTGCAGCGCGACGGCGGAGTCGTCGTGACCCTCAAGCACGTGCTGCGCGTAGGACAGCCGCGCGCCGGTGAACCACTCCGCGCCGGGCATGTCGCGCGAGCCCAGCACGCGCTCGTACGGCGTGTCGGCCCGGACCTCGAAGTGGTCCCATATCGAGGCCCAGAAGTCCTCCAGGTTCTGCACCGACCACCGCCACAGCGACTCGTAGTCGCCGGTCTGCACGCCCCGCTCGTCGGCCAGCCAGCGCTGGTAGCGGGCCAGGTTGGTGCTTTGGATGCGGTCGTCGGAGGGCGCCCAGAGCGGCGCGGCGTGGTCGGTCGTGCTCACGCCCAGACCGTACCCGCGGGAGCGTCAGCTCAGTCCGTCGACCATCAGCGCTCGCGCAGCGCCGGCAACACCGTGTCGCCGTAGCGCTCGATCGTGCCCATGGGATCGGCCTGGCCGATCAGCTGCAGGCACACCGACGTGGCACCCAGGTCCTCGATCTCACCCACCCGGCGCACGTGCTCGTCCAGGTCGGCGCTGACGATGAAGCCCTCCGAGGCGAACTCCTCGTCGGTCATCTGCTCGTCCGCGCGGCGCTGCATGTCCGCCGGGTCGGGGATGTCGTCGATGTACAGCTCGGGCAGCTGGGTGGGCTTCCACCGGCGCGCGCCCGAGACCACGGCGTCGCCGTCCTCGGCCCAGGCCATGCCCGACTGCAGGATGATCTGGCCCACGTCCTTGCCCGTGCGGGAGCACTCGCTGCGGTAGGCGTCGATGATCTCGGGAGCGGCCTCGGGGTCGCCGAGCGTCCACAGCCCGTCGCCGTAGCGCGCCGCGATGGTGGCGGCCTGGGGCCCGAACGCCGACACGTACATGCGCGGCTTCGCCTTTGCGCGCGTGTAGAGCTTGGCCTCCTTGAGCCGGAACCAGCCCGCGTCCATGTTCACGGTCTCGCCGTCCCAGAGGCTGGTGATGGCCTCCAGGCCCTGCTCGAAGCGCTGCAGCATCTCGGTGGGCTCGGGCCAGTCCAGGCCCAGCGGCACCTCGTTCACCGCCTCGCCGGAGCCGACGCCCAGGAACACCCGGCCGGGATACAGCTCCTCCATGGACATGAAGGCCTGAGCGATCAGGCCCGGGTGGTAGTGATGGACGACCGGCGTGACGCCGGTGCCGATGGGCAGCGAGGTCTGCTGCCCGGAGGCCGAGAGGGTCACCCACGCCTGAGAGCCGCGGCCGTCGGGGAACCAGGGCGCCCAGTGGTCGGAGATTCCCAGGCCGTCGAAGCCGGCGGTCTCGGCCGCGGCGTGCTGGCCCAGGATCTGGCTGGGGGTGAACTCCTCGGTGGAGGCGGCGAACCAGTAGTCGGCGGGCACGTTCAGACCTTCTCGGCGGCGGTCTGGCGGGCGGCGTCGCGCAGGTGGCGGTCGGGGTCGGCCTTGTCTCCCCCATCGCGCTCGGCCTCGACCGCGCGGGTGCGCGCGTCGAGCAGGTCGCCGGCCTCGTGCAGCTCCTGTGCGATCGCGGCGAGCACGCGGTGGCCGCCCTCACCGCCGCGCCGGGCCGCCTCGGCGGCGGTGCGGGCGGCGCGTTTGCGCACGCCGGCGCTTCGAAGTGATTTGTAGAGACGCTTGTCACGCTTGGCCATGCGCTGGTGCTACCCGGGCCGGTAGCGTGCACGCACCGTGTCGAAGGGCAAGAACTCCAAGAAGCAGCCCGTCCCCGAGCCCGACCCGGCGGTCGCCGGCTCGACCGACGTCAAGCGCAGCGTCGCCGTGGCCGGCAGCGCCGGCGCCCGCCGCAGCGTGGCGGTGGCGGGCAGCGCCGATACCCGCGGCAGCGCGGCCGTGGCGGGCAGTGCCTACACCCGCGCGAGCGCCGGGGTCGTGGCCAGCGCGGCCACCGCGGCGAGCGCCGCGGTGGTGGGCAGCGCGGTCACCGCGGCTAGTGCCGCCATCTTCGCCTGCGTGGGCACGCTGTTCTGCGTGGCCTGCAGCCGCTGCGCGCTGTGCATCGCGTGCGTGGACTGCGAGGACTGCGTCTTCTGCATCGGCTGCGTGGGCCTGCGCGGCCAGAGCTTCAAGCTCGGCGCGCGCAAGCGACGGCGCTGAGCCGTCAGCGGGCGGCCGGGCGGATGGGGTGGTTGGCCCGGAACACGTCGTCGGGGTCGAACGCGGCCTTCACGCGCGCGAGCCGCTCGTAGCGCTCTTCGCCGAAGGCGGCCGTCACGTCGGTGGGCCGGTCGACGAAGTTCAGGTACTCGCCGGCGCGGTAGGGCGCCAGCGATGCCTTCCACCCCTCCAGCGCGCCCCCGACCGCCGCGGCGGACTCGGCGTCCACGACCATGCCTCCGGCGAACGCCAGGTAGGACCCGGGCAGCCGGTCCAGCGCGCCGTGCCCGGGGCCGGTCCGTGCCAGCGCCCCGCCGGTGTGGCGCAGCTCGACCATGCCCAGCGCGGTGTCCACGCCCGGCCCGCTGACCTCGAGCATGCGGTCGAACGCCTCGGCCGAGAGGTCCACCAGCAGGTGGTCGCTCATCACGGGCACGGGATCCGGCGGATCCATGTGCAGCTCGGTCAGGCCAGCGGCGGGGACCATGCCGAACGTGTCCATGCCCGGGCCCAGCTCGGCCAGCGGGGCCAGCAGCTCGCGCCCCTCGGCCTCGGAGCCCAGGAAGGCGCCGTTGACCACGGCCAGACTCTGGCCACGCACGATCTCCGGCAGCTCCGGCACGTCCGGGAAGCGCAGGATGCGGGCGGTCGAGGTCAGCTCGTCGGGCACGCCCGCCAGCAGCTCGCGCCAGGTGTGGAACACCTCGGTCGCCTGGTCGAGGGCGAAGAACATCATGCCCGCGAACACGGTCTCCAGAGGGTAGAGGTCGAACTCCAGCGCGGTGACCACCCCGAAGTTGCCACCGCCGCCACGCAGCGCCCAGAACAGCTCGGGCTCGTGGTCGCGGTCGGCGCGCACCAGCTCGCCGTCGGCGGTCACCAGCTCGACCGCGGTCACGCTGTTGGCCTGCAGGCCGTGCTTGCGCGCCTGCCAGCCCACGCCGCCGCCCAGCGAGTAGCCGGCGACGCCGATGTCGGCGGACGAGCCGTGCAGGGCCGACAGACCCAGCTCGGCGGCGCGGGGGACGACGTCCTGCCACCGGGCGCCGCCGCCGACGCGGGCGCGGCGGGCGCCGGCGTCGATCTCGACCCCGCCGAGCGCGTCGGTGCGCAGCAGGATGGTGTGCTCCAGCGACTCGATCGGGCCGGCACAGTGGCCGGTCCGCTGGGGCGCCACGCGGAAGCCGCGCTCGCGGGCGAAGCGGACCACCTCGGCCGCGTCACGGGCGTCCGTGGGCCGGGCGATCAGCGGCGGATGCTGCTGCACCGTCAGGTTGAAGGCCACGCGGGCCTCGTCGTAGCCGGCGTCGCCCGGAGCCAGGGCGGCTCCGGACAGCCGGGAGCGCAGGGCGCGTACATCATCGGCGGGGGGTGCGGCGACGTTCATCGGGACCTCCTGGGTTGCGAGCCGTTGGTGGATGCGGCGGTGGTTGCGGTCGCCTCCGCGATCAGTGCGTCGAGCACCGACACGAATCCGAGCCAGCCGGAGAACGTCCGCGGGTCGTCGCCGCCGGCCTCAACCTGGCCGGTCATGCGCTCACCCTCGACGTGCAACAGGAGGCGGAGGTCGACGGTCGTCTGTTCCATGACGCCACCTTCCGCCCGCCCGGGGCATCGAGCATCGAGGCGACCCCCAATCCCCTACCCCTGTCTTGGGGTCGACCCCCCTAGGCGGCCAGGGCGGCGGGCAGCTCGCGCCGAGAACGCAGGCCCAGCTTGCGATACGTGTTGCTGAGGTGGACCTCGACCGTCTTGGGCGTGACGAACAGCTCCTGTGCGATGTCGCGGTTGGTCTGCCCGCCGGCGGCCAGGGAGGCCACCCGGCGCTCGCTGGCCGTCAGCGAGTCCAGGCCCGACATCGCGCTGCTGCGCGGCCGCGCTCCGCTGGCGCGCAGCTCGGTGCGCAGGCCCACCGACAGCGGCTCGGCCCCACACGCCTCGGCCAGCTCCAGCGCCTTGCGCAGCGGCTCGCGCGCGTCGGAGGGCCGCCGCTCGCGCCGCAGCCATCCGCCCAGCGCGCCCCACGCCTTCGCCCGCTCCAGCCGCGCGGACGAGCGATCCAGCACCTCCACGGCCTCGCGCAGCGACTCCTCGCCGCCCCGGCGCTGCAGGCTGCCGCGGACCCACAGCACGCGGCCGATGGGCCCGGGCGCGCCCTGGGCCCGGGCCAGCGCCAGCTCCTCGTCCAGCAGCTCCAGCGCTTCGTCCGTGCGCTCCAGGCGATCGAGCGCCCGGGCGCGGGTGGTGCGCCACGTCGTGACCGCCGGGCCCACGACCCAGCCGTAGTGGCCCGCCAGCACGTCGGTGACCTCCAGCGCCTCCTCCGCCCTGCCCGTGGCCGCCAGCAGCGTGGCGCGCGCGTCCAGCCAGAAACGGGCGCCGTCGGTCCCCTCCTTGATCGCGGCCCCGTCGAGCGAGGCCCAGGCGGCGTCCGTCTGGCCGCGCTCGAGCCACACCAGCGCCATGAAGGCGGCCAGGTAGGTGTTGACCATGTCGTCCGCGGCGCCCCAGGCGGCGAAGTCGGCCTTGACCGTGGCCAGGTCCGCCTCGGCGTCCTCGAGCTCGCCCCGGCGCAGGTAGTCGTATCCGCGCCACAGGCGGACCGCGGACACCCCGAACAGCGAGCCGCGCCGGTGGGCGTCGGACAGGCACGCCTCGAACGCGGCGGCGGCCTCGTCGCGCTCGAGGATGGCCAGCGTGTTGTTGGCGTACACCGTGAGGAAGCCGTTGTCGGCGGCGATCAGGTCCCCTCCGGCCATGCTGGCCGTGGCCAGCGCCGCGCACTCCGGTGCCGGCCCGCCCGCGTACATCCACTGCAACGAGGCCACGGCGGCCAGCATCTTCTGGCCAAGGGTCGCGTCCGGCCCGGGCACGTTCCTGTGCGCCTCCAGCCGGCCGTACTCCTCCCGGTCGCCGCTGCGGAAGACGACGCTGGCCAGCTCGAACGCCAGCAGCGTGTCGGCCAGGTCCGCCAGCTCCGGCGGCAGCCGCTCGGCCGCCTCGCGGGCCAGCGCCGCGCCCTTCTCGGCCGAGCCGGTGAACAGCAGCGTGCGCCCCAGGATGTTGGCGGCCACGCTGCGCGCCGCCGGATCGCGCAGCTCGGCGTAGGCGGTGGCCAGGTGCTCGGCGGCCGCGGGCCCGTTGGTCAGCGCCTCGGCGGCGCCCAGCTCGAACCGGATCGCGGTGGCCCGGCCGGCAGGCGGCGGCTCCGCGAGGGCACGGCGCAGGTAGGCCACGGCGCTGTCCACCGCCCCCTTGGCCAGTGCCGAGCGGCCCGCCTCGTGCAGAAGGCCCGTGGCCCAGTCGTCGCCGCGGGGCGGCATGACCAGTAGGTGGGTGGCCACGCGCTCGGGCACGGCTCCGGCATCGGCCAGCAGCCGCGCCGCCTGTTCGTGCGACAGTTCGCGCTCTCCGGGCGAGAGCTCCTGGTAGACGGCGTCGCGCACCAGCGGGTGCACGAACCCCAGCGGCGACTCGGTGCTCAGGATCTCGGCGCGGGCCAGCGCGGTCGTGGCGTCGGCCACCACCCCGGGCTCGAGCGCGCTGAGCGACGCCACCGTGGGCACGTCGGCCGCCGCGCCCAGCACCGCCACCGCACGCGCCACCTGCACGGCTTCCGGGGACAGGCGGGCCAGGCGCATCAGCACGGTGCGCGACACGGCCCGCGGGCCCACGTCCAGCACGCTCTCCACGTGGGAGGCGTCGGGCAGCACGTGGTCGGACTTCAGCGCCGACACCAGCTGGCCCAGCAGCAGCGGGTTGCCGCCGGTGGCCCGGTGGCAGGCGGCCGAGAACCGCTGATCGGGCTCCTGGCCCAGGCCGGCGCTGACCAGCGCCCGCCCCGCGTCCGCGCTCAGAGGCTGCGGGCGCAGGGAGGTGGCCGCCACGTCGCCCGTGATCTCGGCCAGCAGCGCCGGGTCGGTGCCGGGCTCGGCGTCGCGGCGCGTGGCCGCCACCAGCACCCCCATGCCCTCGATCCGCCTCAGGAGGTACGCCACGAAGCGCAGCGACGGGCGGTCGCACCACTGCAGGTCGTCGATGGCCAGCATCAGCGGCCGGCCGGCGACCATGTTCACCGTCAGCCAGTAGAGGCCGTGCAGGGTGGCGAACTCGCCGGAGTCGGCGGCGCCGGGCTCGGCGCTCTCGAACACCGCGCGGGCCGGGTCGGCGGACTCGCCGAGCAGCCCCTCGCGGGCCTCGGGGTCCACCAGCGCCGGTTCGAACAGCTGGCGCACGACGCCGTACGGGAACTCACGCTCCAGCACGCCGGCGCGCGCTGACAGCACGCGCATCCCGGCCGCGCCGGCCGTCCGCCGTGTCTCGTCGAGCAGCCGGGTCTTGCCGATCCCGGCCGGGCCCTCGAATACGACCAGCCGTCCCTCGCCCGCCGCCGCCTCGTCGACGACGGTCTCGACCGCGGCGAGCTCGCCGTCGCGTTCCAGGAGGGCCGCCTGGGACATTGCGGCCATCCTACGAGCGGCTCTGCCGGGGCGCCAGCCGGCGCCCCGGTCTAGCGGGCCCTGCGCTGCTGGCGCTTGGGCCCGCGGCCGTCGGAGGACCAGCCCTGGCCGCCCGACTTCGACTTCGGCCTGGAGGACTTTCCGCCTCCGCCGCCGTTGCCGTTGTGACCACGGTTGCGTCCGCCACCGCCGCCTCCGCCACCGCGCTGGGGGCGGGTGCGGTTGGAGTTGGGCCCGTCCGGCACCGCGACGGGCGTGCCGTCGGCGGCGTCGAACTGGTCGCCCAGACCGAGGTCACGGGCGATCTTGCGCATGTCGTGCAGCTGGTCGCCCAGGACGAAGCTGACCCCGGCGCCGGTGTTGCCCGCGCGGCCGGTGCGGCCCACGCGGTGCGTGTAGGTGTCGCGATCGTCGGGGGCGTCGAAGTTGATCACGTGCGTGATGTCCGGCACGTCGATGCCGCGAGCGGCCACGTCGGTGGCCACCAGGGTGTCCACGGTGCCCTTCTCGAACGCCGCCAGCGCCTTCTGGCGCTGGGACTGCGACTTGTTGCCGTGCATGGCCACCGCGCGGACCTTCTCGCGGTCCAGCTTCTTGACCAGGCGGTCGGCGCCGCGCTTGGTGCGTACGAACACCAGCGCGCGTCCACGCTCGGAATCCCTCAGCTCGCGGACCAGGTGGTCCACCTTGGCCTCGTGCGAGACGTGCACGAACCGGTGGCTGATGTCGCCCTTGCTCTCGGCGGGCGGCGTGTGGGTGTGCTTGGCCGGGTCGTGGGTGAAGGCCTTGGCCTGCTGGCCGACCTCGCCCTGGAGGGTGGCCGAGAAGAAGAGCGTCTGGCGGTCGTCGGGGGTCTTGGAGACGATCCGGTCGACCGCGGGCTTGAAGCCCATGTCCAGCATCCGGTCGGCTTCGTCCAGCACCAGGATCTGCACGTGCTCGAGGCTGATCGCCCCGCGCTGCATCAGGTCCTCGAGGCGGCCGGGGGTGGCCACCACGATGTGGGCGCGGGCGGCCTTCTTGGCCTGGGCCACCAGGCCGACGCCGCCGTGCACGACTGCGACCGAGAGGGCGCGGGCGGTGGCCACGGTGTGCAGCTCCTCCACGATCTGGAGGGCCAGCTCGCGGGTGGGGGCCAGGATCAGGCCGGCGGGGCGGCGGGACCCGGCGTCGATCAGGTCGGCCATCGGCACGCCGAAGGCCAGCGTCTTGCCGGACCCGGTCGGGGACTGGGCCAGCACGTCGCGGCCGTCGAGGATGTCCTCGATGACCAGCCGCTGGACGGCGAAGGGGGCTTCGTAGCCGCGCTCGGAGAGCGCGCGTACGACCGCGTTGGAAACGCCGAGATCGGCGAAGGACTTCTGGGACATCGAACTGCTCCTTATGTGTACGTCTGGGGAGATCCAGCGACCCCGGACGCGCACTCGAGCGCAGCTAGGAACGGAACCTCTCGGGCGCCACGGTTTGGCAACCCGACCCGCGGGACGGTAGCAGCCCCGCGCGGAAACACCCGCTCAGCTGGGATTTTGCACGAGCCGGGCCAGCGCCTCGCGGCCCCTGCCGACCACGGGGTCGCCGTGCGCGAACAGCACGTGCTCGAACTCCTGGCCGTCCAGGAGGTCGCGCACCGCCGCCGTGATGTCGCCGCGCACCTGCTCGGGATCCTCTCCGAGTAGGCCGTCCGGGACGAAGCCCACCTCGCCCCCGGCGTTGATCAGCGAGTCGGCGAAGGCCAGCGCGCCGCCGTCCACGTCGATCCTCAGCACCGTGTCGTCCGGTGCGATCGGCCCGTTGGCCACAGCCGTGATCCCGGGCACCACCTCGTCGCCGATGGCGAACGGGCGCGCCTCCTCGCCCGGGTACTCGTGCACGCCGTTCTCGTTCACGTGAAAGCTCGCTCCGAAGGTCTCGACCAGCTGCGCGTGGTCGCGATCGTGGTGGCGGCAGCTGAGCACCACGTGCTCCGGGGTGGGCAGGCCGTCGAAGGCGACGATCCCGTCGGGCGGCACCATCGGGTCGAGCAGGGTCGCCGCGGACGCGACGTAGTAGGAGCTGACGTCCTGCCCGATGTTCGGGTGCCGGGTGGTCCAGTGCCAGAGGCCGGGGATCAGTTCACGCATGGAGGCCGGGTACCCGGCCGCGTGGGCCTTACCCGCCCCCGCCGCCCCCGCCGTCTCCGCCACCGCCACCGCCGCCGAAGTCGCCGCCGCCGCCGAAGTCGAGGCCGCCCCAGTCGCCTCCGTCACCGCCGGACGCGTGCCAGGGCGCGCCGTGTCCGGGGCCGCCCCAGTCGCCGCGGAAGCGGCCGACCGAGCGCGCGTGGCGGGCCAGGTCGGCCACCGTGGCGGCCCGGGCGGTCACCGTGATCCGGACCTCGCGCCAGAACCGGCCGTCGCCGATCGTGGCCTGGTACGGGACGCCGGTGGCCTCGGCCCAGCTGCGCATCTGGTGCTCGAAGGACTCGGCCCGGAAGCGGCTGGCGTGGAAGACCAGCGTGTGCTCGTCGGGCTCCCCGTCGCCCTCGCCGGCCGCCACGTCAGCGCGCTCGCGCTCCAGGGCGTAGCCGGCCTCCGTGCGGACGATCGCGTCCACGCCGTCGTCGCGGGCCAGGGCGGCCACCGCCGCGGCGCCCTCCTGGCCGCTGACCACCAGCACCCGCATCAGGCCCAGCAACGACGCCGGATCGCACTGCCCGGGCCGGGCCGCGTACGGGCCGAGCACCTCCAGCAGGTCGGCGGGCGCCAGGCCCGCCAGCCACCGCAGCGCGTCCGCGTAGACGCGTTCGTCCAGCTCGCCCGATCCCAGCATGGGCAGCACGGTGCGCACCGCGTCGCGGGCCAGCAGCCGCTGCACCACCTGCTCCTGGGCGTCGGCGTTCATCCAGGGCTGTACGGCCAGGTGCCCGGCCACGGCGACCGCCGCATCGCCCTCGATGGCGGAGATGAGCTCCACCGCTCGTCGCCGCCGCACCCGCTTGACGTCCGCGTCCTCGGCCAAGGCCCGCAGCCGGTCCAGGTGCCCGCCGCCGGGCCGCCCCGCCTGCTCGACCTGGTCGATCAGCTCTCGGGCGCGCTTGTCCGCCTCCCCCATCCGGGTGACGTACCCGGGACAGGCACGGCTATACGGCCCCCGGCCTACTCGTAGGCCAGGGCCGTCAGGGGATCCAGCCGCGCCGCGCGGCGGGCGGGCAGCACCGCCGCCAGGACGCCGGCCAGGGCGGCCACCACGGCGAAGGCCACCAGCGACCCCACGGGGACCGAGAACGCCAGGCCCTGGTCGCTGAACGCGCTGGTCACCAGGCCCGCGAGGGCCAGCCCGACGCCGACGCCGAGGGCGGCGCCGATCAGGGCGGTGATCACGCTCTCGTGGCGGACCATCCGCCGCACCTGGCGCCGGGTCATGCCCACGGCACGCAGCATGCCCAGCTCGCGCCGGCGCTCGAACACCGACAGTACGAGCGTGTTGACGATGCCGAACAGCGACACGATCACCGACAGCGCCAGCAGCACGTACAGGATGCCCAGGGCGTCGTCGACCCACGACATCTGCTCGTCGGCGAAGTCCGCCGCCGTCAGGGCCTGAACCGTGGGGAACCCGGCCAGCGCCTCGTCGATCGCCGCCTGGCTGTCACCGGCCGCCGAGACGAACGCCAGCCGGTCGCGCCGGTTGGCGAACGAGCGCGCGAACGAGCGCTGGGCGATCGTGACCTCGCCCAGCGACAGCGGGTCGAACTTGGGCGGGTCGCCGATGCCGGTGACCTTCAGCCGCAGGCGGTCGCCCTTGGCCGACGTGACCGTGAACGCGCTGCCGACCTTCAGGCCGTGCTCGTCGGCGAACCCCTTCTCGACCAGGGCGCCGTTGCCGGCCAGCGACGCGGGCGAGGGCTTGGCGCCGGCCGCGATGCCGAACCCGTAGACCGAGTCGATGGTCCTGGGGTCCACCCCGTTCACGCCCGTCTCCTCGCCGAACGCGCGGGCCTGGTCCTGCGTCAGCTCCGAGACCGTGCGCACGCCCTCGGCCTTGCGCACCGCGGCGGCTGCCGCGGGATCGATCTCGGTCCAGCCGTCGGTGGAGCCGACCACGTACTCCGCGTGGACCTGCTTCTCCAGCGCACCGGTCGTGGACTGGCGGATGCCCTGCCCGACGACCGAGACGAACACGACCAGCGACAGGCCGATCATGAGCGCCGAGGCGGTGGCCGCCGTGCGGCCGGGGTCGCGCATCGCGTTGCGCCGCGCCAGCGAGCCGGCACTGCCGCCGATCCGCTCCAGCGGCCGGCCGATGACCGAGGCCAGCGGCCGCGCCAGCTTCGGCGAGACCAGGGCCACGCCCAGGAACAGCAGCAGCACGCCCGGGCCGATCAGGGCGCCGCGGCCGCCGGCGTCGATACCCGGCGCGAACGCCGCGGCCGCCAGCAGCAACGCCGACAGGGCGAGCATGCCGGTGGCGATCGGCACCGAGCGGCGGCCGAACCGCGACGGCGGGATGTCCGCGCCCTCGCGCATGGCCGTGACCGGCGACACGCGCGTGGACCGCGAGGCCGGCCCCAGCGCGGCCAGGACGGTCACGCCCAGGCCCACGATCAGCGAGACGATCACCGTCGAGGGGCCGAACACCGTGCCTGCGTCCGGCAGCTCCATGCCCGCCGAGGCCATGACCGACGACAGGCCCCTGGCGATGAGGATCCCCGCGCCGATGCCCAGCGCGGAGCCGATGGCGCCCATGACCGTGGCCTCGGCCACGACCAGCCGCCGGACCTGCTTCCGCGTCGTGCCCAGCGCGCGCAGCAGCGCCAGCTCGCGCGAGCGCTGGGCCAGGGTGATGGACATCGTGTTGGCGATCGTGAAGGCGCCGACCAGGATGGCCACGCCGCCGAACACCAGCAGGATGACCTTGACCCACTTGACCACCTGGGACAGGGAGTCCAGCGCGAAGCGGTCGCTGGCGGCGGCGCTCTGCACGCGCACCGAGGAGGGCAGCTCGCGCGCCAGCGCGCGCCGCAGCTCGGCTGCGGACACGCCGGGGGCGGCCGAGACCAGCACGTTGTCGAACCGGTCGCCCTTGCCCAGCAACGACTGGGCGGCGCCCAGGTCCATGACCGCGGAGGTGGCGGTGCCCAGCGAGTCCACGTCCCCGAACCGGGCGATGCCCGAGATGCGCATGTCGCGCGCGGGGCCACGGCCGGAGACCTTCACGGCGTCGCCGACCCTCCAGCCCTGCTTCCGGGCCGTGCCGGCGTCGACCACGACCTCGCCCGCCCCGCGGGCGAACCGGCCGTGGCGCAGCTGGAACGGGGTCAGGTCGCCGGCGCCCCTGGCGCCGGCGTCGTAGCCCACGCCGAAGTACGGGCCGTCGCCGACCGGCTCGCCGTCGGGGCCGGCCAGCTTGACCTGCTGGTCGGTGACGTCGCCGACCGCGGCGCCCACGCCGGGGACCGAGCGCACGCGCTCGAGCACGGTCGCCGGGATGGTGGGCGTGGCGCCCGTCTGCTGGCTGGACACGGTGAACGGCGTGCGGGCCGAGACCACCGCGTCGGTGCCGCGGTACGAGGACGCGGATAGCGAGTCCGCGCCCTTCTTCATCGAGTCGCCCAGCACGAGCGCGGCGCTGACCATGCCCACGCCCACCACGATCGCCAGGACCGTGAGGGCGGTGCGCAGCTTGCGCTGCGCCAGTGCCTTGATCGCCACGCGGGTCATCGGTTCACCCGGTCTTCCACGATCCGGCCATCGGTCAGGACCACGACGCGATCGGCGATCTCCGCCGCGTGCGCGTCGTGGGTGACCATGACGATGGTCTGGCCGTGGGCGTCCGCGGCGTCGCGGAGCACGCCGAGGATCTCGGTGCCGGTGGCCGAGTCCAGGTTGCCGGTGGGCTCGTCGGCGAACAGCACCGCGGGCCGGCCCACGATGGCGCGGGCGATGGCCACGCGCTGCTGCTGGCCACCGGACAGTTCGGACGGCAGGTGCCGGCGGCGGTCGTCCAGACCCAGGCCGCCGATCACGCGGTCGACCAGCGCCCGGTCGGGCGAGCTGCCCATGATCCGCGACGGCAGCAGCACGTTCTCCTCCACGCTGAGCATCGGCAGCAGGTTGAAGGCCTGGAACACGAACCCGATCTCCTCGCGGCGCATCAGCGTGAGCTCGTTGTCGTCCATCTGGGCCAGCTCGCGGCCGGACACCCGGACGCTGCCGGCGGTGGGCGTGTCCAGACCGGCCATCAGGTGCATCAGGGTGGACTTGCCCGACCCCGAGGGACCCATGACCGCGGTGAACTCCCCGCGCGGCACCTCCAGCGACACGCTGCGGAGCGCGTGCACGACCGACTCGCCCTCGCCGTAGTCGCGGCTGAGGTCGGTGGCGGCCACGGCCGTGGCCTCCACGTCCGGGGCCCCGATGCGCGCCGGGGCGTCGGTCAACTGGGTGAACATGCGGATCTCCTCCTGTGTGCGTGTCGAGGTCCAGTGAGCCATGACGCCAGACTGATCGGGCGCGGCCCCCGCGGCATCGCCCGAAGTGACGATTTCCACGGGGCCGCGACGGACGATCCCGCGGCCCCCGGCGTCCTACCTTCGGATGACCCCGGGCTCGTCGGAGCGGATGATGGACAGGCCCGGAACCCGCTGTACCTTGGCCAGATGCAGTGGCTCCGCCAGCTCTTCTCTCGCGCGCGCGGGGCGGATCCGCGCCGCTTCGACCTGGTGCTCGCGGGGGTCCTGCTGGCCACCGCGCTCGTGGAGGTGCTCCTGCTCGGGTTCAGCGACGCGAGCTGGTGGGTCGGCATCCCGGTGGCGGTGGCGGCCACCGCACCGCTGCTCCTGCGCCGCTCCCACACGGTCGAGGCGTGCGCGCTGTTCGGCGCCGTCCTGCTCCTGGAGAGCCAGCTGGGCGCGCTGGAACGGGCCACGGCACCGTTCCTCGTGATCTTCATCCTCTTCTACTCGCTGGGGCGGTACACCCGCGGGTGGAGCACGCTCGTGGGGGCGGCGATCGTTTACGCCTCCGTCACGAGCTGGACGTTCCTGGCGGAGATCGAGAACGAATCGCCCCTCCTGTTCACGCTCGCGTGGAGCATCGCCCTGCTCGCCCCCCCGGTGGCGCTGGGGCGCATCACGCGCGGACGGCTGGAGATGCAGGCCGAGCTACGCGACCTGACCGCCCGGCTGGAGTCCGACCGCGGTCGCCGCGAGCAACGGGCCATAGACGTGGAGCGGGGCCGGATCGCCGAAGAGCTCCAGACCCTGGTGGCCAACAACGTCAGCGCGATGGTCGTGCAGGCCGGTGTCGTGCGGCCCGCGCTCGCGATCCCGGCGCCGACGACGGCCGACACCGCCCTGGCCACGATCGAGGAGAGCGGCCGCGACGCCCTGGTCGAGATGCGCCGGCTGCTGGGAGTGCTGCGGCGTGACGACGCCCAACCGGAGCTGGCCCCCCAACCGTCGCTGGAGCGTGCCGAGGCACTGGTCGAGCACGCCCGATCCGAAGGCGCGGCCGTGCACCTGTACGTGGACGGCACTCCCGAGCCGCTGCCGCGAGGCGTGGACCTGGCGGGCTACCGGTTGCTCCAGGAGCTCCTTGACACCGCCGCGCGCACCGAGCACGTGGACCGGACCCAGGTCGTGCTGGGCTACGGCGAGGGCGAGGTCACGGTGGCGGTGGCGATGGCGACGCGCCGCCACGCCGAGAACGGGCCGCTGGTCAGCGAGACCACGCTGAGCACGCTGCGCGAACGGGTGGGTCTGTACGGGGGCACGCTTCGCGCCGGGCGACTGAGCGAGGGCGAGGGCTTCCGTGTGACCGCCAAGATGCCGGTGGAGGGCGCCGCGTGAAGCCCCTACGCCGGCTGATCGGGCGCAACCCGCGCAACATCGACCGCGGCGTGGCCGTGCTGATGGTGCTCGGAGCCACCCTCGTGGCGCTGGCGTCTCCCGACATCGAGGGCGACAGGGCCGCGAACGTCGCGCTCGTGATCGTCCTCACCGTCCCCCTGTTCTGGCGCCGGGCCCACGTGCTCGAGGTGGCGGTCGTCTCCGTCCTGGCGTGGCTGGCCCTGCTGGGCTTCCTGACGCCACCGTTCCTGGTGCCGTTCGCGACGTTCACGCTGATGATCGTGAGCTACACCGCCGGCTTCCACGAGACGGGGCGACGGTCGCGGGGCGCCCTGGCCCTGGTCGTCGGGGCGATCCTGATCACCACCATCATCGAGACCCCGGGCGACATCCCGTTCCCCACGCTCATGTTCGGACTCGCCCCGTTCGTGGGCGGGCGGATCCTGCGCAACCACACCCTGCTGACGCGTGAGCTGGCCGAGAAGGCCGAGCTGGCGGCGCACCTGGGCGACGCGGCCGAGCGCGACGCCGTGGCCGCCGAGCGCGTGCGCGTCGCGCGCGAGCTGCACGACGTGCTGGCACACGAGCTGAGCGTGATGGTCATCCAGGCCCAGGGCGCGCGCCGCATGATCGAGCGCGACCCGGAGGCGGCGGCGGAGGCCGCAGACCTGATCGGGCGCACGGGGCGCGACGCCCTGACCGAGCTGCGGAGGCTGTTCGGCTCGGTGCGCCACGGCGAGGGCGAGGACCTTTCCGGCCCGCCCGGCCTGGGCCGGCTCGAGGAGCTGGTCGGGCGGGCCCGCGCCGCCGGGCTGCCGGTGGAGCTGCGCACCGAGGGCGAGCCGGTGGCCCTGGCCCCCGGGATGGACATCGCCGCCTACCGGATCGTCCAGGAGGCGCTGACCAACACCTACAAACACGCCGGCCGCGCCAAGGCGGTCGTGACCGTCACCCACTGGGAGGAGCTGGTGATGCTCGAGGTCGTGGACGACGGCCAGGGCGCGCCCGAGGTGGACGCGACCGTGTTCAGCGGCGGCCACGGGCTCGTGGGCATGCGCGAGCGCGTGGAGGTCTACGGTGGTCAGGTCGAGGCGGGTCCCCGCCAGGGCGGCGGCTTCCGCGTGGTGGCCCGCCTGCCGGTCGAACGAGGAAAGGTGGCCGCATGAGCGATGGCGCAAGCGCCGGGCCTAGCCCGGTGCGCAGCGAGGCCGTTCCGATCCGGGTCCTGTTGGTGGACGACCAGTCGCTGATCCGCACCGGGTTCCGCATGATCCTGGACGCGGAGGAGGACATCGAGGTCGTGGGCGAGAGCGCCGACGGCACCCAGGCCATCGACAGCGTCAACCGGTTCAACCCCGACGTGGTGCTGATGGACATCCGCATGCCCGAGATGGACGGCATCGAGGCCACCCGCCGGATCGTGGCCGCCGCGCCTGAGGACCACCCGGTGCGGGTGCTGATGCTGACCACCTTCGACCTGGACGAGTACGTCTACGACGCGCTGCGCGCGGGGGCCAGCGGCTTCCTGCTCAAGGACGTGCCCGCCGACCAGCTGGTGAGCGGCATCCGGCTGGTGGCCGCCGGCGACTCCCTGCTGGCCCCGTCGGTCACACGCCGGCTGATCGAGGAGTTCAGCCGGACGCCCGCGGCCGACGCCCCCCCGCCGCCGTCGTTCGAGGACCTGACCGCGCGCGAGATGGAGGTGCTGAAGCTGATCGCGCGCGGGATGTCGAACGCGGAGATCGCCGCCGAGCTGATCGTCTCGGAGACCACCGTGAAGACACACGTGACGCGCGTGCTGCTCAAGCTCGGCGTGCGCGACCGCGTGCAGGCCGTGGTCAGCGCGTACGAGAGCGGCCTGGTGGCGCCCGGCGCGCGGCCGGCCTCCTAGCCGTGCGCGAGCGCCGGTTCGGGCAGGTCGACGTCTTCGGCTCGGAGCCCCTGCGGGGCAATCCCGTGGCGGTCGTGCTGGACGCCGAGGGGCTGGACTCCGAGGCCATGGCGCGCTTCTCCACCTGGACCAACCTCTCGGAGGCCGCGTTCGTGCTGGCCCCGACCGCTCCCGGCGCGGACTACCGCGTGCGGATCTTCAACCTGGCGACCGAGCTGCCGTTCGCCGGGCACCCCACGCTGGGCACGTGCCACGCCTGGCTCGCGGCGAATCCCGGCCACCGGGGCGACACCGTGGTGCAGGAGTGCGGCGCGGGACTCGTGACCGTGCGGCGCGAGGGCCAGACGCTGGCGTTCGCGGCCCCGCCGCTGATCCGCGGAGGTCCGGTGGACGAGGACCTGGTGGTGCGCCTGGCGGACGCGCTCGGGCTGGCACGCGACGATGTCGTGGACGCCCAGTGGGCCGACAACGGGCCCGGCTGGGTGGCGCTGCTGCTGAAGTCCGCCGAGGCGGTCCTTGCCGTGCGGCCCGCCTACATCGACGCCCACATCGGGCTGGTGGCCATGCACCCCGACGGCTCACCGGAGGTCCGCGCCGTGTTCCCAAAGGAGGGCGCGATGGTGGAGGACCCGGTCACCGGCAGCCTGAACGCCTCGTTGGCTGGGTGGCTGATCGGCGCCGGCCGCCTCGAGGCGCCGTACGTGGCCCGACAGGGCACGGTGCTGGGGCGCGAGGGGCGCGTCCACGTGAGCCGCGACCCGGACGGCACGATCTGGGTCGGCGGCCGGACCGCGACGTGCGTCTCGGGGTCGGTGTCCCTCTAGGTCAGTGTGCGATGCCGAGCTCGCGGTAGGCCGACAGCGCCTCGGCCGTGAGCTGGTCCGCCCGTTCCGCGTCGCCGGGCGCATCCCGCGTGGCCAGCATCCGCGCGTATTCGTGCTGGGTGTGCGCCAGCCACGACCGGGCGCCGATGCGCGCGTTCATCTCCAGGGCCGTCTCGAAATGGCGTGCCGCGTCCTCCCAGCGGGTGAGTGTGGTGGCCAGCAACCCGAGGGGACGCGAGACCGAGCCGGTGCTGATCTCGGGATAGCTGATGGCCACGCGCCCGGGATACGCGCGCAGGAGCTCGTAGAGGACGGCGGCGGACCGGGTGTCCTCGAGTGCATGGGCCGTCTCGGCCAGGAACCCCATGCTCACCAGCCACTCCTCGTCGAAGGTCAGGTTGCCCACGAGTTCGGCCAGCGCGGCCCTGGCCTCGGCGTCCTGTCCCAGCTCGGCGGCCATCACCGCGCGCTCACAACGCAGGATCAGGTACGTGGGGTTCTCATCGGCCGCCCGCCGCACCAGCTGTTCGATCTCGCCGAGCCTGCCCTGGTCACGGCGGAGCACGAACAGTTGCAGCGTGTGGCAGATGTCCGCGCTCCAACTCTGCGCCCGCTCCCCCAGGTCGAGCGCGTGGGCGACCAGCGCCTCTGCGTCCCCGAGCCTGCCCTCCAGCAACGCCAGCAGGGCCTTGTGCACCGCCACGAACCAATCGTGCGTCGGCTGCCTCAGCTCACCGGCCAGCTCTTCCATGGCGGCGTAGTCGGCCTTGGCATCGGACAGCAGGCCCAGCTCGATGCGGGCCGTGGCGCGATGCTCGTGGCCCTCGACCGCCCGTTCCAGGTCGCCCGCCGCCAGGGCGATGCCAACCTCCTCCGTGGCCAGCTCGACCTGCGTCTGCGTGAACTCCGGCGAGTGGTTCGCGGCGATGTAGCCGGCCAGCGCCCACGCGAGCGTGGCCGGGTCCTCGAGCCGCCGCGCCACCGCAAGGGCCTCGTCGCTCAGCGCGCGTCTGCGCGCGGCCGAGCGGTTGATCTCGCGTAGCGGGCCACCGGCCATGCGGGCGAGCACATGCACGCGCGCGCTGCTGTCCTCGTCACCGAGGGCCAGCAGCGCCCGTTCCAGGATGGCCAGATGGTGGGCGTCCCCCCTCGACACCTCCCACACCAACCGCCCGCCGTACCCGAGGGCGGCGCGGGTCAGGAGCTCGACCAGGCCAAGTTTCTCCGCCAGGTCGGCGGCATCGAGGAGCGACCTCTTCGATGCGGGCGTGTCTCCTGCGCGCGCCTGCGCGTCGCCCAGCGCCACCAGCAGGCCACAGCGCGCGTCGTCCTCGGTGACCAGCGTGATCGCCATCCCGTACAGCCGGACCGCCTCTTCGTACGCGGCCTGCGCGGCCGCCCGGTCGCCCGCGCGCCGGGCGTAGTCAACGGCCTTGGGACCCACGGCGGACGGATCGGCCGCGAACAGGTGGAACGCCAGCTCGGCCAGATGGGGCTCGAGGTCGCCGGCGTAGACCTCCTCGAGCGCGGCGGCGGCCGCTTCGTGGAGCCGCTGCCGGCGGGCCGGGTTCAAGGCGTCGTAGAGCGAGTCCCTGATCAGCGCGTGCCCGAAGCGCAACCGCTCGCGGGTGCCGGGCACGTCGGTCACCACACGCTCGGCCATCGCCTGGTCCAGCGCGTCCAGGAGTTCATCGCGCGGAAGCTCGCTGAGTCGTTCCAGCGCGCCGAGCCCGAACTCACGCCCCAGCACGGAAGCGGATACGAGGAGGTCCTGGGAGCCCGCCGGGAGCCGGGCCAACCGCCGGCCGATCACCTCCCGCACCCCGGGTGGGATGCGCAGCTGCGCGCCGGGTTCCGCGATCTGCCCGTCCGCCACGAGCAGCTGCACGACCTCGGCCACGAACAACGGGTTGCCATCGGTCTCGCGGTGGATGGCGCCCACCAGTTCGGCCGGGGGCATCTGGGCGGTCGACCGCTCGATGTACTTCGCCACGTCGCCCTCGGCCAGGCCCCCGAGGCTGATCCGGGCGGTGTGCGGCTCGCGGGCCAGCTCCACCAGGGTCGCGGTCAATGCCTCCTGCAGCATGGGGTCGACGTCACGGAACGCGCAGACCACGAGCAGGTGCGTCTCGGCCATCTCGCGGGCGAGGAACCGGAGCAGCAGCAGGGAGGGCTCGTCGGCGGCGTGGAGGTCGTCGAGCATCAGCACCAGCGGCGCGGCCTCCGCCGCATTGCCCATGAACGACGCGGCCGCCTCGAACAGGCGAAAGCGTGCGCCCTCGGATTCCCGGGCGGGCGGAGGGGGCAGATCGTCGACCAGGTCGCCCAGCTCGGGCAGCAGCTGGGCCAGGTCCCCGCCGCCGTTGCCAAGCTGCGCCCGCAGGGCGCCGGGGTCCAGCTCCCGGACATACGCCCGCAGCGACTGCACCCAAGGCCAGTACGCGGGAGCTCCGCCCGCTTCCCAGCATCGCCCCACCACCACCCGCGCACCGCCGGCTCTCGCGCGCGCCATCAGCTCGTCGGCCAGGCGGCTCTTGCCTATGCCGGGCTCGCCCTGGATCAGCACCATCCGCCCGCGCCCGGCCAGCGCATCGTCCAGCGCGCCGGCCAGTTGGGCCAGCTCGCGCTCGCGTCCGACGAAGGTGCCGCGCTCGGGCGCCGGAGCCCGCGCGGGCCGGCCTCCGTCGAGCCCGGGCTCCTGGCGCAGGATCGCCTCCTGGAGCTCCCGCAGCTCACGGCCCGGCTCTATCCCCAGCTCCCCCGTGAGCGCCCGCCGCGCGTCACCATAGACCTCGAGCGCGTCGGCCTGCCGTCCGGAGCGGTACAGCGCCAGCATCAGCTGGCGCCGCAGGCGCTCGCGCAACGGGTGGCGGGTCACCAGCTCCTGCAGTTCGCCGACCAGGTCGGCGTGGCGGCCCAGCTCCAGGTCGGCGGCGATGCGGTCTTCGGTCACCGACGCGCGGAGCTCCTCGAGGCGACCCGCCTCGGCCTGGGCGAACGGCTCGTAGACGAGGTCGGCCAGCGCAGGTCCGCGCCAGACGGCCAGTGCATCACCCAGCCTGGCCCGCGCCAGCTTCGCGTCACCCGCCGCAAGGGCTTCTCGCCCGGCCCTGGCCTCGTTCTCGAACCGATCGAGGTCGAGCCGCCCTGGCTCGAGCCGCAGCTCGTATCCGGGCGGACGGGTGACCAGCGGTCCGGCGGGCCCCAATGCCTTGCGTAACCGGGACACCGCCACCTGGAGCCGCTTGAATGCGTCCTCCGCCCCGCCCCACAGCTCCTCGATCAGGCGGTCGCGGGACACCACCTCGTTCGCGTGCAGGAGCAGCAGCCCCAGGAGCGCCCGCTGCCTGACGCCCCCCAGTGGGATCGGCCCATCCCCGTCATCAACCTCGAGCGGCCCGAGGATCTTGAAGTCCATCGGCGAGTCCCCCGGGCGACCGTAACACGGCTGTTACCGCGTTGCAGGGTTCTTGAAAGCGCGGGCGCGCACTGTGGCCGTTACGGAATCCCACCCATTAGGAGGTCGGTCATGTCGCACTCCACACACCCCCATATCTCGTCGCCCATCCACCTCTCGCGACGCACCGCGTGGCTCGCGGCGCTGCTGGCCCTGGCCGCCACCGCCGCCGTGTTGCTGGTCATCGCGATCGGCGAGGACGGGTCGCAGGGCACCACGTCCGCGGGCACCGCCGCCCAGCCGAGCCTGCGTTCCGGCGGCGGCCCGGAGGAGAGCGCAGTCGCCGCCGGCGTCGGGCCGCGTGCGTCGGCCGGACCGAGCGAGAGCGCCACGGCGGCCGCGATCGGCCGTGGCTCCTCGCCGCACGGCGCCACCGGTGCGGGACCGGACGAGAGCAGCACCGCCGCCGCCATCTCGGGCCGATAGACCGACCCGGCCCTCGGGCACCCGCTCGCGCCTTCTCCTAGGAGCGTGAGCGGGTCCGCCCGGACGAACCCTCCGAGGAGAACTCCCATGCCGAGAAAGCACCATGCACTGGCCGTGCTCGTACTGACCGCGGCGGTGCCGCTCGCCGCTTGCGGGGACGACGAGGAAAAAGGCAGCTCCGGCGACGAGCCCACCAAGGTCGCGATGGAGCTCAAGCCGGCGGGCAAGAAGCCGTCGGTGTCCGCGCCCGAGTCCATCGACGCGGGGGTCGTGACCGTCGACTTCACGAACTCGACCAAGAAGGACGCCGGCCTGCAGTTCGTCCGCATCGTTGGCGACCACACCCCTGCCGAGGTGATCAAGGTCGGCAACTCCTGGGGCGACAAGGGCACACCGCTGCCGAGATGGATCGAGCTCGAGGGAGGGGTGCCCAACGCGCCTCCCGGCACCAGCGAGACCACCACCCAGGCCCTGAAGCCCGGTAGGTATCTGGCGCTCCGGCTGGACGGCAACGAGTACGCCGAGTTCGAGGTCAGCGGGAACGCTTCCGGCCGGGTCGACACGCCCGCCGCGACGATCGATGCGACCGAATACGCCTTCGAGGCGTCCGGCCTCAAGGCCGGCAAGTCCCGGGTCCGGTTCGCCAACAAGGGCGGCCAGCCCCACTTCGTCGTCGGTATCCCGCTCAAGCCCGGGAAGACCATCGAGCAGGCGAAGGCGTTCTTCGCGAGCGAGGGCAAGGGCGGTTCGCCGCCGTTCGCCGAGAACGACGAGGCCGGATTCGACACCCCGATCCAGGACGGGGGCGGCTCCCAGCTCGTGACGCTCGACCTGAGAAGGGCAACTACGTACTCGCCTGCTTCATCCCCGACCGCCAGGGCGGCCCCCCACACGTGGCCAAGGGCATGGTCTCCGGGGCCGTGGTGAAGTGAATCTTCACCCAGCCCAACAGGGGCCGCTTGTCGTCCTGACGGGGCCAGGGCCCCCAAAGGCGACAACCGTTGGCCTCGGAGCGGGCGCTACGGGAGTACGACCCCGCCCGGCCTGCCTCCCCCTCAGGTCGTACACGAAGACCATCCCTTCCGGCGACACCGAATCGTCACCGCGGCCGATTCCGGGAGGGCGCCACGGATCGATCCTGGGTCCATCAAGCAATCCGGCCCAGGAGACTTCAAATGGCTTACTCAGGACAGATCATCGAGAACCCCGCCAGCGGCGAGACCATCCGTTTCGAGCAGACGGCCGCCGACACCAACGGCGAGCTGCTGGCCTTCGAGGTCGAGCTGACCCCCGACGGCCACGTGCCCGGCATGCACGTGCATCCCGAGCAGGAGGAGCGGTTCGAGGTCCTCGCCGGCAAGATGAAGTTCCGCAAGGGCTTCAAGACCGTCGTGGCCGAGGCCGGCGACGTGGTCACGGTGCCCGCGGGCACCGCCCACAAGTTCGCCAACGCCGGCGACGAGCCCGCCGTGGCCCGCGTGGAGGTCCGTCCCGCGCTGCAGATGGAGCGCCTGTTCGAGACCGCGGTGGCGCTGGCCGAGGAGGGCAAGACCACCAAGAAGGGCATGCCCAAGCCGCTGGAGCTGGCGCTGTTCACGCGCGAGTTCAAGCGCGAGGTGCAGGGCGCCTTCCCGCCCGCGTTCGTCCAGCACGCCTCGATGGCGCCGCTGCGGTGGATCGCCGAGCGGCGTGGTGGCGGTGAGCGCTACGGCGCCCCGCGCGTCGCCGTCGCCTGAGCGATACGGCCGGAACCGAGGAGGGCCGTGGCAGCTAGTGGCTGCCGCGGCCCTTCAGTGCACGATCTCCTTGAGCGTGATCAGCAACAGACCCAGGGTGCCGCTGGCCATGACCAGCCCGGCCGTGCGGCCCCGGCCCAGGCGGCGGCGCCTACCGATCACCAGCCCCCAGGAGGCCAGGATGACGATGGCCAGCCCGTACGAGACCCACAGGCCAGTGTTGTAGGTGAAGACCTTGAAGCCCACCAGCACCATGGGGACCAGCAGCGGGAAGGCGGCCGCAACCATCGGCCAGGTGGCACGGAGGTCGCGCATGGCGTCGCCGTGCTCCACCGAGCTCTCCGCCGTGGCCCGCTGGGCGATCCCATGGGCGAAGCTGTGGGCCAGCCAGAACACGACCACCGTGGCCAGCACCTGCGCGCTGGTCTTGAACGGCTCGTCCCAGCGCTTGTCGCTGACCACGGACATGGTCGCGGCGGTCACGATCGTGCCGTAGATGCCGTTGGCGATCCGCTCGGCGTGCCGGTGACGGCTGTCGGCGGCCATGGCCTCCATCGACGGCAGACTAACCTTGCGCGGTCCTTGGCCCAGCGAACCGACATACGAAACGCCGCGATCGTCGCCCACGTCGACCACGGCAAGACCACGCTGGTGGACGCCATGCTGTGGCAGTCCGGCGCCTTCCGGGAGGGCCAGGACGTGGACGACCGCGTCATGGACTCGATGGACCTGGAGCGCGAGAAGGGCATCACGATCCTGGCCAAGAACACCGCGGTCGACTACGCGGGCACGAAGCTGAACATCGTGGACACCCCCGGCCACGCCGACTTCGGCGGCGAGGTGGAGCGCGGGCTGACCATGGTCGACGGGGTGCTGCTGCTGGTGGACGCGTCCGAGGGCCCGCTGCCCCAGACCCGGTTCGTGCTGCGCAAGGCGCTGGAGGCGCGGCTGCCGGTGATCCTGGTGGTGAACAAGGTGGACCGCCCGGACGCGCGCATCGCCGAGGTGGTTGACGAGGTCTACGAGCTGTTCCTGGACCTGGACGCGGACGAGTCGCAGATCGACTTCCCGATCGTCTACACCAACGCGAAGGCCGGCTGGGCCTCGCTGGACCCCGGCGTCGAGGGCACCGACCTCAAGCCGCTGATGGACCTGATCGTGGACACGGTGCCCGCGCCCGAGTACGAGCCCGAGCACCCGCTGCAGGCGCAGGTGACCAACCTGGACGCGTCGCCGTACGTCGGCCGCCTGGCGCTGTGCCGGGTGCGCCACGGCACGATCCGCCAGGGCCAGCGGGTGGCGTGGTGCAAGTCCGACGGCACCACCGAGAACGTCACCGTGACCAACCTGTACATCACCGAGTCCCTCGACCGGGTGGACGCCGCCGAGGCCGGCCCGGGCGAGATCATCGCCGTGGCCGGGATCCCGGAGATCACGATCGGCGAGACGCTGGCCGACGCCGACGACCCGCGGCCCCTGCCCGTACTGTCGGTGGACGAGCCGTCGCTGTCGGCCATCATCGGCATCAACACCTCGCCGCTGGCGGGCCAGGACGGCAGCAAGCTGACCGCCCGCCAGGTGAAGGCGCGGCTGGAGGCCGAACTGGTGGGCAACGTGTCCATCCGCGTGCTGGACACCGAGCGCCCCGACGCCTGGGAGGTCCAGGGCCGCGGCGAGCTGCAGCTGGCGGTGCTGGTGGAGATCATGCGGCGTGAGGGCTATGAGCTGACCGTCGGCCAGCCGCAGGTGCTGATCCGCGAGATCGACGGCAAGGACCACGAGCCGGTGGAGCGCCTGGCCATCGACACGCCCGAGGACTACGTGGGGGTGATCACCCAGATGATGGCGCTGCGCAAGGGCCGCCTGGAGCAGATGGTCAACCACGGCACCGGCTGGGTGCGCATGGACTACCTGGTGCCGGCGCGCGGGCTGATCGGCTTCCGCACCGAGTTCCTGACCGAGACGCGCGGCACCGGGATCATGCATCACGTGTTCGAGCGCTGGGAGCCGTGGGCGGGCGCGATGCGCACGCGCGGAAGCGGCTCGCTGGTGGCGGACCGCCGGGGCGCGACGGCCACCTTCGCGCTGTTCAACCTGCAGGAGCGGGGCACCATGTTCGTCGGCCCGGGCGAGGAGGTCTACGAGGGCATGATCGTCGGCGAGAACTCGCGGCCCGACGACCTGGACGTGAACGCGGTCAAGGAGAAGCAGCTGAACAACATCCGCTCCTCCACCGCCGAGGTGCTCGTGCGCCTGGTGCCCCACCGCACGCTGAGCCTGGATCAGGCGATGGAGTTCCTGCGCGAGGACGAGTGCGTCGAGGTCACGCCCGGCGCCGTGCGCCTGCGCAAACTGGACCTGGCCAAGACCGAGCGCGTGAAGCGCGCGCGGCGGCTGAAGAACGTCGACTAGCGCGAGCGACCGCCAACGGTGTAGCGTCGCTCCGTGGCGGCCCTGCTGTATCGCCAAGGACGCGCCTGCGCGCGGCACCACTGGATCGTCATCGGGCTCTGGCTCGTACTCGCGGTGGTCATCGTGGTGGTGGCCAAGTCGGCCGGTAGCCAGACCTCGGACAACCTCTCGCTGCCCGGCACCGGCTCCACCCAGTCCCAGGACCTGCTGTCGAGCAAGCTGCCCGACCAGGCCTACGGCTCCAACCCGGTGGTGGTGCATACCGACAAGGGCAAGCTCACCGACGCCACGCGCAAGAAGGCGATCGAGGACTCGGTGACCGCCCTGGGCAAGGTGCCCGGCGTGATCAAGGCCACAGACCCGTTGAAGGGGTCGAAGAACCCGGGCCTGAGCAAGGACGGCCAGACCGCGTACATCTCCGTGTTCCTCAGCGAGGGGCCCGGCGACCTGACCGAGAAGGACGCCCAGAAGGTCGTGGACGGGTCCAAGCCCGCGCGTGACGCCGGCCTGGGCACCGCGACCGGCGGCTACGTGGGCAAGGCGGTGTCCAAGCCCTCGACCGAGTCCAGCGAGGTCGTGGGCCTGACGGCGGCGGTGATCATCCTGCTGCTGGCCTTCGGCACCGCCACGGCCATGGCGCTGCCGATCGTGACCGCCGTGCTGGGGCTGGCCGTGTCGCTGTCGGTTATCGGCCTGCTGGGCCACGCGATGGAGGTGCCCTCCGTGGGCGCGACCCTGGCCACGATGATCGGGCTGGGCGTGGGCATCGACTACGCCCTGTTCCTCGTCACGCGGCACAAGCTGCAGCTCGGCGACGGCATGGAGATGGGGGAGTCGATCGCCCGGGCCGCGGCCACCGCCGGCGGCGCCGTGGCGTTCGCGGGCGGCACGGTGGTGATCGCGCTGGTGTCGCTGGCCTTCGCCGGGATCCCGCTGGTCAGCGCGCTGGGCTACACCGCCGCCGTCGCCGTGGCCGTGGCGGTGGCAGCCGCCACCACGCTGCTGCCCGCGCTGCTGGGCGCGCTGGGCCCGCGGATCAACTCGCTTCGCGTCCAGCTGGGAAAGACTCACCCCGACGACCACCAGCCCCACGGCTGGCGGCGGTGGGCCGGTGGCGTGGCCAAGCGGCCGGCCACCTCGATCATCGTGGCGGTGGCCGTCCTGGCCGTGCTGGCCCTGCCGGTGCTGAACCTGCACCTCGGCGTGGCCGACGTGGGGGCCTCGCCCAAGGACACCCAGCAGCGCAAGGCCTACGACATGCTCACCGACGGCTTCGGCGTGGGCCAGAACGGCCCGCTGCTGATCGCCGCGCAGCTGGGCTCGCCGGCCAAGGCCGACCAGAAGAACCTGGACACGCTGGACGACCAGCAGAAGCAGATCGACCAGCAGCAACAGCAGGCTGAAGCTCAGGGTCTGCCGCCGGACCAGGCAAAGCAGAAGACCGCCTCCCAGCAGCAGAAGCTCGACGATCAGAAGAAGCAGGCCGAGAGCCCGGCCACCGACACCCGCCTGACCGGCCTGTCCAGCGCCGTCGCCAAGGCACCGGGCATCAAGTCGGTCTCGCCCCCCGCGCTGGACAAGAAGGCCGACACCGCGGTGTTCACCGCCATCGCCACCACCGCCCCGTCGGACCGCGCCACCGAGACCACCGTGCGCAACCTGCGCGACTCGGCGATCCCGAAGGAGGTCAAGGGCAGCGACGTCAAGGCCTACGTGGGCGGCCAGACCGCCGGCTACATCGACCTGGCCGACCGGATCTCGGACAAGCTGCCCTCGATCATCGCCATCGTCGTGGGCCTGAGCTTCATCGTGCTGCTGCTGGCGTTCCGGTCGCTGCTGATGCCGCTGAAGGCGGGCCTCTGCAACCTGCTGTCGGTGGCTGCCGCCTACGGCGTGGTCACGTTCGTGTTCCAGGAGGGCCACGGCGCCACGCTGATCGGGCTGGACGGGGCCACGCCCATCGCCAGCTTCGTGCCGCTGCTGATGTTCGCGATCCTGTTCGGCCTGTCGATGGACTACGAGGTGTTCCTGCTGACGCAGATCAAGGAGCACTACGACGAGTCGGGCGACGCCCGCCAGGCGGTCATCGACGGCCTGGCCAGCACCGGCCGCGTGATCACCTCGGCCGCCCTGATCATGGTGTTCGTGTTCAGCAGCTTCATCCTCAACGGCGACCCGGTGGTCAAGCAGTTCGGGGTGGGGCTGGCGGTGGCGATCGCCATCGACGCGACGCTGGTGCGCTGCCTGCTGGTGCCGGCCATCATGGTCTCCCTCGGCGAGGCCAGCTGGTGGCTGCCGCGGTGGCTGGCCAGGGCCCTGCCCGAGATCTCCATCGAAGGCGAGGCGTTCTTCGCCGAGCGCGACCGAAGGGAAGCCGATGCCGCACCTGCGTGAATCCCTGAGCGTGACCGTGGTCACCGCCGCCATCGTCCTGCTCGCCCCCGCGACCGCCGCCGGCGCGGCCGAGCCGGTGCTCGTGGGCTTCGACAAGGGCGTGTCCAAACAGCGCCAGGGCAAGATCGTCGACGCGCTCGGGGGGAGGATCGCCAAGCGGTTCTCGGCCGTGCGCGGCGGGCGCCTCGTGGTGGTGCACCCGCGCGGGGGCCTGCGCGCGAAGGCGCTGCGCAAGGCGCTGGGGCGCGCGAAGGGCGTGAGCTACGCCGAGCCCGACTCCACGCTGTCGACCTCGGCCACCCGCCAGCCCGACGACCCCGACTACCCGTTCCAGTACGCGCTCGTGGACAGCCCATCGGGCCAGGACATCGACGCCCCCACCGCCTGGTCCACCCGCACCAGCTGCTCCACCGTGGCCATCCTCGACACCGGCATCGACACCGACCATCCGGACCTGGCCCCCAACATCTACAAGAGCTCGGACAAGCCCAACAACGGCAAGGACGACGACAAGAACGGCTTCGTTGACGACACCTACGGGCTGAACGTGATCAAGGGCAAGGGCTCCGGCGAGGACGACAACGGCCACGGATCCCACGTGGCCGGCATCGTGGGCGGCCGCGGCGACAACGCGCTCGGGGTCAGCGGCATCTGCTGGTCCACGAAGCTGATCGCCGTCAAGTTCATGAACTCCAAGGGCAAGGGCTCGACCTCCGACGCCATCGACGGCATCCAGTACGCCGCCAAGAAGGGGGCCAAGATCATCAACTGCTCGTTCGGCTCCAGCTCCAAGTCGTCGTCGCTGCACGACGCCGTGGACTACGCCCAGAGCAAGGGCTCGCTGCTGGTGGTGGCCGCCGGCAACGACGGTGACAACATCGACAAGAAGCCCGAGTACCCCGCCGCGTACACGGACTCGAACATCCTCACGGTGGCCGCCACCACGTCGACCGACACGCTGGCGTCGTTCTCCAACTACGGGGCGACCGCGGTGGACGTCGGCGCGCCCGGCAACCAGATCCTGTCCACCTACAAGGGCGGCGGCTACAAGCTGCTGTCCGGGACCTCGATGGCCTCGCCCTACGCCGCGGGCGTCGCGGCCATGTTGCGCAAGCAGGAGTCCGAGGCCACCTACTCCGACCTGCGCTACGCCATCCGGCACAAGGTGGACCTCCCGATCGCCCTCAACGGCAAGGTGGCCTACAACGGCCGGCTGAACGCGCGCAAGGCCCTGGCCGCGATCCCGTCCCTGGTGGACTGACGCCTCGCCGCTCGCGGTCCGCCGCCGCGAGCCGTACCGTGTCGGCCGATGGGAACCGGGACCCTGTGCCTGGCCGCCTGCCTGGCGGCGTTGCCGGCCCCGGCCCACGCCAGCGCGGCGCGGGTGCAGGTCGACGACTCGAGCCGCGTGCTGCGCGCCGGCAAGGAGGCGCGCTTCCGGGTGCGCCTGTCCTTCACCGGTGAGCGCGTGTGCCGGCTGGTCTTCGCGCGCGGGCGCGTGCGCCAGGTCACCCGGGACACGCTGACCGAGCACCGGCTCGTCACGTGGCGCTGGCGCGTCCCGCGCGATGCGCGCAGCGGACACTGGACGGTGCGGGCGGAATGCCGCGCGGAGGCCGAGCCCACGGTGCGCACCGCCCGCCGCCTGCGGCTGGTGGGCGTGCCGGCCGGCCGCCGGGTGGCCGCCACGCGGGTCGGCGTGGCCAGCAGCGGCGACCCGCTGGTGGTGGCGTTCGTGAAGCGGCCATGAGGCTGCCGGCCGCGCTCGTGGCGGTCGCCGCCGCGGCGGCGGCCGGGTGCGGCGGGGACGAGGAGCCGGAGCCGCGGACCGCCACGAAGGCCGAGCCGCCCCCGGTGCGCACGGCCACGCGGCCCGAGCGCCCGGAGCCTCCACCGCTGGAGCCGGCCCGCTGCCCGGCGGGCCAGGCCAACTGCGCCAGTGCCACCGGCCGGGTGATCTACGTGGAGAAGGTCGACCCGGACGGGGACGGCGACGCCCACTTCGTGCTGGCGGGCGGAAACGTCACGGGTCCCGGGCTGTCGGTCGTCGACGTCGCCCCCGCCCTGCGCCCCGATCCGCTGCCCCGCGCCGGCGACCTGGTGACCGCGTCCGGCCCCGTCTACCGGGGCTCGTACGGGCAACGCCAGATCGAGGCGCGGCAGCTGCGGGTCAGGCGTCGCTAGCGCCGCAGCCGGGCCAACTCCGCCAGCACCAGCTGGGTGGTCGATGGTCCCGAGCCGCTGGCCACGTCGGAGCGCAGGCCGCGCACCTCGTCGGTCAGGCCGGCCACCTGCTTGCCGCTCTTGCCCAGTCCGCCGGCCGCCATGCCCAGCTTGAAGGCCGTGCGCCGCTTGGGAGCGACGGG
>DASQLM010000088.1:0-9582 GCA_035630015.1 Thermoleophilaceae bacterium | reverse complement strand
CCGGTCACACGGCGCGAGCGGATCTTGCCGCGCTCGGTGATGAAGCGCTGGAGAAGAGCGACGTTCTTGTAGTCGATCTTGTCGATCTCCTCGCGCGGGAGCTTCGAATAGCGGCGCGCCTCCTTGAAACCAGGCTTGCGTCCGCGTGCTTTTTCCTTGGTGCCTCGACCCATGCGACGGACAAGGGTGACAGATGCGAACGAGTTGTGGCTTGCGCGGGCGACAAGGGTCGGTCAGTGTGGCGCTGCGATGCGACG
The DNA here is from genome assembly GCA_035630015.1 of Thermoleophilaceae bacterium. GTDB lineage: Bacteria > Actinomycetota > Thermoleophilia > Solirubrobacterales > Thermoleophilaceae > JAAYBF01. The sequence goes on along the minus strand of DASQLM010000088.1, from coordinate 9,325 downwards.
GGCGGCTGCGATCTGCGTGCTGATGGTGGCCGTCCTGGCGGCCCCGGCCCAGGCGGGCGTGACCGACAAGCCGTGGCCCCCGGCCACAGGCCAGGGCACGCTGTTCGTGCACTACGGCGAGGAGCACTGGAACGACGCCGACGGCCCGACGCTGCTGCCCAAGATCGTCGAGGAGTCGGGCCGCTACAAGCCCTCGCTGGTGACGATGTCCGGCGACAAGGACAACGACGGCACCGTCGAGCAGCTGAGCCGCTGGAAGCAGATCATGACCCCGTACGACCGCCAGGGCGTGCCGTTCTTCCCCTCGATAGGCAACCACGACCGCAAGTCCCCGCCGGGGCTGCCTCCGGGCACCGCCGGCCTGCTCAGCCCGGGCGTGCAGGGCGACCTGACCAACTACAAGCGCGTGTTCGCCGACCGGCCGTTCCCGTTCGGCGACGCCGCTCCCTACAAGGACGCGGGATTCACCCAGCGCACACGGGCGGCCGGCGACCCGCCCGGCGCGTCCTCGCACTACTTCGTGGACTACAAGGACCTGCGGGTGATCTTCCTGGACAACTCGTGCTGGGGCCTGGCCGACTGCGATGCCAGCCAGAGCCCGGCGTTCCCGGACGCCCAGGGCAACCGCGGCCAGCTCGAGTACCTGCGAAGGAACGGCGGCGAGGCCACGCGCGCCGGCAAGCAGGTGTTCGTGGTCATGCACATGCCCACGCGCGACCCGCGCGACCAGAGCTACATCGACCCCACCACGTTCAACCACGTGATGGGCAAGGGCATCAACCCCAGCAGCGCGCAGGACAACATCCGCTTCGAGGAGGCCGCCCAGGCGGCCGGCGTGGACGGCGTCCTGCTGGGCCACATCAAGGGCCAGTTCATCTACAAGGGCCGCGGCGGCGTGCCGTACTTCATCGACGGCGGCGCGGGCGGCGAGCTGTACACCGACGGGCCGGTGGGCACCGACCACGGCTACTGGCACGGCTTCCGGCTGCTGCGCGTGGCCGGCGGGAAGCTGACCACCGACACCGTGCCGATCTTCGTGAAGGGCGGCATCCGCCTGGATGGGCCGGGATACCTGCTGACCGGCGCCGACGCCCAGTACGAGGCGTTCGGCAGCCAGCCGGTGTTCAACGACGAGGCCAAGGTCACCGGCCTGGAGCTGCGCGACCCCGATCCCGTCCGGCCCACCCAGGGCGCCGGGCTGGGCTCGGTGGGCGACTTCGTGCGCGGCGGCGGGTGGATCTTCGTGCCGGTGCTGCTGCTGGCGCTGGGCGGGCTGGCCATGAACGGCACGCTGCCGCGCCCGCGGCGGCGGGTGGCGGTGGCCGCGGCGGGCGCCGCCGGCCTCGGCGTGATCGCGGTGGCCGGCGCCTCGATGGCCCAGCAGAGTGCGCCGACCACCACCCCCCTGGACAGCCTGCCCGTGCCCGCCCGGATCTTCACCAGCCTCAACCCCCAGGTGATCGGCCCCGTGGCGTCGAAGACCGACGACCCGCGTCGCGATCCCGCCAGCCAGACCGAGGATGGCGGCTTCCGCGCCCGCTGCTCCGGGCGCACCCACGTGAGCATCACCTCCGGCTTCGAGACCACCACGAAGGCCGTGCGCGTGGCCAGCCGCCGCGGGCGGATCGTGCGCGGGGCGCGCGCCTACCGGTCGCGCTCGCTGCGCGCGGGCCGGCGCGGCAGGGTGCGGGTGGCCAAGGTACGTCTGGGCCAGCCCGCGCGCGTGCTGGTGCGCATCCGGCGCAAGGGCCGCACGGTGCGCGTGCTGCGCGACGCCTGCCTGGCCCCGGGCAGCAGGTCGCTGACCACCCGCTGGGACGGCCGGGTGACGCGCAGGGGCAAGCTGGGACGGGCGTCCGCCGGGCGCTACCGCGCCCAGGTGCTGGTGCGCTCGGACCGCCGGACCGTCAGTCGCTCGGCCGTGGTCACGGTGCGCAAGAAGGCCGCGCGCAAGCGCCGCTAGCGCTACGCGGAGTCGGAGTCCGGCGGCTGACCCACGTCGCGCGGCTGGGTCGTGGCCCGGAACAGCGGCGTCAGGGCGTCACGCGCGGACGCGCTGCCCGTGCGGGCCGGTGCCGGCCGGCGGGCGCCCCGCACCGAGCGCGACTCCAGCTCGGCCACCTTGGCCCGCGCATCGTCGAGCTCCTCCATCGAGTCCTCCAGGCTGCGCTGGAGCGAGGAGACCTGCTCGCGCAGGCGCAGGCGCAGCTCGTCGCGCTCGGCGCGAAGGTCGGCGATCTGGGCCATGGCCTCCTCCAGCCGCGCGAGCACCGTGGCCGGGTCGTCGTCGGGGGGAGCCGGCGTGTTGACCTCGGGTGTCTGGTCGGCCCCGATCGGCCGCGTGCCGCCCACCTCGGGGCGCTCGACCAGCTGGGGGCGCTCGCTCGCGGACGGGCGCTCGGAGGCGGCCGCGGCCAGGTGCCGCTCGTCGATCAGCCAGCGCCCCGCGGGGCGGGACGCCGGCAGGCGCCCCTGCTCGATCAGGAGGCGGACGTCCCGGGCCCGGAGCCCGCTGGCGCGGGCGGCCTGCTCGATGTCGAGACTTGCCATGGCTGCCCGCCAGGTTCGCCGTTCTGCTGCGATTCCCTGCCCTCGTCGGCGCGCCCGAACATGTCCCGGTACGCCGTCAGCCACACGTCGAACTGCGGCGGGGCCAGCGCCTTGCTCAGGTAGTAGCCCTGTGCGTAGTCGGCGCCCATGGCCTCGAGCTCCTTCCACGCACCGGGGGTCTCGACGCCTTCGGCCACGACCTCCAGCCCCAAGTTGTGCCCGAGGGCCACGGTCGAGCGCACGATGGCCTTGTCGTCGGGGTCGGCCTCCATGTTCATCACGAACGACTTGTCGACCTTGATAGTGCTGACCGGCAGTTGCTTGAGCGACACCAGCGAGGAGTAGCCGGTGCCGAAGTCGTCGATGGCGATCCGCAGGCCCATCTCGCGCATCCGCTCCAGCACCGCGCGGGCACGCCGTGGGTCGGACATGATCGCGCTCTCGGTGATCTCCAGCTCGAGCCGGGCCGGATCGGTGCCCACGCGCGAGAGCATGCGGCCGATCTCGCGGGGCAGCTGGAGGTCCAGCAGCAGCTGGGCCGAGAGGTTGACGGCGACGTTCATCTTGAGGCCGTTCTGATCCCAGGACTTGACCTGCTCCAGCGCCGTCTCCAACAGGTGCACGGTCAGCGGCCGGATCATCGAGGTGTGCTCGGTCACCGGGATGAACTCGTCCGGGAACAGGAGGCCACGCTGGGGGTGGTTCCACCGCGCCAGGGCCTCAACCCCCTCCACCGTGCCCGTGGCCAGGCGGGCCTTGGGCTGGTAGTGCAGGACGAGCTCGCGATGCTCCATCGCGCGGTTGAGCTGGGCCACCAGGCCCAGGCGCGCGGGCGTGTACTGGTGCTGGTCGGGCGAGTAGAACTCGTGGCCGCTGTGGGCCTTCTTGGCCGCGTACATGGCCACGTCGGCCGCCTGCAGCAGCTTGCCGCCCTTGTCGACGTCGGTGGGGTAGAGCGCGGAGCCGATGCTGGCCTCGACCTTCAGGGCCAGGCCGCCGACGCTGAACGGCTCGGCCAGCGCGTCCTGGATCCGCTGGGCGGCGCCGGCCACGGAGTCCTTGGCCTGGACGTTGGGCAGCAGCATCGCGAACTCGTCGCCGCCGAGGCGCGCCACCTCGTCGCCCTCCCGGAGCACGGTGCGCAGACGCTTGCCGACCCGCTCGATCACCAGGTCGCCGTTGAAGTGGCCCAGCGAGTCGTTGATCTCCTTGAACCGGTCCAGGTCCATCAGCAGCACGGCCACGTTGGCGCCAGGCGGGCACTCGGCCAGGGCCCGCTCGGTCATCGCGTTGAAGTGTTCGCGGTTGGGCAGCGAGGTCAGGGAGTCGACCTGCCCGGTGGGCTCGCCCTTGCGCCGCCGCCGGGGGACCTGCGGCCCGCGCGTGATCAGCAGCCAGAGCACCAGGGCCACCAGCATCAGCAGCGCAGCCGCCAGCAGCAGCGTGCCCGCCCGGCCGCCGCCGGTCGTGGTGGGCTCGAGCGCGTCCGCGGGCGTGTCGATGTTCAGGGCCCCCACCGGCGTGGACGACGCGGTCCGGCGCAGCGGCACGTAGACGCCCACCGATGTCGTGTCCCCGGTGTGCTGCATCGAGGCCGCCGCCTTGCCGTCGATCGCCTGGCGCAGGCCGGCGCTGCTGCCCAGCTCTCCGCCGCGCTCGCCGGCCAGGCTGGAGAACGCGACGCGACCGCCGGGATCCACCAGCCGCACGTTCAGGGCGCCGCTCTCGCCCGCGACCCGGCTCAACTGGAGGCTTACCCGGGCGCGTTGCGCGCGCGAGGGCCGGCGCGACGCGACCGCCCGTGCCAGCGAGGACTGTCCGAGCGCGCCGCGGGCCACCTCGGCCCGGGTCTCCGCCGCCTTGAGCAGTTCCTCGTCGCCGGCCTTGCCGGATCCGCCGGCGAGGATGGCCACCAGCACCACCACCACGGCGGCGATTGGCAGACCGATCTTCAGCGCGAGCGCAGGAAGGCGAGAGCCAGACGAGGGCATCCCATGCTGAATCGGCCCGGCCAGCGCCGAACTTGAGCTTGGAGCCGCGCCACTAGGCGCGAATGCCTACTCCTCCCAGTCCAGGGACCGGTCGACTGCCTTGCGCCACTTGGCCAGGCCCGCCTCGCGCTCGTCGTCGGCCATCTGCGGTTCCCAGCGCTTGTCCTCGGCCCAGCGCTCCTTGAGCTCGGACCGGTCCTTCCAGAACCCCACGGCCAGGCCGGCGGCGTACGCCGCGCCCAGCGCGGTGGTCTCGGTCACCGCCGGGCGGATGACCGGCACGCCCAGGACGTCGGCCTGGAACTGCATCAGCAGCTCGTTGCCGGTCATGCCGCCGTCCACCCGCATCTCCTGGAAGGGCACGTCGGCCACGTCGTTGGCGGCGTCGACCACCTCCTTGGACTGCCAGGCGGTGGCCTCGAGCGCGGCCCGGGCGATGTGGCCCTGGTTCGAGTACGCGGTCAGGCCGCAGATCACGCCGCGGGCGTCGTCGCGCCAGTGCGGGGCGAACAGCCCCGAGAAGGCGGGCACGAAGTACACCCCGCCGTTGTCGTCCACCGTCTTGGCCAGCTCCTCGACCGCGGGCGCGTCGGGGATGATCTTCAGCCGGTCGCGCAGCCACTGGATCAGGGCGCCGGTGACCGCGATCGAGCCCTCGAGCGCGTAGCGGGCGGGCTCGTCGCCCAGCTTGTAGGCCGGGGTGGTCAGCAGCTTCTCGGTGTGGACGATCTCCTCGCCGGTGTTCACCAGCAGGAACGAGCCGGTGCCGTAGGTGTTCTTGGCCTCGCCCTTCTCGAAGCAGGTCTGGCCGAACAGGGCCGCCTGCTGGTCGCCCAGGATGCCGGACACCGGGACGCCGCCCAGGGCAGTGCCCTTGGCCTCGCCGTAGTTCTCGGACGACGACTTGATCTCGGGGAGCATCGATGCGGGGATGCCCATCAGCTCGAGCGCCGGCGGATGCCAGTCCAGCGTGCTCAGGTCCATGAGCATGGTGCGTGACGCGTTGGTCACGTCGGTGGCGTGCACCCCGCCGTCGGTGCCGCCGGTGAGGTTCCACAGCACCCACGTGTCCATGTTCCCGAAGGCCAGCTGGCCCGCGTCCGCCTTCTCGCGGGCCCCGTCCACGTTGTCCAGGATCCACTTGATCTTGGGACCGGAGAAGTAGGTCGACAGCGGCAGGCCGACCGCGTCGCGGAGGCGGTCGACCCCCTCGTCACCCGCCAGCTCGCGCACCAGCGGCGCGGTCCTGGTGTCCTGCCAGACGATGGCGTTGTACACGGGCTCGCCCGTCTCGCGGTCCCACACGACGGCCGTCTCACGCTGGTTGGTGATGCCGATGGCCCCCACGTCGCCGGCCTCGGCCGGCGAGCTGGCCAGCACGCCCCCGATGACCTCGCGGACGCGCTTCCAGATCTCGGAGGCATCGTGCTCGACCCAGCCGGCCTTCGGCGTGATCTGCTCGTGCTCGCGCTGGTCGATGTGGACGATCGAGCCGGCCTCGTCGAAGAGGATGCAGCGTGAACTGGTGGTGCCCTGGTCGATCGCGGCGATGTACTTGGCCATGGGTCCCTTTCTATTTCTGAGGCGCCCGGTTGTGCCCGGGCTCGTCGATGTCGGTGCTGGCGCCCTCGACCACGTCGGGGTCGGGCGGGGTGCCGCGCGCGACCAGCACGTCGCGGATGAGCTTGTCGTAAATCACGCCACCCAGCACGCCGCCCACCAGCGGCCCGACTATGGGAATCCACATGTAGAAGTTCACGTTCCCATAGTCGCCGGGTATTGCCACGGATTTCCATCCCTCCAGCCAGGCCAGGATGCGCGGACCGAGGTCGCGTGCGGGGTTGATGGCGTAGCCCGCGTTGGCACCGTAGGAGATGCCCACGGCCACCACGATGAAGCCCACGACCAGCGGCGCCAGGTTGGACTTGACGGGCGCGTTGAACTCGTCGGTCACGGCGAAGATGAAGCCGACCAGGAATGCGGTGCCGATGACCTGGTCCATGAACGGCCCGAACCACGAGTCGAAATAGGGCGCTGGGAAGGTGCCGAAGATGCTGAACGTGGGCACGGAGTCGGGCGTGCCTCGCGTGATCTTCTCGGACACCTCGAAGGCCGAGATCGCGTCGTGGTAGTTGAAGTAGACCAACGCCGCGCCGACGAAGGCGCCCAGCAGCTGGGCGGCCCAGAACGTGGGCACCTTCTTCCAGGGAAAGCCGCGCGACACGGCCTGCGCCAGGGTCACGGCCGGGTTCAGGTGGGCGCCGCTCACGCCCCCGGCCACGTACACCGCGAAGGCCACGGCGAAGCCCCAGCCCCAGGCGATCAGCAGCCAGTCACCGGCGGAAGCCAGTCCCGTCTCGCCCCGTCCGGACTCGGGCAACGCGGCCACGGTCATGGCCACCACCCCACATCCGAACGCGATGATCACGAAGGTTCCGAAGAACTCCGCGACCAGTTCTCCTACCGGTGAGCGCTGCCAGCGGAATCCCCGCTGGTGCTGTGTTCCGGACACGGCGTCTCCTCTCCTCGTGGCCCTTACCGGCCACCTCCCATGCCGTCATGCCCGCGCGTGAGCCGGGCGAAACCGGGGCACTAGGCTGCAACACGATGCCCGCGAGCGACGACGTCATCCAGCCCGGTGTCCTGAGCGCGGCCCAGCGCACCGCCGACCTGCAGCGACTGCGCGACGAGACGTTCGACATCGTGGTCATCGGCGCGGGCTCGACCGGCACAGGCGCCGCCCTGGACGCGGCCAGCCGCGGCCTACGAGTGGGCCTGATCGAGGCGCGCGACTTCGCCGCCGGCACCTCCAGCCGCTCCAGCAAGCTCATCCACGGCGGCCTGCGCTACCTGGAGCAGTTCGAGTTCGGCCTGGTGCGCGAGGCGCTGCGCGAGCGCAGCCTGCTGCTGAACACCCTGGCCCCGCACCTGGTGCGGCCGGTGTCGTTCATGATGCCCCTGGAGCACCGGTTGTGGGAGCGTCCATACATCGGCGCCGGGCTGGTGCTGTACGACGGGCTGGGCGGCGCGAAGGGCCTGCGCCGCCACCGGCACCTGTCCAGGCGCGGAGCGCTCAAGGTGGCCCCCGGGTTGCGCAGCGACGCCCTGATCGGAGCCGTCCAGTACCAGGACTGCAAGGTCGACGACGCCCGTCACACGCTGACCGTGGCCCGCACCGCTTCCCTGTACGGCGCCGCCGTAGTCAGCAACGCCCCGGCGGTGGGCTTTCTGCGCGAGGCCGGCCGGATCACCGGCGTGCGCGTGCAGGACCGGCCCAGCGGCGAGGAGATCGAGATCGACGCCCGCCAGGTCATCAACGCCACGGGCGTCTGGACCGACGACGTGCAGGACCTCGTCGGCGAGCGCGGCAAGTTCAAGGTGCGCGCCTCCAAGGGCATCCACCTGGTGGTGCCGCGCGACCGGATCCAGCTGGACACCGGCCTGATCCTGCGCACCGAGAAGAGCGTGCTGTTCGTGATCCCCTGGGGCCGGCACTGGATCATCGGCACCACCGACAACGACTGGGAGCTGGACAAGGCCCACCCCGCCGCGTCGGCCAGCGACATCGACTACGTGCTCGAGCACGTGAACAAGGTGCTGGCCAGCCCGCTGACTCACGAGGACGTGGAGGGCGTGTACGCCGGCCTGCGGCCGTTGCTGGCCGAGGAGCGCGAGGGCGCGAGCACGCTCAGCCGCGAGCACAGCGTGGCCTCCCCCGCCCCCGGCCTGGTGTCGGTGGCCGGCGGCAAGTACACGACCTACCGGGTCATGGGCCGCGACGCGGTGGACGCCGCGGTGCGCGGGCTGGACGAGAGGGTGCCGCCGTCGGCCACCCAGGTCACGCCGCTGGTGGGCGCCGACGGCTACCACGTGCTGTGGAACGGGCGGGCGCGGCTGGCGCAGGAGAGCGGCTTGCACGTCGAGCGCATCGAGCACCTGCTGGGCCGCTACGGCTCGGCCATCCACGACCTCCTGGCCGAGGTCGCCCGCGACCCCTCGCTCGGCGAGCCGCTGGAGGGCGCCGACGACTACCTGCGGGTGGAGGTGCGATACGCGGCCTCACACGAGGGTGCGCAGCACCTGGACGACGTCCTGGCCCGCCGCACCAGGATCTCGATCGAGACGTTCGACCGCGGATTGGCGTCGGCCGAGCCGGCCGCCGACCTGATGGCCGAGGTCCTGGGCTGGTCGGCCAAGCAGCGAAAGCAGCAGGTGGAGCTCTACCGGCAGCGGGTGGCGGCCGAGCGCGACTCGCAGACCAAGGCCGACGACCAGGCCGCCGACGAGGCCCGGATCGCCGTGCCGGACTTCACCGCCTCGTCCTAGGGATCTCCCTTAGGGCCCGGACATGGGCGCCAACGCCAGCTACCTTCCGCGGCGTGACCGAATGGGCGCAAGAGGTCCTGATCGCACACGGCGTGGGGATGCTGGTGTTGCTGATCCTGCTCGAGAACGTCTTCCCGCCGATCCCCTCGGAGATCATCCTGCCGCTTGCGGGCTTCCTGGTTTTCGAGGGCGAGATGACGTTCGTCGAGGCCATCGTGGCCGCTACCACGGGCTCCGTGGCCGGCGCGGCGGTGCTGTACGCCCTCGGCCGCCACGGCGGGCGCCCGCTGCTGCTCCGCTACGGGCGGGTGCTTCGGCTCGACGACCGCCGCCTGGACCGTGCCGACGACTGGTTCGACCGCCACGGGCCGAAGATCGTCTTCCTGGGGAGGATGCTGCCCGGCGTGCGCAGCATCGTGTCGGTGCCGGCGGGCCTGTCGGAGATGCGCGTCCCCGTG
>DASQLM010000087.1:0-3440 GCA_035630015.1 Thermoleophilaceae bacterium | reverse complement strand
CCTGAAGATCGCGGTTCTTTCTGACGTGCACGGCAACCTCCCGGCCCTCGAGGCCGTGCTGGAGGACGTGGACGCCGCCGGCCCGGATCGGGTCTGGTGCCTGGGCGACCTGGTCGGCTACGGCGCCCACCCCGACGGCTGTGTCGCCACCGCGCGCGAGCGGTGCCAGGTCAACCTGGCCGGGAACCACGACCTTGGCGTGCTGGACCACATCGACATCACCGACTTCGCCCCGCACGCGGAGCAGGCCGCGCGCTGGACGCGCGAGAACGCCTCCGAGGAGACGCTGCGCTACCTCGAGTCGCTGAGCCCCAAGCGCGACGGCGAGGCGATCGGCCTGTTCCACGCCAGCCCGCGCGACCCGATCTGGGAGTACGTGCTGTCGGGCACGCAGGCCGCGGACTGCATGGACGCCATGGAGCCGCGCATCTCCGCGATCGGCCATACCCACGTGGCCTCGTACTTCAGCCGCACCGACGGGGCCATGGCCGGGGGCACCGCGGCGGGCGGGACCCAGCTGGACGTCTCGCGCGGCGAGTGGCTGCTGAACCCCGGCAGCGTGGGCCAGCCGCGCGACGGCGACCCCCGGGCGGCCTGGCTCCTGCTAGACGTGGAACAGTGGACCGCGAGCTGGCAGCGAACCGAGTACCCCGTGGATGAGGCCGCGCGCGCCATAGAAGCTGCAGGTCTCCCCGTCGGTCTGGGCGAACGGCTCTACTTGGGGCAATGATCCGCACTCGCCGACATCTGGTGGCAGCCGCGGCGGCCGCGTGCGTGCTGGCCGTCTCCGGCTGCGGCTCGTCCGACGACGAGCCCGAGGGCGCCAAGCTGCCGCAGGCGTCGGTCGCCGAGCTGAACCAGCGCCTGGACGAGATCCAGCGCCGCTACGACGACGCGCGCGACAACGAGAACCCGGGCGCCTGCGAGGACATCCAGAACGACTCCTTCCCCGCGGTCAAGCGCCTGCTGGACGACCTGCCCGAGGATGTGGACGGCAAGCTGCGCGACGCCACCACCGAGAGCTTCGCCCGGCTGCAGCAGCTGACCGACGACGGCTGCCAGGACATCCAGCCCACCGAGACGGAGACCACGCCCACGGAGACCGTGCCGCCCGAGACGGTCCCGCCGGAGACCACCCCGCCCGAGACCACCCCGCCGGAGACCACCCCGCCGGAGACCACCCCGCAGCAGACCACGCCCCAGGACGACGGCGGGGGTAGCGGCGGCACCGACCCCGACGGCACCGGTGGCGGTGGCACCCAGGCCCCGGAGGACGGCTGATGGCAGCGCCACCCGAGATCTCCGGCCGTTACAGCCTGGACCGCCGCCTGGGCGCCGGCGGCATGTCCACGGTCTTCCTGGCCACCGACACCGTGCTGGAGCGCTCGGTGGCGGTGAAGCTGCTGGCCGAGCACCTGGCCGACGACGAGGACTTCGTCGCTCGCTTCCGGCGCGAGGCGCTGGCCGCCGCCCGGCTGCAACACCCGAACGTGGTCCAGGTGTTCGACTCCGGCCTGGACGCCGAGTCGCACCGCCACTACATCGTCATGGAGTTCGTGGACGGCCCCTCAGCGGCGGACATGCTGCGCGACCACAAGCGGCTGGAGCTGGACGAGGCCATCAACGTCATCCGCGACGCCTGCCACGGCCTGGACTACGCCCACCGCGCCGGCGTCGTGCACCGCGACGTCAAGCCCGGCAACCTGCTGGTGGCCGCCGAGTCACACACCACCAAGCTGGCCGACTTCGGCATCGCCAAGGCCTCGCAGCAGACGCGCATCACCCAGGTGGGCTCGGTGCTGGGCACCGCGGCCTACCTGTCGCCCGAGCAGGCGCGCGGCGAGGAGGCCGGCCCGCCCTCGGACATCTACTCGCTGGGCGTCTGCGCCTACCAGTTCCTGGCCGGGCGGCTGCCGCACGAGTACTCGTCGCTGACCGAGCTGGCGCTGAAGCAGCAGGAGGAGTCGGTGGAGCCGATCACGGTGCACCGGCCCGAGGTGCCCCCGGAGCTGGACCGCGCGATCCGCGTCTGCCTGGCACGCGAGCCCGAGGCCCGCTACGCCACCACGCTGGAGATGGCACAGGCGCTGGACGCCGGCCTGGGCGGCGACGTGACCGACGCCACCCGGATGCTCGCCGCCGCAGGCACCGGCATCGAGGAGCTGGACGCCACCCGCGCGCTCGAGCGCACGCAGGCCACCCGCCGCACCCCCACCCACGCCCCCACCCCGCCGCCGGCCTACCGGCGCGACCCCACCGGCGTACAGCCGGCCGCCGCCGACGCGTCCAAGGCCGACAAGCGAGCCAAGCGCAACAAGCGCCTCGGCGGCCTGTTCGCGTTCCTGGCCGTGGCCGCGGCCATCGCCGCGGTCATCCTGGCCTTCAACTCGTCGAGCTCGAACCAGGGGCCCGATCCCGTCGACCAGCCCGACGTCCAGCAGCAGGTGGACGGCATCAAGCAGTTCCTGCGCGAGAACACCCGATGATGCGGTGCCATGAAATGGCCATCCTGGCCATTTCTTGAACGTCAACTGACCTGGGCCCCGTAAGGCTCGAGCCCCGCCAGCACCCGCTCCGCGTAGGCCTCCCACTCCCCCGCCCGGATGGCCGTGCGGATGCCCGTCATCAGCCGGGCCATGAAGTCCAGGTTGTGCAGGGTCAGGATGCGCGCGCCGGTCAGCTCCTTGCCCTTGGCCAGGTAGTGCAGGTAGGCGCGCGAGTGCGGCGTGCCGGCTCCCTCGAACAGCGGCCGCGGGTCGTCGCGCCACTCGGACTTGGTCAGGTCGATCTTCCAGCGCCGCTCGGGGTCGGGGACCAGGGCGGTGCCGTGACGGGCCAGGCGCGTGGGGGTCGCGCAATCGAAGCTGTCGATGCCCATGCCCACCGCGTGGACGATGTCGTCCACGTCGCCGATGCCCAGCAGGTGCCGCGGGGGCGCCTCGGGCAGCCCCTCCATCGACCACCCCAGCACCTCGTGCATCTGGTCCTTGTCCTCGCCAAGCGTGCCGCCGATGGCGATGCCGTCCACGCCGGCGCCGGCGATGAACGCGGCCGACTCGGCCCGCAGCTCCCGGTCCACCCCGCCCTGGACGATCCCGTACAGCACCTGGTCGTCGCGGCCGTGCTCGGCCTGCCAGGCCACGCACCGGTCCAGCCACCGGTGCGTGCGCTCCATCGAGCGCAGCGTGTAGGCCCGGTCCACGTGGAAGGGGGTGCACTCGTCGAAGGCCAGCGCGATGTCCGAGCCCAGCGCGGCCTGCACCTCCATCGAGGTCTCGGGGCCCATGAAGCGCTCGGCGCCGTCGGTGTAGGCGCGGAAGCTGACCCCCTCCTCCTCGATCGACAGGATCCGGCTCTGGGTGTTCCCGCGCCGGCGCTTGACCTCATCGGCGACCGAGCCGTGGCCCATCGAGAACACCTGGAACCCCCCGGAGTCGGTG
>DASQLM010000086.1:0-26785 GCA_035630015.1 Thermoleophilaceae bacterium | reverse complement strand
GCCATCGGCGGCATCCTGGCGGCGTCGCGGCTCCTGGCCGTGAACCAGTCGTCGGGCGCGTCGGACCTGCTCCTGCTGGCCATCGCCGGACCGGTCATCGCGGGCACCAGCCTGTTCGGTGGCCGCGGCTCGGTGTGGTCGGCGCTGCTGGGTGCGCTGGTCATCGGCTCGATCTCGAACGGCATGGACCTGCTGGCCCTGGAGTCGTCGGTCAAGTTCATGGTCACCGGCGGCGTGCTGCTGGCGGCGGTGATCGTCGACGCGCTGGCCCGGCGCCAGCGCCAGGCGGAAGGCAGAGTCTGAGCGAGGTGCTGCAGACGGCGCTGGTCGGCTACGGGCCGGCCGGCGCCGGGCTGCACGCCCCGCTCATCGCCCGCACCGAGGGGTTGGAGGTGGCCGCGGTGGTCACCTCCGACACCGGCCGCCGCGAGGCGGTCGGCCGCGACCATCCGGGCGCCGCCGTGCTCGATGGCGCGGACGCCATCTGGCAGGAGCCCGGCCGGTTCGACCTGGTCGTGGTGGCGGCGCCCAACCGCGCCCACGCCGAGCTGGCCGAGCGCGCCCTGCGGGCCGGGCTTCCGGTGGTGGTGGACAAGCCGCTGGCCGTCAGCACGGCCGATGCCGACCGCCTGGTGGCGGCGGCCGCCGAGACCGGCGTACCGCTGGCCGTGTTCCACAACCGCCGCTGGGACGGCGACTTCCTGGCGGTGCGCGACCTGGTGCACCGGATCGGCCCGGTCGTGCGGCTCGAGGCGCGCTGGGAGCGCTGGCGCCCGCGGGTGGACGGCGATCGATGGCGCGAGTCGGATGACCACGCCGACGGCGGCGGCCTGCTGTGGGACCTGGGCAGCCACCTGATCGACCAGGCGCTGGTGCTGTTCGGGTCCCCCGAGTCGGTGATCGCGCGGGCCGAGACCCGGCGGCCCGGCGCGCGCGTGGACGACGACACGTTCGTGGAGCTGCGCTTCCCCGGCGGGCCGGCGGTGCAGATGTGGATGAGCCTCGTGGCCGTCGAGCCGGGCCCCCGCTTCCGGGTCACCGGCCTGGGCGGACTGGTCGAGTCCCGTGGCCTGGACCCGCAGGAGCTGCGCCTGCGCGGCGACCAGGCGCCCGAGGTCGAGGTGCGGCTGGTCACCGAGCAGGACGGCGCGCAGATCGTCGAGGCTCCCGAGGGCGACTACGGCCACTTCTACGCGGGCGTGCGCGAGGCGCTGCGCGGCGGCCGGCCGATGCCGGTCACCGCGGAGCAGGGAGCGGAGGTCGTCGCCGTGATCGAGGCCGCACGCCGTAGCGCGACGACGGGGCAGGTGGTGGCCCTGTCGGGATAGGCTCGGCGGCGCATGGGGCTCTTGGGCATCGTGACGTTCCCGGTCAGGACCGTGACCGCCACCGCCGACGCCATCGTCGGCCTGGGTCGCCTGGGCGACCCGGACGGGCCGCTGGCCCGCCTGGAGCAGCTCGCCCGCCTGACCGCCGACGACCAGCCGCTGGGCCGGGCGCTGGCCACCGGCGGGCCGCTGGACCGGCTGCTGGCCGAGGACGGCGTGGCCGACCGGCTGCTGGCCGAGGGCGGTTCGCTCGACCGGCTGCTGGCCGAGGGTGGGTCGCTGGACCGCCTGCTGGCCGAGGGCGGCGCGCTGGACCGGTTGACCGTGGAGGGCGGCCCGCTTGACCGGATCCTCGAGGACGACGGGGTGCTGGACCGCCTGTTCGTGGAGGGCGGCCTGATCGACCAGGCGCTGCTCGAGGACGGCACCGTCGACAGGCTGGTCCAGTCCGACGGCACGGTCAACCGGATGCTGGCGCCGGGCGGCAGCCTGGAGCAACTGCTGGCCGAGGACGGCCCCGTGGCCCACCTCGGCGACCTGTCCGAGACGCTGTCGCGGCTGGCGGACCTGGACACCACGCTCCAGCGCCTCGGCGCGCTGGAGGAGACGCTGCGCGCGCTCGGCGCGCTGGGCGACTCGCTGAACCGCCTGGCCACCGTGGCCAGCGCGCTTGAGAGCCTTGCCGAGTCCACCCGCGGGCTGCCCCAGCTGCCCGGGCGGGTGCAGGCGGTCGAGGAGCAGGTGGGCTCGATCGGCGACCAGCTGGGCCGGCTGGAGCCCGCCCTCGACGGGCTCAGCGCCAGCGTCGGGTCGCTGCAGACATCGGCCGACGAGCTCAGCGTGGCCGCCACCCCGCTGGGCAAGGTGGCGGGGCGCATGCCCGGCGGCCGCAAGGCGCGCAAGGAGGCCAAGCGCGCCGCCGAGGAGGCGGAGGCCGAGCAGGACGAGGCGGACCGCCAGCCCGCCGAGGACGACTCCTAGCCCGCCAGCAGCGTCAGGTCGGTCGTCAGCTCGTCGGCCTCCTCCAGTTCCGCGGGCGAGTGCGTGGTGGTCAGCGCCAGCACCGGCATCCCCGCGGCCTTGCCCGCCCTCACGCCCGCGGGCGCGTCCTCGATCACCAGGCACCGCGCCGGATCCGCGCCCAGGAGCCGCGCCGCCTCCAGGTAGGCGGCCGGGTCGGGCTTGCCGGTGGCCACGTCGTCGGCCGTGACCACCACCTCGGGCGCCGGCAGTTTCGACGCCTCGAAGCGCGCGCGGGCCAGCAGCCGGCTGCACGAGGTCACCACGGCCAGCGGCCGCGGGGGAGAGGCCAGCAGCTCGGCGGCGCCGGGCAGCGCGCGGACGCCGGAGCCGTGGGCCACGTGGATGCGGTCGATCCGCTCGGCCTCGGCGGCCGGGTCGAGCCACGGCGCGGCCTGCTCGACCACCTGGCGCGCGGGCGTGCCCGGGTACAGCGACCGCACCAGCGCGCGGTCCAGGCCGTGGCCGTCGGCCCATTCGTCGTAGCCGCGCCCGATGGCGGCGTCGGAGTCCACCAGCACGCCGTCGAGGTCGCTGAGGATCGCGTCCAGGTCGGCCAGCTCCGGCATCCGGCCGAGGCTAGTCCACCGCCTGTGCGATCAGGGGCACCAGCGTCTCGCGGGCGAAGGCCTCCAGGGCCTCGTCGTCGCCGGGGTCGGGGTCCGTCGGGGGCACGCCCACGTAGGTCACGAACAGCCGCGCCACCACGTCGGCCACCCGCTCGGCCCGGCGCGGGTCCACCGACGGGGCTCCCGCGCGGATCTCGGCCGCGATGAAGCCCCGGCCCATGGCCAGGATCCGGCCGTCGCCCGCGGCCACGGTGTCCAGCACCGATCCGGGCTCGGACTCGGCCGCCCGGCGCGTCAGCGGGTGGGTGCGCACGAACCGCATCGCGGCCACGAACGCCGCCGCCACGCGTTGCTCGGGCTCCTCCTCCGAGGCCAGGCCGTCCGCCACCGCCGCCAGGAACCGGCGGCACTCGCGCAGCATCAACGCCTCCACCAGGTCGTCGCGGCGGGCGAAGCGGCGGTACACGGTCATGCGCCCGAGGCCCGAGCGCCGGACCACGTCCTCGATGGTCGTGCGCTGCAGGCCCACGGCGGCGGCGGCCTGCAGGCAGGCGTCCAGGATGCGCTCGCGGGTGGCGTCGGGGGCGTCGGTGTCGGCCGGGCCCAGCGCCTGGCCGATCAACGTGGCCAACTGCGCCTCCACGGTCAGGCCGCCACGGCGGCGGGCGCCTGCGCCTGCGCCGTCCGGGCGCGCGCCATGGCCGCGAACGGCGGCTCGCCGAAAGCCCACCGCAGCGCCTGGGCGGTGCTGCGCAGGTTGGGCTCGTAGACCAGCCGCTGGGCGCGGGCGGAGTGGGTGAAGCCCGTCAGTTCGCGGGCCCACTCGGGCAGCAGGCTCAGCGAGGCGTGGATCTGGAATCGGTTCGAGGGCCGCCGCAGTGGCCCGGGCAGGGCGGTGCCCTCCGGCGAGTCCACCAGGAAGTCGAAGAACTCCCTGGTCTGCTCGGTCACGGCCAGCTGCGGGCGCATGGCCTCCACGTACTCGTCCAGCTCGGCGGCCTTCTCCGGGATCGGGCCCGCGCCGCCCTTGTGGCCGATCACCGCCTGCTCGGTCAGATAGCGGTCCCGCTCGGCCGCGGTGAGCGGGCGGTTGTAGCGCTCGAACGCGCGCATGACCATCCACGGGATCGACGTGTGCACCCAGCCGATCAGCTCGGGGTCCATGGCGCGGTAGGGGACCCCGTCGGGGCGGCTGCCGGTCACGCGCTCGTGCATGCGGCGCACGCGCGCGATCACGCCCTCCGCCGCCTCGGTGTTCCCGAACGTGGTCGCGATCACGTAGCCGGCGGTGTTGCGGGCGCGGCGCAGCGGCTCGGTGCGGTAGCTCGACAGGTCGCTCACGCCGGCCATGACCGACGGGTGCAGGATCTCCATGGTGATGGCGGCCGTGCCCGCGATGGCGATCGTGGGCACGTCGGCGTGGATCTCCCACGACACGCTGCCGGGGCCGCACAGGCCGGGGTCGCCCGGCGGCTCGGCGTAGATGCGCGGCTCGTCGTGGTGGCCCATGACGCCGGTGATGGGCTTGGTCAGCTGTTCCCTGAGGTGGTATGACAATGACATGATCAGTACCAGTCATACCACACTTCGATTCGCCACAATCACGCGATGACGATCGCCAGCGAAGCCGCCGGCCGGGCCATGGGCCTGCCGCGACCGTTCAGCCGGGACGTGGTGGTCGAGCGCGACCTCGAGGTACCGATGGCCGACGGCGCGGTGTTGCTGGCCGACCGCTACGCGCCCAAGCCCGACGTGCCCTCGCCCACCGTGCTGGTGCGCTCGCCGTACGGCCGGCGCGGGCCGGTGGGTCTGCTGTTCGGGCGGCTGCTGGCCGAGCGGGGGCTGCAGGCGGTGGTGCAGAGCGTGCGCGGCACCTTCGGCTCCGGCGGCTCGTTCGACCCGTTCGACGAGCGCGACGACGGCCTGGCCACCCTACGGTGGGTGGGCGACCAGCCCTGGCACGAGGGCGGGATCGGCATGACCGGCCCCAGCTACCTGGGTCTGACCCAGTGGGCCGTGGCCCGCGGCGCCGGCGACGCGCTGGCCGCGCTGGCGCCCTCGGTCACCGCGTCGAACTTCCACGGCCAGGCCATGGGCAGCGGCGCCATCTCGCTGGAGACGGGCCTGTCCTGGATCACGATGGTCGCGGTCCAGGAGCGCCGCGGCGCCCCGCTGCACATGGTGCGCCGGCTGCGCGCCCTCCCGGGCGTGATCGACGAGCTGCCGGTTGGGGGCCTGGACGCGCTGGCCGCCGGCGACTCCGTGCCGTTCTTCGCCGAATGGCTCACCCACACCGCCGCCGACGACCCGTACTGGACGGCGCGCGACCACTCCGCCGACGTTGCCGACGTGACCGCGCCGGTCCAGCTCGTGGGCGGCTGGGCGGACATCTTCCTGCCCTGGATGCTCGAGGACTTCGCGGCGCTCCAGGACGCCGGCCGCTCGCCCCAGCTGGTGGTCGGGCCGTGGACCCACACCTCGCCGGAGCTGGCCCGGGTCAGCGCCCGCGAGGGCATCGCCTGGCTGCGCGCTCACCTGCTGGGCGACCGGCGCATGGTCGATCCCGCGCCCGTTCGCGTGTGGGTGTCGGGCGCGCGCGAGTGGCGCAGCATGGACGCCTGGCCGCCACCGTCGGAGCCGCGGACTCTCCACGCGCGCGCGGGCGGAGGGCTGAGCGAGGACGAGCCGGAGGCCGACGAGGGCGAGGCGGCCTACCGCTACGACCCGGCCGACCCGACCCCGTCGGTCGGCGGGCCCACGCTGCTGGCGCGCGAGCCGGTCACGGACAACCGCGAGCTCGAGGCGCGCGACGACGTCCTGACCTTCACCACCGAGCCGCTGGACCGGGACGTCGAGGTCATCGGGCCGGTGTCGGCGGTCGTGCACGTGCGCGCCGGCGGGCCGAACTTCGACGTCTTCGCCCGTGTCTGCGACGTGCTGCCCGCCGGAACGTCGCTGAACGTGTGCGACGTGCTGGCGCGCGTCGAGCCCGGCCGCTTCGACGCCGACGCCGACGGCGTGCACCGGGTCGAGCTCGACCTGTGGCCCACCGCGCGACGGTTCAAGGCCGGGCACCGGATCCGCCTGCAGCTGTCGAGCGGGGCGCACCCGCGTTACGCCCGCAACCTGGGGACCGGCGACGAGGTGGCCACGGCCGAGCGCATGCACCCGGTCGAGGTCGCGGTGCTGCACGGCGCCGGACACCCGACCGCGGTCACGCTGCCCGTCATCCCCTGACGAGGCCGCTCCGTAGCCGGGACATGTACCGGAAGGGTTCGAACGTCAGCTGGAAGTGGGGGCAGGGCTCGGGCAGCGGCCACGTCAAGGAGACCTTCACGCGCCGCGTCCAGCGCACCATCGGCGGCTCCAAGATCGTCAAGAACGGCAGCGAGGAGTGCCCCGCGTACCTGATCGAACAGGACGACGGGTCGCAGGTGCTCAAGCTCCACTCGGAGATCGAGCGCAACTGACAACGTCCGGGTGGTGCGCCACCTGGTCGAGTTCTTCTCCCGCCGCGCCGTGCCCGGGGTCGAGGAGGCCGTCGGCGGCGCTTACCGCCGCAGCCTCGCGCTCGAGCACGGCGACGGCGTGGTCGAGGTGGGCCCCGGCGGGTCCACGGTGTTCACGCTCGACGACGAGCGGGACCGGCCCGCCGCCGAGCGGTGCCTGCGCGACCTGTTCGACCTGGACACCGACACGGCGCCGGTCGCCGCGGCGCTGGGACACGACCCGCTGATCGGGCAGCTGGTGCGCGCCGAGCCGGGCCGAAGGGTGCCGGGCGTGGTCGACGGGAACGAGCTGGCGGTGCGCGCCGTGCTAGGGCAACAGGTGTCGCTGGCCGGCGCCGCCACGCTGGCCGGGCGGCTGGTGGCCGAGCACGGCCGGCCGCTCGCCCGGCCCGTCGGCGCGGTCACGCACGTGTTCCCCGAAGCCTCGGCCCTGGCCGCCGCCGACCCGTCGGCCTGGGCGATGCCGCAGTCCCGCGCGGCCGCGCTTCAGGCCGTGTGCGCGGCCGATCTGCCGCTGCACCCGCAGGCCGACCGGGACGCCGTTCGCGCCGCCCTCCTGGCCCTGCCGGGCATCGGCCCCTGGACCACCGAGTACGTGGCCATGCGCGCGCTGCGCGACCCCGACGCGTTCCTGCCCACCGACCTGGGCGTGCGCCATGCGCTGGAGCGGCTGGGCCGCGACCCGGCGGCGGCCACCGCCGTGGCCGAGCCCTGGCGGCCGTTCAGGGCCTACGCCTTGCAGCACCTCTGGGCGTCGCTGGCCGCCTAGAGCGGCGGCAGGCCGTCGACTCTCCAGCCCTCGCGCGTCCGGCGCAGGGGCAGGCGCGCGCTGTCCCGGGTCGTCAGCCCGGCAGGCAGCCGCACCTCGACGGTCGCGCTGTTCCCGCGCAGCTGCACCCGGGTGATCGCCGGGCGGCGAAGCGCCGCGCGGACGTCCCTCGACAGGCCGCCCGCTCCCTGCTCGACCGCCGTCGCGCACCCGATGTTCCCAGCGCGCCGGCCGACTTCGGCCTCGGCCTCCCGCAGCGCCTTCGGGGAGAAGAGGCCGCACGCCGTCTCGCCGTCGCCGCGCGCCACGGCCTGCATCTGGCGGCGGACGGTGGCGGCCGCCTGCTCCGCGTCGCTGATGCGCGGCGCGCGGGCGGGCTCGTCATCGTCCCCGCCACAGCCGATGAGGGCCGAGCAGGCCAGCAGCACCGCGCCGGCCGCCCTCACCGGGGCCGCAGGTGGTCGACGTCGACGCCGTGTTCGCGGGCGAGCCGCTCCGCGACCAGCGACCGGTGGCAGGCCTCGGGATCGCGCTCGACGCACAGCAGCGCGGTGGTCCCTTCCGCGGGCAGCGCGGCCACGACCGGCTCCATATCCGCCGCCTCCAGGATCTCGTGGGTGTAGCGCTCCACGTACTCGGGCGCGAGCACGGATCGGGAGCGCTTGCCCTCACCCCGGCGCGCGTCCTCGCGGTACTGGAGCTGGCGCAGCTCGGTGGTCGGGGCCAGTTCCTTGAGGTGCCGGTACCCGATCCCCGCTTCCGCGAGGGCGGCCTGCAGCCGGGCCGAGTTGGCCCAGGCGTACTCCCGCCCCCGGACGCCCCGGCGCTGTCGCACGTCCAGGAGTAGGCGGACGCCGGCGGCGTCGAGCGCCGCCAGGAACTCCTTCAGATCGAAGCCGTACACCCCGATGGTCACCACGGCGGGCACGGGTCGATGTTGCCAGGTCCCCGGCGGGACCCCGGCAGTTCCCGGGGCCGTTACCCTTGCCCGGCGAGCGCCCGTAGCTCAGCTGGATAGAGCGTCGGTCTACGGAACCGAAGGTCAGAGGTTCGAATCCTCTCGGGCGCGCTCGATGGGCTCCGGCAAGGTGGTCGTAAACAGGGCGATGTCGCTGGACGGCTTCATCGCCGGCCCCGGCCACGCGATGGACTGGGTCGGCGAGCACCTGTCTGCGGACGCGTTTCCGGACGTCATGGACGCCACGGGCGCCATGCTCGTCGGCCGGGGCACGTACGACGTCGCCAAGCGTATGGCCGACCAGGACACCTCCTACGACGGGGGAGCACAGTTCGTCCTCACTCACGAGCCTCCCGACGAGCCGGACCCCACCGTCACGTTCCTCACCTGTGGACTCGAGGAAGCCGTTGCCACGGCGGGCAGCGCCGCGGGCGGCAAGAACCTGGAGATCCTCGGTGCCGACGTGGCCGCCCAGTGCCTGCAGCTCGGGCTCGTCGACGAGATCCTGGTGTATGTCGTACCGGTGCTACTGGGCGACGGCGTCCGCTTCTCGCCCCCAAGCCTCGACAGGATCGACCTGGAACCGCTCGGCACCACCCAGTCGGGCGCCATCACGATGCTCCGCTTCCGCGTGCGGAAGTAGGCGCGCGCGATGCCGTACACACGCAGGAACCTCAAGGCGGACGTGCCGGACGTGGGGTCCAACTTCGACGGCGCGCCGGACCTGGAGTTCCATCTGGGGACCAAGCCGCTGGAGCTCGAGCAGTCCGGCCTGAGCCATCAGCGCATCCCGCCCGGCTACCGGTTCCCGTACGGCCATACGCACCGGGAGCAGGAGGAGGTGTTCGTGGTCGTGCGCGGCAGCGGGCGGATGAAGCTCGACGACGAGGTCATCGAGGTCGAGGAGTGGGACGCGGTGCGCGTCCCGCCCGGCACGTGGCGCGGCTACGAGGCCGGGCCGGAGGGCCTGGAGATCCTCGTGATCGGTGCGCCCAACGTGGGCGAGAACCCGCGCGACGACGTGGAGGGTGCGCGCGACTGGTGGTCCGACTAGGGCGCCACCTCAGCGCCATCGTGGTGCTGCCGGGCACCGTGACGGTCGTCGTTCCATGGCTCATCCTCCGCGGAGAGGCGCCGTTCGCCTCCGGTAGCACGCGTGTGCTGCTCGGCGCCATCGGGGCGCCGATCCTGATCGCCGGCTTCGGCCTCTGGCTCTGGACCGTCAGGTTGTTCGCCTCGGTCGGCGACGGCACGCTGGCGCCGTGGGATCCGACACGCAACCTCGTCGCCGCGGGGCCCTACCGCCATGTGAGGAACCCGATGATCGGCGGCGTGTTCGGCATCCTGCTCGGCGAGGGCCTGCTGTTCGCGTCGGCCGGCATCCTGACCTGGGCCGGCGCATTCCTGGTGATCAACACGGCCTACTTCGTGGTGTTCGAGGAGCCGGGGCTTGAGGCTCGCTTCGGGGAGCCCTACCGCGCGTACAAGCGCTCGACTCCCCGCTGGTTGCCGCGACGGCGCTAGCGTCGGCCCGATGGCGAGGTCGATCCGGGATCCCAAGGCGCGCGAACGCATCGTCGACGCGGCGGCGCGGGCCGTGGCCGCGCACGGCGTCAACGGCGCCAGCATCCGCGTGATCGCCACCGAGGCCGGCGTGTCCACGGGCTTCATCACCCACTACTTCGCGGGCAAGCACGAGGTCATGGAGGCCGTGCTCGAGGCCACGAACGCCGAGGCGGGGCGGCGCGTTCAGCGGGCCATCCGCGCCGACCGGCCGGCGCTCGACCGTCTGCGCGACGCGGCGGAGACGCTGCTGCCGGTCGATGCGCAGCGCCGCCGGGAGTGGCAGATCTGGGTGGCCGTCTGGGGCGAGGCGTCCAAGGGCGACAGCCTCTCGGTGGGCTATCGCCGGGGATGGGCGGCGCTGCGCGACATGCTCATCGGGTTGCTGGAGGACGCCCAGGACGAGGACCAGCTCGGGGCCGACACGGACGTCGAGCACCGGGCCGATCGCCTGGTCACGCTGCTGGCCGGCATCGGTCTGCTGGCCGGCGTCGAGAAGCCGGCGCGGGTGCGCGAGCTGGCGGCGCGGATGCTGGCCGAGGAGCTGGGCCGGCTCGGTTGACACTGGCGCGTTGGCGCTCTACCGTTGCGAACGGTCGTTACGAAACGATCGTTACGTACTGTGAGGCGACTGGGAGGGGATCGAGGGATGACGAGCGCCACTGATCGCGGCGGGATGAGCCGGCGCGGCTTCATCGGCATGGGTGCGGCGATGGGGGCCGGCATGCTCCTGCCGAAGTGGTCGTGGGCCGGCGCGCCCTCGATGGCGGGCCCCGGCAGCGGCACGCCGCCGTGGCAGGTCTGGGACGACGCGGCCGATCCGGTCATCGCCGCCGTCATCGAGCGTGGCGAGGTGCCGGCGGTGAACGCGCTGCTGCGCACCTGGACGAAGAACGGCCAGGCGCTCCCGGCCGGCCTGCCCGGCGACCTGCGCGCGTTCATCGAGGATGCCCGGCGCCTGCCCACGTGGGCGGACACAGGCAAGCTCAAGGCGGCCGTGACGTTCAACAAGCGGCGCGGCACCTACCTCGGGGCGGCCTACGGCTTCACCAGCGGCATGATGAGCACGGTCATCCCGCACGAGGCGCGCGCCGTCTACTACTCCAGGGGCGGCGCCGACATGAAGCGCCGGATCTCGCGCACGGCGAAGTACGGCTACGACATCGGCTCGCTCGCCGGCTTCCACGATCCGGACGGCGAGATGGTCGTGACCTCCGTCAAAACGCGCATGGCGCACGCCGGCGTGCGGTACCTGCTGCCGAAGTCGCCGCACTGGAAGGGTGTGGCCGACGAGGACATCCCGATCAGCCAGCGCGACATCCTGGTGACCTGGCACAGCCTGCCGACGTCGGTGATGCGGTCGATGAAGCAGTGGGGCGTGAAGAGCGGATCGGCCGAGCTGGATGCCTTCCTGCACTCCTGGCAGGTGGCCGCCCACATGCTCGGCGTCAGGGACGAGTACATCCCGGCCACCTGGGACGCGGCGTCCGCGCAGGCTCCGGAGATCCTCGACCCGGTCCTGGCACCCACGCCGGAGGGCATCAAGCTCGCGAACATCCTCCTGGACCTGGCCACCGACGTGGACGGTGGCCTCGTCACCCGCTCGCTGCTGGAGTCGCTGACCCGGTACAACCTCGGCGACCAGATCGCCGAGTGGCTGGAGATCCCGCGCCACCCCGGCCAGGACGAGGCCCTGGCCGCCTCCTGGCCGCAGTTCGTGCGCCTCAAGGAGGCCGGCCTGTACATCCCCGGCTCCAACGAGCTGTACTGGGCCTTCGACGAGATCCTGCGCCAGGGCGCCCTCTGGTACCTCGGCGAGGGCGAGCAGCTCTCCATCGAGATCCCCGACACCAACAACCCGAGCTACTCATGAGCGCGCGGTGGGCGCGCTAGCGCGGAACCACGTCGCGAAGCAGCTCGCGAATGACGTTGGTAGTCCGTTCGATCCGGGGTTCGTCGCCGACGGCGTAGCTCACCCAGATCAGGGATGTGGCGATGTGAACCACCACATTGATGCGGTCTTCCAGTTCCGGCCCGGACTTGGCGCCCTCGACGTTGAGCATGTCCCGAAGAACGGCGGCAAGCTCCCGGTGTACGCCGCCGGCCTCGGACATGAGCAGGCTTACGGCAAGTTGTGGTTCGCGCGTGATGAAGGTCCGGAGAGGCTCCAGGGCGACGAAAAGCTCCATCGCGGTCCGGCTGGCAGCCGCGATCCGGTCGAGCCCGCGGCCGCCTGTGGCATCGCATACGGCGCGGAAGGTCTCGCCCGCGATCTGCCCCAATAGCTCGTCGAGCACGTGCTCGCGACTCGAGACCCAGCGGTACAAGGTGCCCCGGGCGATGCCGAGCTGCTCGGCCAGGACCTGCATGTCGACCCGGTTGCCGGCCAGGAACTCCAGTCGAGCGAGCTGCAGCGCGTCCTCACGCCCCGGTCGCCGGAACTCAGGGGACGACTGAGGGCTGGTGGCCATCGATGGGACAGTATCACTGGTCGTCTTAATAGAGACACAATTGACTTATGTCCTATCAGCGTCTAGCGTGTTCCTCCCGGCTCCGAAGACCCAGGGCGCGCATCCGCTCTAAGGAAGGAAGGACCCTTGTCCCACCACACGCACTCACGCGGTTTCGCGGGCGCACTCGTCGTGCTGGTCGCTCTCGCCCTGGCACCCGCGACTGCCGGCGCGGCCGCCCGCTCCATCCCCCAGACGGACTGTTTCTGGGCCAACCGCATCGCGTCGAAGTACGACACCGACGCCCTCCGCAATTACGCGTTCCCCGATTCGGGCGCGGTGTACTGGTCCGCGAAGGTGACCATGCCG
The DNA here is from genome assembly GCA_035630015.1 of Thermoleophilaceae bacterium. Classification (GTDB taxonomy): domain Bacteria; phylum Actinomycetota; class Thermoleophilia; order Solirubrobacterales; family Thermoleophilaceae; genus JAAYBF01. The sequence continues at coordinate 14,250 of DASQLM010000086.1, read as the reverse complement.
GTCGGTTCGAAGATCGTGCTCAAGGGTCGCTACGCGCACGCCCGCTATCAGTCGATCAACAGCTACAACAAGACCAACAACGCTCCGGTCGATGCACTCAACGACATCAGCACCAAGCCCGACGTCGGCTCGGTGAACCCGTACTTCCCCGGCGCGCGACGCGACGCGAAGAAGCGGGGCTACACCGTGAACGTCGTTAACGCCCCCACGCCGACCGGTCGCCGCGCACGCAACACCGTGTACTCAGGCGTGGCGGGACAGCAAGACCAACTGCTGCTCCTGCGCATCTATGAGCCGGACTCGTTCAAGCGGAGCGAGCTCACGGGTGGCGTCGGCCTCCCGAAGGTGAAGTTGCACCTCGGCGACGGCACGGTCCAGACCGGAGCAAAGGCGTGCTCGACGCTCAAGGCCAAAGGCGGTCAGTTGTCGCTCACCGCGCTCCCCAGAGCAACGTACGACTCGCTGCGGAACCCGTTGGGCGCAGCCCCGACGTTCCCGGCGGCCGCGAAGCCGCGTTGGCACGCGTACTACAACACGGGGTTCGTCATCTCCTGCTGGTACCAGGGCAAGTGTTCAGGCAACCCTGCGCGTATCGGAGGCCAGTACAGCAACGTCGACAACCAGTACGTCGCGTCGTTCGTGAGCCGCGGCTTCTCGGCGGGTCCTGTCCTCGTCATAAAGGGCAAGATGCCGAAGACGCCACGGACCGGTAGCGGCGTCAAGCGGATGGGCCGCGGCCAGCTCCGGTACTGGTCGATCTGTCAGAACGAATCGCTCTACACGACCAAGGGCGCCGGCTGCCTGTGGGACAGCCAGATCCCCGTGGACGCCAAGGGCAACTACACGATCGTCAGCAGCACGACCGCGGATCGGCCGAAGAACGCCCGCGCGAAGTGCGGTGTCGGATTCGTCCCCTGGCCGAAGAACGGCGACGGCGCCGGACATGTCAAGGACGGCTTCCTGGTCGTGCGCAACATGCTCCCGTCGGCGCGCTTTCGCCGCGCGATCCAGAACACGAAGACTCCCGGCGACGAGGCCAGGGTCCTGGGCCCGTACCTGCCCAAGGGGGCCTACACGAAGAAGGCCGCGTTCCAGAAGCGCGGCTGCTGACCATCCGGTGGTTCCCCACTCTGCTTCGCGACCGAACTGAGGACTCATGAGCACCACGACGGCACCCGAGCTGGCAAACCTCGACGTCAGCGACCTCGGACTGTGGAAGGACGGCCCGCCGCACGAGGTCTTCTCGCAGCTGCGCGATGCTGACGGCCTGCACTGGAGCGACCTGGGCGACTTCGAGCACGAAACCGGGTTCTGGTCCGTCGTGCGCTACGAGGACATCGCGGCAGTCGGTCGCGATCATGAGACGTTCTCTTCGCAGCGCAGCATCACCCTCGTCAACAAGCTCGCCTGGGACGGTTCCCCGGATCCGATCGACCTTGGCCAGCACATGATGATCTGCCAGGACCCTCCGCGTCACGACCGCCTGAAGGCGCTGGTACAGCGGGCCTTCACTCCCAAGCGCTCCCTGCAGCACGCGGAGCGGATGCGCGAGATCATCAACCTCGTCTACGACCGCGCGCTCGAACAGAAGCCCGATGGGCGGCTCGATCTGGTGCAGGACGTGGGGGTCCACGTCCCGTCGATGGTCATCGGCGACATGCTGGGCGTTCCGCGGGAGGACGCTGAGCAGCTCGTGGACTGGACCAACCGCACGACGGCGTTCGAGGATCCGCGGATGGTCGCCGACCTCGGCGAGGTCATGCGCGCGCTGGAGGAGTTCGTCCCCTACGTCGACCGGATGGTCGAGGACCGCCGCGCCCACCCCACCGACGACCTGACCACTGCCCTCGTGCAGGCGCAGGTCGACGACGAGCACCTCGCCCACGAGGAGATCGTCATGTTCTTCTTCCTCCTGATGGTCGCGGGCAACGACTCGACCCGCGCGGTGTTCACCTCGGGGATGAAGAACCTGCTCGAGGACCCCGAGCAGATGGAGATCGTCAGCTCAGGCGCCGTCCCGCTCGAGCAGGTGGTCGAGGAGTTCGTGCGCTACAACCCGGCGTTCGCGTACATGCGCCGGACGGCGACGCGCGACACGGAGCTCGCTGGCGCCCGGGTGCGTCAGGGCGACAAGCTCGCCATGTGGTACGTCTCGGGCAACCGCGACGAGAGCGTCTTCGAGCGCCCGCAGCGCTTTGACGTGCGCCGCCGGCCGAACCCCCATCAGGGCTTCAGCGGCGGTGGCCGCCACTTCTGTCTCGGGGCCGGCCTCGCCCGCCTCGAGCTCAAGCTCTGGATCGAGGAAACGCTGCGACGCTTCCCCGACCTCGCCCTAGCCGGCGACGGCGAGCGCGTCAGCTCGACCTTCCTCAACCAGTACCGTGAGATCCCGGTGGCGCTGCACGGCCACGCTGCCTAGATCCGCGATCATCGCCCGATGGACGCCTACGAACACCTGCGCTACGAGCAGGACGGGCCGGTCACCGTCATCACCATCGACCGGGCGGAGCGGATGAACGCGATCGGGCCGCAGGCGCACCGGGAGCTCGTCGCGGCGTGGAGCCGCTTTCGTGACGACGACGACCAGTTGGTGGCCGTTCTCACCGGAAGCGGGACGGAGGCGTTCTGTGCGGGGGGAGACCTGAAGGCTGCGTTCGCGGGCGAGGGGCTGGTCCCGGAAGACGAAGCCGAGCGCGACGCTCACGCTCGCGGAGAGCGCCCCGGAATACTCGGCCCCAGCCGCTGGACGGATCTTCACAAGCCGACGATCGCTGCGGTCAACGGCGTCGCTTACGCGGGCGGGCTCGAGTGGGCGTGCTGGACGGACATGGCGATCGCCGACGACCACGCGACGTTCGGGGTGACCTGCCGGCGCTGGAACATCGGGCTGGCCGACGGCGGCACGCAGCGGTTGCCGCGCATCGTCGGCTACCGGCGCGCCATGGAGCTCATCGTCACCGGCCGGGTCATCGACGCCGACGAAGCGCTGCGCATCGGTCTCGTCAACGAGATCGTCCCGTCGGGTACATGTGTCGGTCGCGCGGTGGAGCTCGCCCATCGCATCGCCGCGCTCCCGCAGCCGGCCATCCACACCGACCACGAAGCGGTGGTCCGAGGCTTCGGCCTCCCGCTGGACGAAGGCCTGCGCGTCGAAGCGGAATGTTTCAACCGGCTCCTCGACTCCCCCGAGATCCGCGAGGGCCTGCGCCGGTTCAACGAGCGGGACCATCCCGACCGCGCCGCGGACGCAGCGCCGGTAACCCCAGGGCTCGCACGGCGCGGCTGAGCCACTCGACCGCACGCATGCCCGCACCATTGTCCGGGTCGCCCCTCAGTGGTCGAATGGTCCGAGATGGGCTGCCTCATCGCACTCCTGGCCGGTTTCTTCCCGCGCATCGCGCTGGTCGTGGTCTGGATCTCCACCGACTACGTCGATCGCGCCTTCGACAGCTTCATCCTGCCGCTGATCGGCCTGTTCGTGCTGCCCCTGACGACGCTCGTGTACGCGCTTGCCTGGGTCCCCGGAGTGCAGCTCGGCGGGGGACGCTGGGTATGGGTCGCGCTGGCATTCGTCGTCGAGCTCGCAGGCTATGCCGGCACGGCGCGTACGAATCGCGACCGGCTCGCACGGGGCTGATCACTGCCCGCCCTGGAGGCTTCGCTGTTCTTCCGGCTCAGCAGCCCTGTCCTGGCGCTCCTCCTCATCGCCGTCGTCTTCGGCGCGACCGTCGTTGGTCTGCTCATCGGGAGGTCGCAGCGCCACCGCTCAGATCATCTGCGGGAGCCGTTCGCCGCATTGCAGGCGGCGCTGCTCGGCCTCGTCGGGCTCCTGTTGGCGTTCGGCCTGTCAATGGCCGTCGGGCGCTACGAGAATCGCCGCGCGGCCGTGGTCGACGACGCCAATGCCATCGGGACCACCTACCTGCGGGCCCAGACCTTGGCGGAGCCGGAGCGCAGCCGCTCGCTCAATCGCCTGGAGGCGTATCTCGGCACCAGCATCCGCGTGTCGAACGCGGTCCCGCGTAGCGGGGCCGCGAAGGGCGCGATCGCCGACGGCGAGCGGCTCCAGCGCCAGCTCTGGGCGCTGGCCGGTGAATCGCTGGCCTCCGCGCCGCGCGACAGCGCGCCCCGGCTCTACGTGGAGTCCCTCAACGAGATGATCGACATGCAGACCGTGCGGGTCGCGGCGCTGAACAACCGGGTGCCCCCGGCGGTGCTCGCGCTGGAGCTCATCGGGGCTGCCATCGCGCTGGGCCTGCTCGGCGCCTACCTCGCGGTCGTCGGTCGAGGGGTCTTGACCGTGGTGCTGGCGGCCGCGCTCGTCGTCCTGCTGCTCCTGGTCACCTTCGACCTGGACCGGCCCACGCGCGGGCTCATCCGCGTGCCGTCCGCGCCACTGACTCAGCTGAAGGCTTCGATGGCGGAGCCGCCGCCGGCGGCGCCTCCCGGTCGCCCCTGATTTCGTGGTGCGCGTCCCGCCCGGCACGTGGCGAGGCTACGAGGCGGGGCCGGAGGGCTTGGAGATCCTGGTCATCGGTGCGCCCAATCTCGGGGACGATCCGCGCGGAGACGTGGAGGGACGGCGCGACTGGTGGGCCGACCAGCGCGCGGTCCCGTAGGCTCACCTCGAATGGCTGCCGGCGACGCACCCGTGGTGATTGCCTACGACGGCTCTGACGTCGCCAAGGCGGCCGTGCGGCACGCGGCAGAGCTGTTCCCCGGGCGCCGGGCCGTGCTGGTCACCGTCTGGGAGCCGGGGCTGGCGCTGCTGCCCGTCGGTCCGCCCGACTCCCTCGGAACGATGCCCATGCCTCCCAACCCCGAGATCGTTGAGGAGGTCGACGACGCTCAGCACGACCACGCGACCCGTGTGGCCGACGAGGGCGCCGAACTCGCCAACTCCCTGGGCCTGGCAGCCGAAGCGCACTCGGTGGCGGACGACCTGGACGTGGCCGACACGGTGATCGACCTCGCTCGCGACCGGGGCGCTGCGGCCATCGTCGTCGGCTCGCACGGGATATCGGGGCTGCGCTCGCATCTGGTGGGGGGCGTCTCGCGGAAGCTGATCCGGCACAGCGAGCTCCCCGTGGTGGTCACACGCGGCGGGGATGCCTCCGCCACGGCGTGAGCCGCGAGCGGGTCGTACGGACACTGACGTTCTGGCTGCGCCCGGAGTTCGTGCTCCGCGTGGTCAGCCGGTTCCAGAAGGTGGCGGGATTCGACCGTTCCATCGCCCTGGCCTCCAGTGCGCTCACAGCGACGATCCCGCTGGCCATCATCGCCAGCAACCTGTCGTCGCAGCTGGGGGGTAGGGAGACGGCCGAGCGCGTGATCGACCGCTATGAGCTCACCGGCGGAGGTGCCGAAGCCGTGACGGATGTCTTCTCGCCGCCCTCGGGCACGAGTACGAGCATCGGCGTCCTGGCGGTGTTCTTCGTGTTGATCGCGATCCTGAGCTTCACCAGAGCGGTACAGCGGCTGTTCGAGCTGACGTGGGAGCTCCCGCCGTTGAGCGTGCGCAACACCTTCAACGGGCTGGTGTGGATCGCCGGGTTCTCGGTGTGGATCTTCGTCAGCGGCGTCATCCACGCCGTGCTCGGGTTCGGCCGCCTCGAGCTTGCCGCGACGCTCGTGATCATGCCGCTGTCCGCCGCGTTCCTGCTCTGGAGTGGCCGGATGCTCAGCGCCAGACGCATCTCGCGCGAAGCCCTCCTTCCGTTCGCCGTGATCGGATCGGGATTGTTCGCGGCCTACTCGGTCGGGGCGACGGTGTACGTCCCCCACCTCTTCAGCACCTATGCGTCGCGCTACGGCGTGATCGGCGCGGTCCTCGCCATGATCTCCGTGCTGTTCGCGATGATGGTCGTCCTGGTCGTCTCGGCCGCGGCCGGGCGCGAGGTACACGACGAGCTCGGCCGCATCCGCCGCGGCGAGCGGCCCGCGGACAACGAGGTCCAGCGGCAGTGGGACGAGGTCATGGCGCAGGCCCGGTCGCGCTGGGACACGCTGCGCGCGCGCCGCCACGGGCGCAACGCGGAGTGAGAGTTCGCCTGGTCAGTCGGGAGAAACGGAGATCCGCTCGCCCACGATCGCGTCGGGACCGCGGACGTCGGCCTTCGCCTGGACCTCCCAGGCCAGGCCGCCGTGGCCGGTCTGGACCTCCGGAGGGGCATCGAGGGGCAGGGTGAGCTCGAAGGGAAGCTGCCGGCCGTCCGGCACCGGTCCGCCGGCCAGGCTCTGTGGCGGCTCCCTGCGGCCGACGGCCTCGTAGTCCTTCGACCACTCGACCTGGACCAGGGACACCTCGAGGCCCCGGATACCGTCGCCTCCGCGCACGGTCACCTGCCCGCGAACGGGCTCTCCGGCCACGAACGGGCCCGCGGGCAGCTCGATCGTCACCCGCAGGCTCATGGGTACACCCAGACCGGCTCGTCGGCCCGCGGGTCACGCCTGGCTCGGCGGGGCTCGCGCACCGACAGCTTCCAGGCCAGCGAGAGCGCATCGCCCTCGTGTGAGTAGGGGCCACCGGCGGGAAGGTCGAAGGCGAACTCCTGGACCGGCTGGGCGGGATCGATCGGCTGCCACGACTCCCACACGACGGCCTCGCTGGTGCTGCGCTGGCTTCCGCCCTTGCCGTTGCTCACCCGGACGTCGTAGTACTCCATGCACACCAGGCCCGCCTCGGTCTCGGCGTCCAGCCTGGTCGCGTCGCGGACCTGGACCCGGGCCTGCACCCGTTCCCCGCGCGAGTACTCGGTGGCGGCGGGTGTGAGCGTCACGTGGCCGAGGCCTCCCGCGCGCGCACCCATCCGCCAGATCAGCAGGGTCAGCAACGCGAAAACCACCGCCAGCGCCAGCAGGATCACCCCCGTCGTGCTCGGGTCGTCGTTCTCGATCGCGCCCGCGAGGAAGAGAGCGCCCACGACGAATCCGGCGGCGGCCAGGCCGCCCAGTACGACGATGCCGAAGCGCCTGCCCGACCTGTTCCGCTCGCTCTGGCGGCCAGGCGTCCGCCCCTGGGGCAGATGCGGGTGTCGCGGGTGGGAGGGCACCCAGCTCAGGCCGCTGCCGGCCGCGGGCCGGCCACCGGCGTGTACGACGAGTGGTCCGTCGTGAACTCCGGCCGCCCGTAGCCGGCCAGCCGCAGCTTGAGCAGCTCGGTCACGAGCACGTCGGTCAGCCCGCCCACCAGCGGCAGCCGCGATGCGTGGATGGCCGCCTGGAAGGAGCCGAAGACCAGCGGGAAGGTCAGCGCGAAGCACGCGATGTCCTCGATCCCCACGTCCACGCCCATCTCGTTCGCCCGGCCGCGGTCGCCGGCCAGGAAGGTGCGCACGAAGAAGAGCTTGCTGTAGCTCTTCTCGACCGCGTCGGACAGGCGGTCGGGCAGCGAGCGGGTGGGCTTGAGGTAGGTGTCCATGGTGGCCCGCACCAGCTCGCCGCAGATCTCGTCGTCGAAGTCCTCGCGCAGCGTGGCGGCGCGCGCGTTCATCACGCGGATGATCCCCTCGGGTGTGTCGGGCAGCAGCTCCTCGGGCAGCCCGAGCAGGAAGCAGCGGTAGCGGCTGAACTCGACGATCGCGCGCTCGCGCGAGTTGAACTCGGTGCGGCCGCCGTCCAGGGTCTGGCGGGCCAGCAGGTAGACGCCGATCAGCCCGGCCGGCATCTGGTCGACCTGGGGGATGGGGACGCCGTACACGTCGAGGTCCCACTCGTCCGAGCGCTTGAGCGCGTTGAAGCGGACCATCGAGTGCATCAGGCGCACCATCGCGGCGGCCTCGAAGCCCGGCCCGTGGCGCTCCAGGGCGCGCGGCATGGTGGTCACGGCGAAGAAGCTCGCGGTCTCGTTCACCCGCCGGGCCGCCTTGCGGCCGCCGAGTTGGCCGGTCAGCGCCATCGGCAGCGCGGCGTAGGTGTTCAGGAACGTGGCCACGAACGCGCCCCGCACCACGTAGGGCGCCAGCATCGCCTGCGGGACCCGCTCGTGGCGCGCCCCCTCCTCGACCAGCTCCATGTCGATCCAGTCCGGCGTGTCCTCCATCGCCGCGATGAAGTCCTCCAGCTCCGGCGGGGCGGCGGGCACGGCGTCGACGCCCTCGGCGCACGCTTGGCGCAGCATGTCGATCAGCCCCTTGAAGCTGTGGTCGGCCATGAGCGCCGCGTAGGGGTCGGCCACCACGTCGCCGAGCATCGTGGCGGTGCTGAGGAGTTCGATCAGGCGCTCGTCGGCGAGGAGCTCCTCGCGGACCCCCGCCCAGGCGGGCAGCGAGGTCTCGTCGCCGGGCTCGACCGCCAGGCGGTACGGACGAGCCGAGAAGTCGACGTCGCCGTAGAGGACCGGCAGCCGCTCGCGCTGGCTGCGGACCCGCTCGGCCAGCTCGGGGAAGTGGCGTTCGGAGACCACGTGTACCGAACCGTACCGGCTGGGGGTTACCTGACGATCCTGAAGCGCTTGCGCTTGAGCACGGACCTGTTCCCGGCCCCGTCGGTCGCCCTGGCGCTGAGCCGGTAGCGGCCGCGCTTGAGCTTCCTCCCGCCGATCCGGCCGCGGAACTTGAACCTGTTCGCGCCCGCCTTGGCGGGGACCTTGAACGCACCTCTGGCCTTCACCCAGCGGATGCACGCCTTCCTGCCACGGTTCCGGCGCTTGGCCTTCACGCATCGGCCCCCGACGCGGCGGCCCTTGGCCCTGCGGTGGACGGTGAACCTGACCAAGCTCGCCTCGGAGAGCCTGAACGACACCCTGGTGCCCACCGGTCGCCTCCGGCGCGCGCCGGCCGCCGGCCCCGACCTGGCCGCCCGGAAGACGGAGGAGGACAGCGACAGCGAGGCGAGCCTCGGGTTGTTGCAGCCTCCGCTTCTCCAGCGCCTGATCTCGGCGTTCACCTCGTTCAGGAAGTCCGGGACGTAGGCGGCCACGTCGCGAGGGGTGTTGGCCCTGGCGTTCTGGAGCCTCTGCCGTGTGAAGCGGCAGGCGGTCACGTCGCCGTCGGCTCGATAGTCGGCGCCGACCGCCTGGTAGTCCTCGATGGGGCCCGCACCGGCGGCCGGTGCGAAGACCAGCGCGGCGAGCAACACGACACCGGCGCTACGAGCGATGCGCATAGGGCCACCATACCCCCGGTCCCTGGCACTCTTGACAGACTGACGTGGCAATGACCGTCGAGTTGATCCTGGCTCGCAATCTCCTGTCCGCGGTCGAGCTGGCTGCTTTCATCGTCGACCCGGACGGGACGGTGGTGTTCTTCAACGATTCGGCCGGCACGCTGATCGGCCGTCGCTTCGAGGAGGTCGGGCCGCTCGATCAGGCGGAATGGAGTTCGCAGTTCGGCCCGTTCGACGAGTTCGGCCAGCTGATGCCCACCGACTCGCTTCCGTTGTCGGTGGCCCTGCGGGAAGGCCTGCCGGCGAACGGGCGGTTCCGCGTCCGGCTTCAGGAAGGTGAGCTGGTACAGGTCGACGTGAGTGCCCTGCCGCTGGTGAACGCCAACGGGTTCCAGGGGGCCATCGTGGTCTTCTGGGCCGCCGAGGAGTAGCCGGTGACCCTGGCCGTCCGGTACTGGGGTGCACGCGGGTCGATACCCACCCCCACGCCCGAGATGGCGGCCTACGGGGGCAACACCGCCTGTGTCGAGCTGACCCTGTCCGACGGGAGCCAGGTGATCCTCGACGCCGGCACCGGCATCCGGGGCCTGGGCCAGGCCGCCCACGGGGGGTCCGGGACCGTGCACGTGCTGCTGACGCATCTGCACCTGGACCACATCCAGGGCCTGATGTTCTTCGCCCCGCTGTTCGAGCCCGGCCGCGACGTGCGGATCTACGGCCCGCCGGCGCTGGGCACGCCGCTGCTCAACCGCCTGGGGCGGTACATCTCGGCGCCCCTGGCCCCCGTCGAGATCCACGAGCTACCCGCGCGGGTCTCGTTCGAGGAGGCACACGAGGGCCGGTGGCAGATCGGGGCGGCCAGCGTGGAGGCGGGGTTCGTGAACCACCGGGGCCCCACGCTCGGCTACCGGATCACCGACGGCGACGCCACCGTGACCTACCTCCCCGACCACGAGCCGGCGCTGGGCCAGCCGTTGGATCGAGGCCAGGCCGACTGGATCTCCGGCCACGCGCTGGCCAGGGATGCCGACCTGCTGATCCACGACGCGCAGTACACCGATGCCGAGTACGACGACCACGTGGGCTGGGGCCATTCGCGGCTCGGCGACACCATCGCCTTCGCGCGCCGGGCCGGCGCCGAGCGCCTGCGCCTGTTCCACCACGACCCGCTCCATGACGATGCCGCGCTGGATGCGCTGGGCCATGAGGCACACGCAGCCGCGGGCGGGCACTTCGCCGAGGTGTCCCTGGCCCGCGAGCAGGAGACCGACGAGCTACCCACCTGACGCGCACCCCCGTCAAGACACCAGCCCGCATCACTGTCCGATGCGGGTGCGGCTGGAACAGTGGGACGATGAACGACGGTGACCGCGCCACCGGCGACTTGGCGGGCGTGTTCAAGGCGCCGCGGTGGCTTCGCGACATCGGCCTCATGGCGTGGCTGGTCGTCGGTGTGGGTGTGTTGCTCGTCGGCGCGGTGTGGGTGCTGTCCCTGACGCAGGTGATCGTCGCTCCGGTGATCGCGGCGGCGGTGGTCGCCGCGGTTGCCTCTCCGGTCGTAGCGTGGCTCGAGCGCCACCGCATGCCCCGGGCGGCGAGTGCCGTGCTCCTGCTCCTGGCCCTCGTCTTGCTCGCCGGGCTGGTCACGGTGGTGGTGCTGGCGGGGATCACCAGCGAGGCGGGTGACCTCAAGAAGCACCTCGCCGAGGCCAAGCAGACGATCGAGGGCTGGCTGAAGGATCTCGGCGTGGATCCCAGCAAGGCCAAGTCGGCGAACAAGGACGCAAGCTCGTCCAGCACCGATGCGGTCAGCGCCCTGCTGCAGGGGGTCGGCACCGGCGTCGAGGCGCTGTCGTCGCTCGTCTTCTTCCTTGCGATGACCGCGTTGAGCACCCTCTTCCTGCTCAAGGACGGCCCGACCATACGGGCGTGGGTGGAGCGCCACATGGGCGTTCCCGCTCCGCTCGCCCGCCTCGTCAGCCGCCGCGGTCTGCAGTCCCTGCGCGGCTACTTTCTCGGCGTGACCGTGGTGGCGGCGTTCAACGCCGTGGTCGTCCTCGTCGGCGCCCTGGTCCTGGGCGTCCCGCTGGCGGGCACGATTGCCGCGGTCACGTTCCTGGCCGCCTACGTCCCGTACCTCGGCGCCTGGGCGGCCGGTGCGTTCGCCGTGCTGCTCGCACTGGGAGGAGCGGGTCCCGAAGCGGCCGCGGGCATGATCGTCGTGCAGCTGCTGGCGAACAGCGTGCTTCAGCAGCTCGTGCAGCCGTTCGCGATGGGCAGCGCGCTCGGCATCCACCCGCTGGCGGTCCTGATCGTGACCATCGCCGGTGGCGCGCTCTTCGGGGCGGTGGGACTGATTCTGGCCGCGCCGGTCACGGCCACCGTCGTGCGGGTCTCGGCGGACCTCTCCGGCGCCGAGCCCGATCCGACGGCAGCGTCCCCGTGACCCGGGTGCCGGCGTGATCGGCCACGCGCTGGCCTTCGCGCCCAGGCTGGCGCATGGGAGGTTCGTGTGGGATCGCTGGATCGCCATCGGCTTCGCGCTGGGGTCCGCGTGCTTCCTGGTCGGGCCATTCCCCGGGTTCATACAGCTGGTCGGGGAGGGAGCCGACGGCGCCGTGTTCTTCGCCGGCTCGATCTTCTTCACCCTCGCGGCGCTGCTGGAGCTGCGCGAGTCCACGCTCAGGGTGGGCCGCTGGGCCGCCGATGCCTCGTGGTGGAGCGCGGCCGTCCAGTTCGCGGGCACGCTGCTGTTCAACCTCAGCACCTACGCGGCCATGCAGGATGCGCTGACCACCGAGCAGGCCCACCGGCTGGTGTGGGCGCCCGACCTGTTCGGCTCGACGGCGTTCCTCGTGTCCGGTGTGCTCGGGTACCGGGTCGCGAACGCGCGGGGCCGTGACCGGAGCAACCGGGAATGGAGGATGGCGGCGGTGAACCTGGCGGGGTGCGTGCTCTTCGGGATCTCGGCGATCGCGTCCTACATCGTCCCCTCCAGCGGATCGGTGCTCGACCTGGCGGCCGCCAACTGGACGACCGCTCTGGGAGCGCTCTGCTTTCTGGTCGGCGCCCTGTTGCTCCTGCCGCGGCAGGCGCCTAGAGGTCGCGGCGCTTGAACGCCAGCGCGGCAAGCGCCATCACGGCGGCGGACCACGCGACCGCCCACGGCCAGATGGCCGCGCCGACGCTGCTGGCTCCGCCGAACGGCCCGAGCTGCACGATCACGCCGGTCGCGCCCCCGATGTCGGAGGTCAGCGCGTGCAGGCCGTTCTGGTAGAGCGCCTCGAACGGGACGACCCACGAGATGATCGAGCTGGCCTGGGTCAGCGAGTCCACGTCCAGCCCATCGCCGATCTGTCCCAGCAGTCCGGCCGCGAGCCCCGTCGCGAACACCATGAAGACCGCGATGCCGTTGGCGGTGGTGGACAGCACGGTCGTTCCGAGCAAGGAGACCGCCACAACGGTCACGACGCCCAGCGCCAGGCCGGCGGCCGGGACGACCAGCGACGAGGGCGTGAAGTCGCCCGCGGCCTTGGTGATCAGCGCGGCCAGCAGGAAGACGATCACCACATAGGAGGCGCACACCGTGGAGGCGGCCAGCAGCCGTCCGGCCAGCAGCGTCGTACGCCCCACGGGGCGCACGACCAGCGGCTGCAACAGGCCGCGCTCGGCGTCCCCGCGCACCGCGTCGAGCGTGAGGAAGACGGCCAGCACCACGGCCAGGAAGAGCGCGACGAACATCGCCAGGCCGAGAAGGGTTCCGCCCGTCAGTGCCCGCTCGTCGATCGGGATGCCCCCGGTGCTCGTGCGGTCCAGCGAGTCGAAGGCCTCGAACGCGGCCAGCGCGTACAGCCCAAGGAAGGCGGCGGTGAGCAGCCCGACCACGAGCAGCACGCGGCGGCGAATCGCCTCCCGCAGGGCATGGCGGGCGATGGTGATCGCGTCGCTCATGTGTCGCGCCCAACCACGGCGGCCAGGTAGGCGTCCTCGAGCGTGCCCGTGACCACGCGGACGCCGTAGACCTCGGTGCCCCCGGCCACGAGCTCGCGGACGATCCGCGGAACGTCATCGCGGCGTGCGTCGGGAAGGCGGCGCACGCCCTCGGAGGTCTCGATCTCGACGCCGCCGGGCGCGGTCAGATCCTGCGGGCGGCCCTCGGTGACCACCCGGCCGCCATCGATGATCACGACGCGGTCGCAGACGAGCTCGATCTCGCTGAGCAGATGTGAGTTGAGCAGCACCCCGACGCCCCGCTCGCGCAGGCCGACCAGGAGGTCGCGCACGGTGCGCCGGCCACCCGGGTCGAGCGCGCTGGTCGGCTCGTCCAGCAGCACCAGGCGCGGGCCGCCGACCAGCGCCTGGGCGATGCCCAGCCGCTGCTGCATGCCCTTGCTCATGGTCTCCATCCGGCGGTCGCCCTCGCCCGCGAGGCCGACCTGGGCCAGAAGCGCCTCGCGCTCTTTCGCACCGCCGTCGGAGCGCGCCAGGCGCTGATGCAGCGCCAGCACCTCCTCGGCACTCGCCCAGCTGGGGAAGCGGAACAGCTCGGCCAGGTAGCCGGTGGACGCCCGCGCCGCCCGGCTGCCGGCGGGGGCGCCGGCGACCTGCGCCTGCCCGCCCGTGGGCCGGACCAGGCCGCAGGCGATCTTCACGAGCGTCGACTTGCCCGCGCCGTTCGGGCCGAGTAGTCCGACGAGCTCGCCCTCCGCGACCTCGAGGTCCACGCCCTCCAGCGCGGTGGTCCTGCCGTAGCGCTTCGAGAGCGCGCGGGCGGTCAGGGCAGCGGTCACCGGGGGGACTGTACGGCGGGCGTGTCCCCGCGGGGAGGGGGGCGTGTGGAGGTTCGGTGCAGGCCCGGGGCTAGGCGCCCGGGGCCCGGTACCCGACCTGCCCGGCCTTGCCCAGCGCCTCGATCGTCTCCTCGACCGTCAGCAGGACCGTCGTGTCAAGCGAGCCGAGCGCGCCGCCGCTGCCGAGCGCCACCGCCACCGCCGCCATCGACACGTTGTCCGGCGCCTCCCAGAGCGTGAAGCCGTCGTGGGCGCCGAAGGCGTACCAGAAGCCGTGGAGCTTGCCGTCCACCGACTCGATGTACTCCTGCGCTGCCTTCCTGCGGTCCTCGGGGTTGGCCACCAGCCTCGCCCA
>DASQLM010000085.1:0-2628 GCA_035630015.1 Thermoleophilaceae bacterium | reverse complement strand
CCGCCGCAGCAGACCGCGGCGCCGGTGCAGTTCAACCAGGTGCTCACGGCGCTGCAGTCCGAGACCCGCCAGGACCTGCGCACGCTGCTGCGCGAGTACTCGAGCGCGCTGAAGGGACCGGGGGCGCGCGGGTTCAACGAGGCGATCAAGCACTGGGAGGCCGCCTACCGCGACACCTCCCAGGTCAGCGACGCCACGCGGGGCACCGAGGCCCACGACCTCAGCCGCCTGCTGCGCGGGCAGGGGCGCGTGTTCGGCGCGCTGTCGCGCAACCCCCAGCAGCTCAGCGACCTGGTCACCGACCTCAACGACACGATCGCCGGCTTCGCCCGCCAGGAGGGCAACCTGCGCGCCACCGTGCCCGCGCTGCGCGACGTGCTGCGCGAGGGCCGGCCGGCGCTGGCCTCGCTGAACTCGGCGCTGCCGTCGGTGCGGGCCTTCGCCCGCGACGCGCTGCCGGGCGCGCGGTCGTCGAACGCGACCCTGGACGCCCAGCTGCCGTTCATCCGCCAGGCCCGCGGGCTGATCTCCGAGCGTGAGCTGCGCGGGCTGGCCCGCAAGCTGCAGGCCACGGTGCCGCCGCTGACGCGTCTGAACACCCGCGTGCCGGCCACGCTGGAGCAGTACCGCGCCTTGGCCTCGTGTCAGAACCGTGTGCTGCTGCCGTTCGCCGAGCAGCCGATCCCCGACCCCTCGTTCCCGTGGGCCACCGGCCAGCCCTTCTACAAGGAGTCCTCGCGGGCGCTGGTGGGCCTGTCGGGGGAGAGCCGGCTGGCCGACGCCAACTCGCCCTACTTCCGGGTGCTGGCCGGGGCCGGGCCCACCTCCTTGGTGCAGACCGGCGAGAGCGGCCAGAAGCTGTTCTCCTCGGCCCTGCTGCCGGTGGACGGCGTGCGCCCGGCCAAACCCGCCAAGCGGCCCGTGTTCCGGCCCGACGTGCCCTGCGAGACCCAGGAGCCGCCGGACCTGAACTCCACCACCGGCGTCGGCGAGCGCCCGGTGGCGGCCACCGCCAGGAAGGCCCCACCGGCCAAGCAGCGCAGGCAGCGCAGCGATGCCCTGGAGGCGCTGCGCGACTACACCCGCGACTCGCGCGCCGGCCGCGAGGCCGTGGACCCGCTCGTGGACCCATCGGTGATCGGCGACCAGGAGAAGAAGGAGGAGAAGGAGTGAGGCGCGCGGTGACCGCCCACCTGCGCGACATGATCGCGCTCGCGGCCATGGTGGCGCTGGGCCTTGGCGTGGGCGCGTACATCCTGTCCAACCAGCGCCTTCGCTTCCCGCTGCTGGAGGAGAAGCCGGTGCCGATGTGGGTCGAGCTGCCCAACGCCCAGGGCGTCACGCCCGGCCAGGGGCAGACGGTCCGCGTGTCGGGCATGCGGGTGGGGGACATCGGCAGGGTGGAGCTGCAGGGCGGCCGCGCGCGCGTGCGCATGGACCTCGAGCCCGAGTACGAGGACCTGGTGCGCCAGGACGCCAGCGTGCTGCTGCGCCCGCGCACCGGCCTCAAGGACATGTTCCTGGCGCTGGACCCGGGCTCGCGCAGCCGCCCCCCGGTGGGCCGCGACGGCGTGGTGCCGATCGACAACACGGTCCCCGACGTGAACGCCGACGAGATCCTGTCGGCGCTGGACACGGACACGCGCGCCTACCTGAAGCTGCTGATCAACGGGGCCGGCCAGGGCCTGAAGGGACGCGGGGGCGACCTGCGCGAGGTGTTCCGCCGGCTCGGGCCGCTGCACCGCGACCTGGCCGAGCTGAACGGCGAGGTGGTCAAGCGCCGGCGCAACCTGGCCCGGCTGGTGCACAACTACGGCTCCACCGTCGACCGGCTGGGACGCGAGGACGATGAGCTGGCCTCGCTGGTCAGCGGCGCCAATCGCGTGTTCGGCCGCCTCAGCGCAGAGGACCGGAACATCTCCGAGGCGGTCCGGCGGCTGCCCGGCACGCTGCGCCAGACCGAGAGCACGCTGCGGCGCGTGCGCGTGCTGGGCCGGGAGGCCGGCCCCGCGTTCCAGGCGCTGCGCCCGGCCGTGCGCCAGATCCACTCCGCCAACCGCCAGCTACGGCCGCTCGCCGAGACCGGTGAGCCGGTGCTGCGCCGCCAGGTGCGCCCGTTCGTGCGCGCGGCCCGGCCGTACGTGGACCAGATCCGCCCCGCCGCGACCAACCTGGCCAAGGCCAGCCCCGACCTTCGCGAGTCGTTCTACGAGCTCAACCGCTTCTTCAACATGGCGGCCTACAACCCGGGCGGGCGCGAGTCGCTGACCGGCAACGCCCAGAAGGACCTGGCGCGCGACGAGGGCATGCTGTTCTGGCTGGGCTGGGTGGCCCACAACTCCAACCTGGTGTTCGCCACCGGCGACGCCCAGGGGCCGTACCGCCGGATCATCCTGTCGGCCACCTGCACCACCTACCGGCAGATCTTCGAGCAGCTGGGCGCAGCCGGCCCGCTGGCCCAGACCATCCTGGGGCTGCAGAACGTCCTGGCCGACACCGACCTCTGCCCGCCGTCGTGATCAAGGAAGCCCCCAGCCTCGGCCGGATGCTGGCCATGACAGGCTTCGCCCTCTCGTGCGTCTGCCTGCTCCTGTTCCTGTGGCTGCAGTTCGGCGGCTCCGTGCCGCT
>DASQLM010000084.1:0-3591 GCA_035630015.1 Thermoleophilaceae bacterium | reverse complement strand
TCGATGTCCAGGCCCGAGTCGGTCTCGTCCAGCACGGCGATCTCCGGGCGCAGCATGGCCAGCTGCAGGATCTCGGCGCGCTTCTTCTCGCCGCCCGAGAAGCCCTCGTTCAGGTACCGGCTGACGAACTCCGGGTCGATCTTCAGCAGCTCCACGTTCTCGCGCATGAACTTGCCGAAGTCCTTGACCTTCATCGGCTCGTCGCGGCGCGCGTTCACGGCCATGCGCAGGAAGTTGGCCACCGACACGCCGGGGATCGTGGCCGGGTACTGGAAGGCCAGGAACAGGCCCGCGCGGGCGCGCTCGTCCGGGTCGGCCTCGGTCAGGTCCTCGCCGTTGAACAGGATCTGGCCCTCGGTGACCTGGTAGGTCGGGTTGCCCATGACCGTGTTGGCCAGTGTGGACTTGCCGGAGCCGTTGGGGCCCATCAGCGCGTGGGTCTCGCCCTTGGCCACGTTCAGGTCGACGCCGTGGAGGATCTCGCGCTCCTCGGTGCGGACGTGCAGATTTTTGATCTCGAGGCTCATGCGGTCACGGTCTCCGTCTGTTTCGGGATGGTGGCCGGCGCCGGTCGCGCCAGGTCCGCCAAGGTCATTTCGGTCAGGGTGCGGACGATCGAGCCCTGGACTCGGGTCCACAGCAGCTTGGTGGGGCAGGGCTGGTGCGAGACGTCGCCCTCGCGGACGCACGTCAGCTCGCCGTCGGCGTCGCTGGTGATGCACTCGATCGGGGCGATGTCGCCCTCGAGGGCGCGCACCACCTCGGCCATCGTGATGGCCTCCGCCGGCCGCGCCAGCGTGTAGCCGCCGCGGGCGCCGCGGTGGCTCTGCACCAGCTCGGCCTTGCGCAGGCGCGCGGCCAGGTGCTCGAGGTAGGCCTGGGGCAGTCCCTCGGCCTCCGCGATCGCGTGCAGCGAGACGGGCCCGTCGCCCTCGGAGCGACCGGCCAGGTGCGCCATCACGCGCACGCCGTACTCGGCTTTGGTTGAGAACATCATGGATCTTTGGGGCCGGTTCGAATACCGACCGGCCAACTAGGTTAACGCCCTGCGGCCAGCAGCTTCAGGTCGTGCGCCACGCGCTCCGGCGTGACCTTGTCCAGCGGGTAGCCCACGCGCTGGACGCCCTCGGGATCGACCAGCACGAAGCGGGCGTTGTGCTCGAGGTCCTCGCGCTGGCCGGTGGCGCCGTAGGCCTTCCAGACGGGCGCGAGCTGCGCCCGGTCGCCCAGCACCCAGGTCAGGCGGCCGGTCATGCGCTGCTTGCTGTTGAACGCCTTGGCGTTGCGGGTGCTGTCGTTGGCCGGGTCAACCGACACGGCCAGCGCCGGGTAGTCGGTGCCCAGCTCGTTCAGGGCGCCCTTGATCTGCTGGGCCTGGATCGGGCAGGTGTCCTCGCACGTGGAGTACAGGAAGGCCACGATCACCGGCTTCCCGCGCAGCGCGCGCATGGACACGCGGTCGCCGTCCTGGTCGCGCAGGGTGAAGTCGGGCGCCTTCAGGCCGGCGGGCAGCGAGGCCCCCTCGAACCGCTCGCCGTCGCCCGACGCCTGGTCGTCGCCGGGCCAGGCCAGCGCCACCACGCCCGCGAACACGGCCGCGACGCCCAGCATGAGGGCGATGGTCACGCGCGGGTTCACGCCGGTCAGGGTAGGGCCCGGACTTCTTCGACCGCCTCGCCCAGGCGGGCCACCGCGTGTTCCAGGCCGTGCGGGTCGTAACCGCCGTAGCCCAGCACCAGTCCCGGGGGGCGGTCGCCCGCGAAGCTGTGAAGCGACAGGCCTTCGACGCCGACTCCGCGCGCGGCCGCCGCGGCGACGACCGGCGCCTCCTCGGCTCCGGGCGCGAGCTCCACCAGCTCGAACAGGCCGGCCGCATCGCCGGCCATCCGGGCACCCGGCAGGTGGACCCCGACCGCCCGCCTCAGCGCGTCGCGGCGATCGGCGTAGCGCTGGCGCATGCGGCGCAGGTGACGGTCCAGCTCGCCGCGGGTGATGAAGTCCGCCAGCGCCAGCTGCGTCGCGGCATCCGCCCCCGCATCCTCGACCGCCTTCGCAGAAGTCAGTGGCCACGCCAGCCATGAAGGTGTGAGCATCCAGCCCAGGCGCAGCCCGGGGGCCAGCCGCTTGCTGGCGGAGCCGATGTGCAGCACGCGCTCGGCGGCCAAGCCCTGCAGCGCGCCGCGGCGGGTCCTGTCGTAGCGCAGCTCTGCGTCGTAGTCGTCCTCGACGATCAGGCGCTCGTTCCGCTCGGCCCACTCGATCAACGCGGCCCGGCGCTCCGGGCTCATCTCGACCCCGGTGGGGAACTGGTGCGCGGGGGTGACCACCACGGCGGCCGCGTCGTAGGCCGTCAGCGCGTTCACGTCCAGGCCGTCTGCGTCGACCGGCACCGGCACCACCTCGAGCCCGGCCTGCTCCAGCGTCAGCCGGTGCGGGTGCCAGCCCGGGTCCTCGACGGCCACCCGCTCGACACCCTGCTCGGCGAGCCATCGCGCCGTCAGCGAGAACGCCTGGCGAAACCCACCGGTCACCAGCAGGTGCTCGGGGTCCACCGCGGCGCCGCGCGCGCGCCCGAGGTACCCCGCCAGGGGGTCGCGCAGCTCGGGCAGCCCGCGCGGGTCGGAGTAGCCGATGGAGTCGATCGGGGCGGCACGCCAGGCGGCGCGGAGGGACCGCAACCAGGCGTCGCGCGGGAACCCGGCCAGGTCGGGGCGGCCCGGGGACAGGTCGTAGGCCGGGCGCGGCGCCAGCGTGCGCGCCGGGACGGGGGAGACCGCGCTGCGTACCGCGCTGGCAACGGTCACCGGGGCCCCCTGGCGCAGGCTCAGGTACCCCTCCGCGGCCAGCTGGCCGTACGCCTCGCTGACCACCCCCCGGGACACGCCGAGGGCGCTGGACAGCGCGCGGGTGGAGGGCAGCCGAGCCCCGGCCAGGAGCCGGCCCTCGCGGACAGCCGTCCGCAGTGCCCGCTCAAGCTGCTCGTGCAGGGTGACGGGGCTGACCCGGTCCAGCTCGACGGCCAGTTCCCGGTCCCCAACTGGACCTCTCCAGCGGGTCATGACTGGAACTGTAAACCGAGCCAGCGTTGCCGTACGTTGGCGTCATGGACGAGATCAAGGTCGTCGGAGGAGGGATCGCGGGGCTGGTGGGGGCCATCACGGCCGCTGAGCGGGGTGTCCCGGCACGGCTGTTCGAGGCCCACTCGGAACTCGGGGGACGAGCACGGAGCGCCGGCCCGCCCTACTACGCCAACCTGGGTCCGCACGTGCTCTACAAGGGTGGGTCGGTCTGGAGCTGGCTCGCCGAGCGCGAGCTGCTGCTGCCGACCGCCGGGCTGCCCCTGGCACCCATCCGGCTACGCCACCAGGGCGAGCTGCGCCGCCGGCCGCCCCTGGCCGCGGTGCCCGCGGCGCTGCGCTTGCGCGGCCGCCGCGCCCCGGACGACATCGCGTTCCGCGACTGGGTCGGCGGCTACTGCGAGCCCGAGACGGCGGAGCTGCTGTCGATGGCGGCGGGCGTCTACACCTTCCATCACGACCCGGGCGAGCTTTCCGCCGCCTTCGTCTGGGAGCGGACCGTGCGCACGCTGCT
>DASQLM010000083.1:0-9741 GCA_035630015.1 Thermoleophilaceae bacterium | reverse complement strand
GCGCGCGCTGCTGCTGCTGGGCGCCCAGGACATCGACTCCGAGACGCTCAAGAGCACCATGAGCATCATCGTCAAGCACCGCACCGACCTCGACCTCGTGGCCGAGCGGGTGGGAGTGAAGCTGACCGATGGCCTCGTCGGGCCCCGCTCGGGCTAACCCCAAGCTGTACGGCGGAACGGGCGAGCCCTCGGGCCCGCCCGGCATGGCACCGCGGCTGCTGGAGTTCGCCGACGAGCTGCGCAGCGAGGGCATGGCCGTGGGCACCTCCGAGCTGCTGGACGGCTTCCGCGCGCTCGAGGCGGTGACCTGGACCGACCGGACCCAGTTCCGCGAGGCGCTGTCGGCCACGCTGGCCAAGAGCCAGGAGGACCGGCGGGTGCTGGAGCTGGTGTTCGACCGCTTCTTCTTCCGCGCCGCCGAGCGCGAGGCCGTGGAGCAGGGCGTGCGCGAGGCCGACGCCCACGCCGCCTCCGACGGCGGCGACCGGATGGACCTGGACGAGCTGCGCCAGGCCATCCGCGACGCGCTGCAGTCCGAGGACTCCGGGGAGGGCCAGATGCGCGACCTGGCCCGCCTGGCCATCGCCGCGTTCGGGCGCCAGGGCGAGGGCTCGGGCGTGATCGGCGTGGACGTGCAGCGCATCCGGCGCACGCTCGATCTCAAGGGCGAGCAGCCGAACGTGCAGCAACCAGACCCCGAGGCCGTGCCGCGCGACCGCCTGCGCGCGTTCGAGCGCCACGTCCGCCGCGAGCTGGAGCGGGCGCTGATCGAGCGCACCGAGTCGCTGCCGCCCTCCCGGCCGCTGAACGAGCTCGACCGCGCGCTGCCCACCGGCGCCGCCCAGGACCTGGCGGACGTGCACCGGGTCGTGGCCCAGCTGCGCCGCCGGCTGGCCACCCAGGGGCGCCAGAACCGCGGCCGCTCGCGCACGTCGGTGGTGGACGTGCGCTCGACCATGCGCGCGTCGCTGTCCACCGGCGGCGTGCCGGTGGACCTGCGCTACCGGCCCAAGCGGCCGCGCCGTCCCGAGCTGTTCGTGCTCTGCGACGTGTCCACCTCGGTGACCAGCGCCTCGGTGTTCTTCCTGTCGATGCTGCACGCGCTGCACGACTCGTTCCGCAAGCTGCGGTCGTTCGTGTTCGTGGAGCGGGTGTCGGAGGTCAGCGAGGTGTTCGAGCGCGAGCGCGACTTCGCCGACGTATCGCGGGCCATCGGCAGCGACGCCGGCGTGGCCGACGTGTCGGGCTACACCGACTACGGCCGCGTGTGGGTCGAGTTCCTGGAGCTGGTGGTCGACGACCTGGACCCGCGCTCCACGGTGATCGTGCTGGGCGATGCCCGCACCAACGGCCGCGAGCCCCACGCCAACGTGTTCGCCCACCTGTCCGAGCGCGCCGGCCGCACGTTCTGGATGAACCCCGAGCCGAAGCTGTACTGGAACTACGGCGACTCGGTGATGCAGGCGTACGAGCCCTACTGCGACGGCGTGTTCGAGTGCTGGACCACCAAGCAGCTCGAGGGGTTCGTGAACGCGATCGCCGAGCTCGGGCCGGTCCGGTCCTAGCCCGGAACGTGCAGCGGCGGCGGGCCGTCCGGGCCCCGCCGCCGCTGGTCAACGTCCGGTGCGGCTACGTCAGGACGTCGGCGCCTTCTTCTTCAGGTACTTGAAGAACGTGAAGTACGCGGGCCGCGGCTTGTTGTCCTTGCCGATCAACGCCGAGTCGAACGCGTTCGACGGAGCGCCGGCCGGCTGCTGCCAGCTGTAGACGTACTGGCCCTTGATCCGGCGGGAGACCCGCGGATAGTTGACCAGCGAGTACCGCATCGCCTTGTTCTGGCGGCTCAGGCTCTTGCGGAACTTGCCGAACGGGAACACGTTGATCGGCCCGTTCTCGGTCACGTACACGTTGCCGCGCTTGGTGTCCTTGAGGAAGCGCTTGGTCAGCTTCGTCGAGAACTTGTTCGTGTCCAGGTACGGGATCAGGCCCCACTGGTGCGGGCCCTTGCCGATCTCCTTCAGGAACGTCTTCATCCAGCGCTTGTCGTGCCTGCTGCCGTCCGGGCGGAAGTCGCCGGTCAGCACGCTGCACTTGCCACCCCGGCACTCCTTGCGGAGCATCTTGTAGAACTGGCCCGCGCGCTTGGGGTTGCGGCCCGTGGGCTGCGCGATCCTGAAGTTCATCTCGTTCCAGTTCGAGAACTTCTTGATCTGCGGGTAGCGCTTGCGGAAGGCCCGGAAGTCCTTCTGGAACGTCTTGACCGAGGGCAGCGACCTCGCGGCGCGCTTCGGGCTGAGCATCGAGGTGCGGTAGAAGGACACCATCACGTCGAGCCGCTGCTGCTTGGCCAGGCGGAAGAACTCGTCCTGGCGCTCGAGCAGGCGCTTGCCGTTGGCGCTGGCACCCCTCTTGGTGCCCTGGCGGATCTGGTCGTAGGAGACCGCGATCCGGTAGCGCTTGATTCCCGCCTTCTTGAACCGGGGGTCCTGGAGGGTCTCGACGCGCTGATCGGCGATGCCGCTGAACGGCTTCGCCGAGGCGGCCGGGACCAGAGCCAGTGCGGCCAGGGCCAGCACTGCTGTGAGGATGGAAAGTCTTTTGATCATTGCGAAGGGGAACACTCCGTCGGGGCCATGGTTGCGGGACGCTGCGAACTGGGCTTCGCCAACCGTAGTGCGATGCCTGCGTGCGTGCGCCGGGTGAACTGCAGGGCACAAGCGACGCGCAGCGACGGGCGCAGACCATAGCGATACAGTCCGTTCCGACAACAGGGGAGCTCGCGGGCAAGCGGGCTGAGATGACGCCCTGGGCCCTGTCCCGCCCGGCGCAGACCCTTCGAACCTGTGGGGTAATGCCCGCGGAGGGAGCGATGGCCCAGCCGTGCAGACGGCCTCGACAAGCCTAGGTACGCAGGTGCAGGTACGGGGTGTCACGCGCCGTTACGGCTCCGTGGCAGCGCTCGAGGACGTGTCCCTGACCGTGGGCGCGGGTCAGGTGCTGGCCGTGGTCGGCCCCTCGGGGTGCGGGAAGTCCACGCTCCTCGAGCTGCTGGCCGGGCTGCAGGAGCCCGACGCCGGCACGGTGACCGTGGACGCGCCCGGCGAGCGCCGAGACCACTGCGCCTACATGCCCCAGCGGGACCTGCTGCTGCCCTGGCGCGACGCGGTGGGCAACGCGGCCCTGGCGCTGGAGTGCCAGGGCGTTCCGCGGGCCGGGGCGCGGGACCGTGCCCGGCCGCTGTTCGAGCGCTTCGGGCTGGCCGAGTTCGAGCAGGCGCGGCCCGCCGAGCTCTCCGGCGGGATGCGCCAGCGGGTCGCGTTCATGCGCACGCTGCTCCCGGGGCGGCCGGTGCTGCTGCTCGACGAGCCCTTCGGCGCACTGGACGCGATCACCCGCGGATCCATGCAGCGGTGGCTGGCCGGCGCGCTGGACGCCGAGCCGCGCACGGTGATCCTGGTGACCCACGACGTGGAGGAGGCGCTGCTGCTGTCGGACCGCGTGGCCGTGCTCAGCCCCCGGCCCGGGCGCGTCGTGGCCGAGCTGGAGGTTCCCATGCCCCGCGCCGAGCGCACCGTGTCCGACCCCTCGCTGCTGGAGCTGCGCGAGCGGGCCATGGAGGTACTGCGGTGAGACGCGCGCTGCTGGCCGTGGGCCTGCTGGCCGTGTTCGTCGGCCTCTGGGCCTGGGTGGCGTCCTGGGACTCGGTCGACGACCTGACGCTGGCCTCGCCCGGCCAGACCGTCGACGCGTTCGCCGACGACCGCTCGCTGTTGCTGGACAACGCCTGGGTCACGCTCTACGAGGTGCTCCTGGGCCTGGCCGTGTCGGTCGTGGCCGGCGTCGCCGCGGCTCTGGCGATGCACCTCAGCCGCACCCTGCGCGATGCCGCCTACCCGCTGCTGGTGGCCTCCCAGGCGGTGCCGATCGTGGTGCTGGCCCCCATCTTCGTGCTGGCGTTCGACTACGGCATCGGCCCCAAGCTGGCCATCGTGGCCCTGATCTGCTTCTTCCCGATCACCGTGAACGTGCTCGACGGCCTGCGCTCGGTCGATCCCGAGCAGCTGAAGCTGATGCGCTCGTTCGGCGCGTCGCGGCTGCGCACGCTGCGCAGCGTGGAAATCCCCTCCGCCCTGCCCTCGTTCTTCAGCGGCCTGAAGGTGGCCGCCACCGTGTCGGTGATCGGCGCGGTGTTCGGCGAATGGGCCGGCGCCGACCGCGGCCTGGGCCGGCTGGTGCTGATGGACAACAACCAGCTGCTGACCGCGCGGGCGTACGCCGGGATCGTTCTCCTTACCCTGATGGCCGTGGCGCTGTTCGCCCTGGCCGGTCTGGCCGAGCGCCTGGCCTGTCCCTGGAACCGCCCTCCCCGAGAAAGGACCGCATGACCCGCCTCATAGCCGCAGTGCTGGCCCTCCTGGCCGTCGTGGCCCTGACCGCCTGTGGCGAGAAGGAGGAGACGCTGGGCGCCGAGGGTTCCAGCAAGCTGACGCTGATGCTGGACTACTTCCCCAACGCCGACCACGCCGGCATCTACGCGGCGCAGGCGGAAGGGATGTTCAAGCAGGCGGGGCTGGACGTGACCATCCGCCAGCCGCCCGACCCCGCGGCGCCGATCAAGCAGGTGGTGGCGGGCCGGGCCGACCTGGCCATCTCGTATGAGCCCGAGGTGCTGCGGGCGCGCGACCAGGGCCTGAACGTGGTGGCCGTGGGCGCGATCGTGCGCAAGCCCCTGACCTCGATCATCTCGCTGCCCAAGGGCAAGATCCGGTCGCCGCGCGACCTGGAGGGCAAGACGGTAGGCACGGCCGGGATCGACTACCAGGCCGCCTACCTGCGCACGATCCTCGACCGCGCGGGCGTGGACCCCTCCACCGTCAAGACGCGCAACCTGGGCTTCAACCTGGTCGCGCCGCTGGCCGCGGGGAAGGTGGACGCCGTGCTGGGCGCGTTCTGGAACTACGAGGGCATCCAGCTGCGCCAGCAGAAGCGCAAGCCGCGCATCATCCGGGTGGACCGCGCCGGCGTGCCCACCTACGACGAGCTGGTGCTGGTGGCCAACCAGGACGCGCTCGAGCGGGACGGCACGCGCATCCGCTCGTTCGTGGGCGCGCTGGCCCGCGGCACCCGGGCGCTGGAGCGGGACCCCGACAAGGGCATCGAAGGGCTGCTGAAGGCCAACCCGGACCTGGACCCCAAGCTCCAGCGAGCGTCGGTCAAGGCCACCCTGCCGCTGTTCCTGCCCGAGGAGGGCCGGCCGTTCGGCTACCAGGACCCACGTGAGTGGAAGGCGTTCGCGGGCTGGATGAGCGACAACCGGCTGACGACCAAGGTGCCCGACGCCCGGGGCGCGTTCGACAACCGATTCCTGCCCGGCGGCGGGCTCTGACGGGTATAAACCGGATCATGCTCAGCCGCTCGCGTCTCCTCACGCTGTTTGCCCTGGCCGCCGTTCTCGCCCTCGGGCTGCTGGCCGGTTGCGGCGGCGGAGAGGACGACGGCGGTGGTGGCGGCTCGAGCGGCGCGTCCGAGGACCCCGCGGCGATCCTGAAGAAGGCGTTCGCCACCGAGGTCGACTCGGGCGAGCTCAAGATGACGGGCAAGGCCGACGTCAAGGGCTCGAGCAAGGCGCCGGGACCGGTCTCGTTCTCGCTGTCGGGACCGTTCCAGACGCGCGGCAAGGGCAACCTGCCGCTGCTGGACTGGGACGTCGAGGTCTCGGGCCCCGGCCAGGATCTGTCGGGGGGCGTGATCGCCACCGAGGACAACGCGTACGTGGAGTTCCGGGGCCAGACCTACGAGGTGGGCAGCCAGCTCTACCGCCAGCTCCTGCGCCAGCAGGCGCAGCAGACGAAGAAGGGCCCGCAGAGCCTGGATGACCTGGGAGTGGATCCCGCGGCCTGGCTCGAGGACGCGAAGGTGACCGAGGGCCCGAGCATCGGCGGCTCATCCACCCGGCGGGTGTCCGGGCAGATCGACGTGAAGCGGATGGCCGGCGACCTGGTCGACGCCGCCAAGAGCCCGGCGCTGCGCAGGCAGCTCGAGGGCAGCGGCCAGAAGGTCCCCGAGTTCTCCGACGCGGACGTCGACAAGGTCGCCGACGCTGTCGAGGAGGCGAAGCTGACCGTCGACGTCGACGACAAGGACGTGGCCCGCAAGGTCGCCTTCACCGCCCGCTTCAAGGTGCCCGAGGGCGCGGATGCCGACGGCGTGACCGGCGGCACCGTGGAGTTCTCCTACGAGCTGCCGAAGGTGGGCGGCGACGTGGACATCAAGGCGCCGGCGGACGCCAAGCCGCTGGCCCTGCTGCTCCAGCAGCTCGGCCTGGGCTCGAGCCTGCCCGGAGGAGGCCTCCGGACCCAGTGAGGCGCTAAGCCTCGTTCTCGTCCAGGTCCAGCGCCAGCGAGTTGATGCAGTAGCGCTGCCCGCCGGGCCCGGGGCCGTCGGGGAACACGTGGCCCAGGTGCGAGCCGCACGTGGCGCACAGGACCTCGGTGCGCTTCATGAACAGCGAGCCGTCGTCGCGCAGCTCGACCGCCTGGGCCACCACCGGGTCGGTGAAGCTGGGCCAGCCGGTGCCCGAGTCGAACTTGGTGTCCGAGCTGAA
This sequence comes from Thermoleophilaceae bacterium, assembly GCA_035630015.1. Lineage (GTDB taxonomy): Bacteria > Actinomycetota > Thermoleophilia > Solirubrobacterales > Thermoleophilaceae > JAAYBF01. Next base: position 3,137 of record DASQLM010000083.1, on the reverse strand, counting down.
CAGGCCGGCGCCGCAGGCGCCGCACTTGTACATGCCGGTGGCCTTGGAATGCGTGTAGGCGCCGGTGAAGGGCGGCTCGGTGCCCGCCTCGCGGAGCACGTGGTACCGCTCGGGGTCCAGCTCGCTCTTCCACTCCTGGTCGGTCTTGGTGACCTTGGTCTCGCTCATGCCGTCAATGGTAGGCGCCGGCGTCCAGCGTTCACGCTCGGCGAAGGACCGTACGCGCCCCCCGCTGCCGCGTGCACGAGCACGGTGCCGGCCAGGCCCGCGAACGGCGCGTACGGGGCGAAGTACTCGCGCACCTCGTCCTCGGTGGCCCGGCGGCCCAGCCCCGCCAGGAGGCCGACCAGCTTGATGTAGGCCAGATCGCCGCAGGGCAGCACGTCGTCGCGGCCCTGGCCGTACAGGGCCAGGTACTCGACCGTCCACGACCCGACGCCGCGGATGGCGCGCAGCCGGCGCCAGTCGTGGTCGTGGCGGGAGGGGTCGTCCAGCCGGACCCTGCCCCGGGCCACCTCGCGCGCCACCTTCACCATCGTCACGGCGCGCGAGGGCGACAGCCCGCACGCCTCGAGCTCGGCAGGCGCCAGCGCCGCCACGGCGGCCGCGCCGGGAACGTCATGCAGCCCGTCGTGCTCCGGGCCGTGGCCGAAGACCATCCGGCGCTGGATCGCCGACGCGCGGCCGCCCTCGATTAGCTGCTCGGTCACGGCCCAGGCCAGCGCCTCCCACGGCTCCGGCCGCCGCCGCGGGCGCAGCCACGGCTTGCGGCGCAAGACGGGGCCCAGCAGGTCGTGGCGCCAGAAGCGGTGATGGAACTCCGACAGGTCGTGGTCCACGCCCAGGGCGAAGCGCATCCGCTCGATTCCGGCGCGGGCCGCCGCGTCCGACGCCGCCTCGGCGCGGAAGCGCACGACGCCGCTCCCCGCCCAGGCGCGCACGACGACCGGATCGGCGTCGACATGGAGCAGCCGCGTGAGCACGCCTCCGGAGTGGCGCAGCGCACCGTCACGCCCTCCGCCCGGCAGCCGGTAGGGGCCCACCGGGACGACGTCGGCCTCGCAGACGGTGCGGGCCGCGGAGGTCAGCGCTTGTTGAGCAGGTGGACGTCGACCAGGAACGAGCGCGAGGACGCGATGTCCACGCCCCGTGCCTTGGCCAGCTTGCGGGCCCGGCGCTGAGCCAGGGCCCGGCCGGTGGCGGGCCGGCGCAGCACGCGGATGAGCATGAAGGCCGCCACGCCGAGGATGAAGCCGCCGGTGGCGGCGGCCACGGTGGCCGGAAGCGAGGCCGGCCGGCGCACGTCGAGCTCCTCCGAGGGGCCATGGCCGGCGGGGACGGGCAGGTGGCGGACCTCGGCCACGAGCTCCCCGTCGAGGGCCTCTTCGGGCTGGTTGTCGGCCGGCTCGGGCACGAGCAGCCACTGTACCTCTCAGGTCGGCAGGACGCGCTCGTACATGCGGTATTTCTTGACGACGCGGCCGCCCATGCCCTCCATGCCGCGGTTCATGGCGTCGTTGGTCTCCAGGATCCAGCCCATCTCGCCCCAGGTCTGGGGCGTCCGGGAGGCGGTGTCGAAGTGCTCGATGTAGAAGGCCGCAGCCACACCGGTGTGCTGGTAGTCGCGCTTGACGCCCAGGAAGCCCACCCGGACGCGGTCGATGATCTTCCGCCGGCGCAGGAAGTGCCACCACCCCAGGGGCAGCAGCCGCCCGTTCATCCGCTTGAGCACCTGGTTGATGTCGGGGACCGTGATGGCCACCCCCACGCTCTCGCCGGTGTCCACCTTCTCGGCCACCATGAACCAGTTGCGGTCGAACACCAGCTGCAGGTCGCCTGCGTAGGTGTCCAGGTCGTCGGAGCCGTAGGGCACGAAGCCCCAGTTGTCGGCCCACGCCTCGTTGTAGGTCTCGGCGAACACGTCCAGTTCCCGGCGCAGCCTGCGCCGGCTCATGCGCCGGATCCGGATGCCGTGCTCGGGCTCCAGGGCGGCGGCCATGTCCACGATCGGCTGCACGATCGACGACCGGTCGGAGATGTGCAGCTCCCACATCCACAGGTCGATCGCCTTGCCCAGGCCCGCCCCCTCCAGCAGCGCCCGGTAGTAGGGCGGTTGCCAGGGCTGCTTGACGAACGGCTCACGGTCGTATCCCTCGATCAGCAGTCCCGCCTCGTCGTTCATCGTGAAGTCCACCGGGCCGATCATGTGGTCGCGCCCGCGCTGGGACAGCCACGCCGCGGCCGCGTCCAGGAGCGCGGCGGCCACCTCCGGGTCGTCCTCGACCTCGAAGAAGCCGAACATGCCCCAGTCGTTGCCCTGGTAGCGGTTGAACTCGTGATCGACCTGGGCGCTGACGCGGCCCACCACCCGGCCGCCGCGCCGGGCCAGGAACAGCTGTGCGTCGGCATGGCGGAACCACTTGTTCAGCCGCGGGCTCAGAAAGGCGTGCCGCTCCAGGCGCAGCGGGGGCACCCACTGCTCGGAGCTAGCATGGAGGCGGAAGGGGAGCTCGATGAACTCCCGCCGGTCGCGTAGCGAGCTGACCGGTGTGACCTCGATCGACACGGCGCGTGACCCTAATGGACCTGTTCGAGAAAGCCCGTTCCCACGATCGCCTTGAGCAGCTGAAGGCGGCCCGCGAGCACGATCTGCTGCCGTACTTCCGCGAGGTCGACGGCGAGCCCGGCCCCTTGGTGGAGATGGAGGGCCGGAAGCGGATCACGCTGGGCTCGAACAACTACCTGGGCCTGACCGCCCACCCGGCGGTCAAGCAGGGCGCCCTGGACGCCCTGGAGCACTACGGCACGGGGCTGACCGGCTCGCGCTTCCTGAACGGCACCACCCCGCTGCACCTGGAGCTCGAGCGCGAGATCGCCGAGTGGACGGGCGACGAGGACGCGCTGGTGTTCACCACCGGCTACCAGGCCAACGTGGGCTGCGTGGCCACACTGCTGGGCCCGGAGGACACCGTGATCGTCGACTCGGGCGACCACGCCTCGATCCTGGACGCGGTGATGATGTCCCGCGCCCGAATCCGCCCCTTCCGCCACAACCGGCTCGACAAGCTGGAGAAGATGCTGGACCGCGCCGGCTCCGACGGCGGCGGCGTGCTGGTGGTGGTCGACGGCGTGTTCTC
>DASQLM010000082.1:0-4459 GCA_035630015.1 Thermoleophilaceae bacterium | reverse complement strand
CAAGCGGGAGATCGCCGGCCTGGCCGGGCGCCTGGCGCGCAACCAGCCGGCGCCCGCGCCCTACGCCTTCGACCCCACGAACGGGATCGGGCCCACCGCCGCCGACTACGGGCCCGGCGCGGCCTCGGCCACCGCGCTGTCCCAGCCGCGCCCGGCGTACGCCCGGCTGCAGCGCGCCGAGCTGTCGTGGCAGGGCGGCAGGCTGGGCCACGACCGGCCGGTCGACAAGGCCTTCGTGTCCGCCCAGCGCCTGACCCGCAAGGGCTGGGTCACCCAGGACAGCGACCTCGGTCTGGCCATGCTCTGGACCGTGGACGGTCAAGGGCGCTACCGCGTGAAGTGGGAGATCCCCCGCCACACGCCGCGCGGCACCTACCGGCTGCTGGTGACCGGCAAGCGCTACACGCTGGCCAGCAACCGCTTCCGGGTGTTCGGCTCGTCGGCGCTGAAGGTCATGCGCGTGGCCGCCGCGCCGGGGAAGTACACCGTCGCCCTGGCCCTCCCCGGGGCGGTGCGCGACGTCGATCTGACCTACCGGCCCCGCTTCGCCGACGGCGGCCAGGTGCGCTTCAGGGTGGGCTCGAGGACGGTGACCGTGAAGCGCAAGAGCAGCCCCTACTTCACGGTCAGGGCGTCGGCAGGCACCCCGGTGACGGTGGCCCCCCTGGCCGCTCGCGACCGGCACAAGAACGCCAACGGCGCGGCGTTCAGTTCGCGCTGACGGATGCGGCGCGGAAGACGGCGGAGCCGCGCCGCACGCCACCGGCGGTCAGCGCCATGCGCGCCGACTCGTAGATGGGCCCACGGAAGGTCCGGCCGACGGTGCGGCCGTTGGCCTGGAAGCGGAAGGTGTTGCCGCGGGCGCGCATGCGCAGGGTGACGCTGCGCCCACCGGGGGCCCTGCCGCGCGCCAGAATCCTCAGCTTGCCGCGGTTGCGCTGCCAGACCGTCATCTCCTCACGGCCCACCGACAGGCCGATGCCCTCGAACTCGCTGCGGTAGGACGCGATCCCGCCGCGGGCCTTGCCGCGCAGCCCGCCCTTGTCCAGCACCGCCGTGGCCGTGTAGTTCTGGCCGGCGGTGCGCCGGGCGATGACGCCGGCGTCGAAGCGGTCCCGGCCCAGGCGCGAGGCGGTGATGCGCACCCCGTTGCCGGTGCGGATGCCCGGCTTGCGCATGAACGGCCACTCCCAGTTGGCGTTCAGGCGCCCGCGGAACCTGTCGGTGAAGGCCAGCACGTCCGCACCGGGTGACCGGGGCGGCGGCACGCCGTTGCCGATCTTCAGCCACCGGTCGGGCGAGAAGTAGGCGGTGTCGGCGATCATCTGGCGCCCCGCGATCCGGCCCGTGCCCTGCGGGTAGGCGTGGTAGAGCGCGTCCAGGCTGCTGCCGGGACCGAAGTAGATCGAGCCGTGGCCGGGGCAGCTCCACCCGTTGCCGCCCTTGAGGATCGGGTTGCCGGGGAACTTCTCCCACTCGCCCGTCAGGGTGCGCGAGCGGGCGGTGCCCAGCGCGTAGTCGCAGCCCACGGTGCCGCCGAACAGGCCACCCGAGTAGAGCATGTGGAAGTAGCCGCCCGAGCGGACGATGCTGGGGCCCTCGATCACGCCGCCCTCCCAGCGCGCGTCGTTGCGCATGATCACCTTCGCCCGGCCCGACACCGAGGTGCCGTCCTCGCTCATGGGCTGGGCCCAGATCGACGTGGGGCGCTGGAACTCGTTGCCGTCGTTCTTGAAGATCAGCGTGCGCCGGCCGTTCTCGTCGCGCAGCACGTAGGGGTCGATCGAGCCCTCCTCGCCGCAGCGGATGGGCTTGCCCAGGTCCTTGTAGGGGCCGGTGGCCGACTTCGAGAAGGCGGCGCCGATGCAGAACCACGGGTCCTGGCCGCGGCGCGAGCGGGCCGAGTAGTAGACGGCGTAGCGGTCCGCGGAGAGCTTCGTGATCTCCGGCGCCCACATGTTCACCGCCACCCACTTGGGCGGGTTCTTGAACACCTGCCCCCGCAGCGTCCACTTGCTGCGGTCCGGAGAGGTGTACATGCGGAACGAGGGCGCCCAGCCGTTCGCCGTGACCACCGCCACGTGCTGGCCGTTGTCGTAGATGGCCGACGGGTCGGGCACGTCGCCCGCCACCACCGGCACGGGGAGGACCGCGGCCGCCCCTACCAGCGTCCGAGAGATGTATGCCCGCAGCACCATGCGCACTGTAGCCCGCACAACCCCGGGAAGGACCGATCGATGCGGGCGCCTGCCATGCTGCGGCGCGTGAAATTGCTGGTATGCGGAGCAGGCGGGATGCTGGGCCAGGACGTGGTCCGGGCGGCCCGGTTCTCCAACCACGAGGTCGCGGCCCTGGACAGGGACGCGCTGGACGTGTCCAACGAGCGCGCGGTGCGCCGGGCGATGGAGCGCGAGCGCCCGGCCGCCGTGGTCAACTGCGCGGCGTACACGGCCGTGGATGCCGCCGAGGACGACCGCGACGCCGCGATGCGCCTGAACGCGGACGCCGCCCGCACCGTGGCCGCCGAGGCCGCCGCCGTCGGCGCGGCCGTGGTCTACCCCTCCACCGACTACGTGTTCGACGGCACGGGCGAGCGCCCGTACGTGGAGTCCGACGAGCCGTCGCCGCAGTCGGTGTACGGCCAGTCGAAGCTGGCCGGCGAGGTGGACACCGCCGCGGCCAACCCGCGCCACTTCCTGGTGCGCACCTCCTGGCTGTTCGGCATCTCCGGGCGCAACTTCGTGGAGACGATGCTTGACCTCGGCGAGCGCGACGGCTCCGTGGTGGTGGTGCGCGACCAGATCGGCTCTCCCACCTGGACCGGCCACCTGGCCGCCGGGATCGTGCGGATGCTGGACACGGACGCCTACGGCCTGCACCACCTGTCCGCCGCGGGCGAATGCAGCTGGTACGACTTCGCCGTGGCCATCTTCGAGGAGGCGGGCGTGGACTGCCGCGTGCTGTCCACCACCACCGCCGAGTTCTCCCGCCCGGCGCCGCGGCCGGCGTACTCCGTCCTGGGCACCCAGTGGCAGGACGCCATCCACCTGCCCGAGTGGCAGGTCGGGTTGCGCGGGTACCTGGAGGACCGGGCATGAAGCTGCTGGTCACGGGTGCGGCGGGGTTCATCGGTTCGACGTTCGTGCGGCTGGTGGCCGGTGACCACGAGGTGGTGGTGCTGGACAAGCTCACCTACGCGGGGCGCAAGGAGAACCTGGAGGGCGTGGAGCACACGCTGGTCGAGGGTGCGATCGAGGACCCGAAGGTCGTGCGTGAGGCCATGGAGGGCGCGGACGCGGTGGTCAACTTCGCCGCCGAGTCGCACGTGGACCGGTCGATCGCCGGGCAGGATCCGTTCGCCATGACGCACGTGATCGGCACCGGCACGCTGCTGGACGCCGCCCGCGAGCTGGGCGTCGGGCGCTACCTGCAGGTGTCCACCGATGAGGTCTACGGCTCGATCGACTCCGGCTCGTTCACCGAGACGTCCCCGCTGGATCCCTCCTCCCCGTACTCCGCGACGAAGGCGGGCGGCGATCTGCTGGTCTCCGCGCACGCGCACACGCACGGAATCGAGGCCGTGATCTGCCGCGGCAGCAACAACTACGGGCCGCGCCAGTACCCCGAGAAGCTGATTCCGCTGATGGTGCTCAACGCCATCCACGGCGACTCGCTGCCGATCTACGGCGACGGCCGCCAGGTGCGCAACTGGCTCTACGTCGAGGACTTCGCCCGCGCGATCGCGCTCGTGCTCGAGAAGGGCCGGCCCGGCCAGGCCTACAACGTCGGCGGCCCCGACGAGTGCGAGAACATCGAGGTCGTCCAGCGCATCCTGCAGTTGACCGGCAAGGACGAGTCGCTGCTGGAGTACGTGGCCGACCGCAAGGGGCACGACCGCCGCTACAGCCTCTCCTCCGAGAAGCTCCAGGACGAACTCGGCTGGCAGGCCCGGGTCCACTTCGCCGAAGGCCTCGAGCAGACCGTGAACTGGTACCGCGACAACGAGTGGTGGTGGGGCCCGATCCGCTCCGGCGAATACCGCGCCTACTACGAACAGCAGTACGGAAAAGCACTGGGCTAACGTCACGCGGGTGCCCGATACGCCCGCACTCGAGATCCGTGGCCTGACCAAGCGCTACGACGACGGCACCCTGGCCGTGGAGGACCTGAACCTCGAGGTCCACGACGGCGCGTTCTTCGGCCTGCTCGGCCCCAACGGCGCCGGCAAGACCACGGCCATCAGCGCCATCTGCAACCTGATCCGGATCACGTCCGGCGAGGTGCTGGTGTTCGGCGAGTCGATCACCACGCTCAGGGCGCGCAGCTGGATCGGCCTGGCCGAGCAGGACATCAACCTGGACCGCTTCCTGACCACGCGCGAGACGCTGATCTACCACGGCGGCTACTTCGGCTTCCCCACCGACGAGGCGGGCGAACGGGCCGACGAGATGATCGACGC
>DASQLM010000081.1:0-28124 GCA_035630015.1 Thermoleophilaceae bacterium | reverse complement strand
CGCCCCCGGCTTCATCGAGAAGAACGGTGAGGAGGCGGTGCAGGCCGAGGTCCAGCGCGGCGTCGACGCGGCCAACGAGAAGCTGGCGCGCGTCGAGCAGATCAAGAAGTTCACGATCCTGGACGAGGACTGGCAGCCCGGCGGTGAGGAGCTGACCCCGACGATGAAGCTCAAGCGCAAGCCCATCGGCGAGAAGTACGCCGGCGAGATCGAAGCGCTCTACGAGTAGCGGGCGCGGGGCGGCGCGTGCGCGCCGCCCCGCGTCGCCTCGTCAGCGCCGCTTCACCTTCCGTTCGAAGGTCACCACCCAGCGAGTCTTCGTCAGGTAGGTGTGCTCGCCGACGGTCTCCGACTCCTGTCCCCGGGCGATCACGATGATCTTGCCCAGCTTCCGGTCGAAGAGTTCTGACCGCGGCAGGGCGGCCGGCATCGGCGCGCCCTCCCGGGTGCCCACCAGCGTCGGGAACGCCGAGCCGCCGGAGGGGCAGTTGAGGAACGGGTCCTTGATGGACTCGGCCCGCAGGCCCAGGTGGTCCTTGACCCGGGTCCCGCCCTGGAACTCCAGCGGCAGTTTCACGCCGCGGAAGGACTTGGCCCCGCAGTCGCGCGGGATCGAGCCGCCGCCCGAGCCCCCGCACTGTCCGCCCGGGGCGGCGTCCAGCACGCCCTGGCGGTTGACCTTGCCGTGCAGCCGTAGCTTGACGTCCACGATCGACTTCGGGGTGGTCAGCAACGGGGTGTTCAGGCCCTTCAGCGTCATGGCCCGCACCGTCGTGGGACGCGATGTGAAGCGCACCTTCTCGGTGCCCTTCCCGGTCACGGCGGTGTCACAGCCGCCCGAACCGGGGTGGTCGGTCTTCCACGTGGTGGTCTGCACGCCGTCGACGGTGACCTTGAAGTAGGCGGTCTTCACGCCTGCTCCCGGCTTGGCGGCGGTGGCGGGCCCGGCCACCGCGGCGAGCGCGGCAGCCAGGGAGACTGCGGTGATGGCGATGCGGTTCATTGTTCTTCTCCTGGGTGGTGGTCTGACGGGTCAGCGGTAGCGGCGCTTGGCCACGCGGACGCAGCGGGAGCGCTTGGACTTGGGCTTGCGGGCGCAGGCCTTGAGCGCGAACGCGCGGTGGGCCTTCTTGGCGCAGCGCTTGCGCTTGCTCTTCTTGCGCACCGTCGAGCACTTGGCCAGCGCGGCCTTGCGCACGCAGCGGTCGCGCTTGACGCCGCGCAGCCGCTTGCAGCCCTTGATCTTCGGCTTGCCGGCCACGCCGCCCGTGCCTCCGCCGCCGGCGGCGGGCGTACGCGGGCCCGGGTTCACGGCCGCGGGGCCGAAGTCCGGCTCGGCGCCGCCCGCGATGACCAGCCTGCTGGAGCCCGCCCCGCTGCAGTTGCCCGGCGTCACGCTGGGCAGCGGCATGATCTCGATGCCGGCGGATACGGCGAAGGCCACCGCGCGGCCATTGTGCGACCAGGTGGGGCTGTCCAGGCTCGAGTCCTTACCGGAGAAGCACGCCTCGGCGGGCGGGCCCGGCACGGCGCCACCCTGGACGTTGCCGCTGACGGCGTAGAACGCCATGTGCGTGTCCGCGCCGTAGTTGCGCAGCGCCACCAGCCGGTCGCCCTGGCGCGACAGCTCGCCGTCGCCCAGGTCCGTGGGCGGCCGGTTCAGGTCCTCGTCGTCGAACCAGTGCTGGTCGTCGTCGTTGCCGCCACCGGGCGAGTCCACGTTCACCTGGCTCTGGTAGCCGCCAAAGGCCAGGATCCGGTTGTTGGACACCCAGGAGGCGTTGCGGCGGTACTGCTTGCCGTACTTGGCCACCGGTGTGGCTGCGCTGGCGCTGGAGTACAGGAGGACCGTCCGGGCGCCACACGAGACGCCGGGTGGGCAGCCGTACTGGTAGTAGGAGAACGCGACCCTGGAGCCGTCGGGGCTGACCGACAGGTCCTGCGGCACGCCGTCGATGTACTGGCCGGCCGAGTCGGTGGTGGCGGGCGGGTTGAAGCGCGCCAGCACCTGCCCGTTTTGGCGCAGCGTCACGATCTCCTGGCCGTGGCCGGCGACGATGGTGCCGTCGTCGGCCTGCGAGGGGTCGTTGTAGGGACGCGTGCCGGTGCCGTCGGTGGTCACCTGGTACTGGCCGCCACCATCGGGGTTGGCGATCCAGACGTTGCTCTGCTTCTCGTAGACGATGCTGTCCGCGGCCACCGGCCCTGCGCTCAGCAGGGCCAGGGCCGTGGTCGCGCCGGCCACGAGGGCACAGATGCGATTGCGAGTCATCGGTCTGCCTCTCGCTCTCGGCCGGCCGCTCAGCGGACCACGATGCGGTCGTCGCCCTGGCAGATCCACGCGATCAGGTACGTCCCGCGGAAGCTGGAGTACCCCAGCGTCTGCTTCGAGAAGTTCACGTGCAGCTTCCCGGTGAACCTGCCCTTCTTGCCCCGCTTGAGGGTGACCCGGTAGTTCTTGGTCACCTTGTCGTAGTGCATGGCGGCGTCCTGGAGGGCGGCCACCTTGCGCTCGCGGCCGATGCGAAACGAGCCGGGGGGCGTGAACATCTCGCTGCCGGAGGTCGGCAGCCCGCTCCGCGGGATTGCGGGCACGCAGGTGGTGGGTACCAGCGCCTTGATCTTGCTGATGCGGGATCCGTTGCGCTTGAACGAGATCTGGTTGCCGGCCTCGGTCGTGCCCGAGAGGGTCACGGACTTCGCGGCCGCGTCCCCGGCGCCGGCGGCGGCGACGGCGGTGATGGCCAGTGCGGTGATCGTGCGCTTCATGGTCAGGCTCCTCGGTGTCTGGGTGGTGGTCACTGCGGGGCCCACCTTGCGGGCGGGGCATTGCGACGCCCTTGCGATGACCTTGCGGCCTGATCCGGGGCGATACGGTGCGCATCAGTGGCCGGCCAGCCGACGAGGATCCATCTGTGTGGTCGACTGACCGCCGAGCTCGAGGGGAGGCGGATCGAGGACGCCCTGCCCGGGCGCCAGGGGCGGCTGCTTTTCGCCTATCTGGTGCTCTCCCGCGACAGGCCCGTGCGCCGCGACGAGCTCCTGGACGTGCTGTGGCCCGAGGATGGGCCCCCTCCCAGCGGGGACTCCCTGCTGGCGCCGCCGCTGTCGCGTCTGCGCAAGGCGCTCGGCGAGGGCCGCCTGCAGGGCCGCGAGCACCTGTCGCTGGAACTGCCCGCCGACACCTGGGTGGACTGGGAGGCCGCCTGGGGCCATCTGGACGCGTGCCGGGCCGCGTCGGCGGCCTCGGACTGGCAGGCGGCCTGGGAGGCGGGCCGCGCCGCGGTCGAGATCGCCGACGGCGGACTGCTGCCCGGGCTGGAGGCGGAGTGGATCGATGAGCGCCGCGCCGAGCTGGGCGAGCTGCGGGTGGAGGCGCTGGAGGCGGTTGCCACCAGCGGGGTGCAGCTGGGCGGGGGTGACCTGGCCGCCGCCGAGGAGGCCGCCCGCATGGCGGTGGAGGCCGCTCCCTTCCGCGAGAGCGCGCGCGTGGCGCTGATCGCCGCGCTGCGGGCTGCGGGCAACGACGCCGAGGCGCTGCGGGCCTACGAGGACATCCGCGTGGTGCTGCGGGACGAGCTGGGCACCACACCCGGGCCGGCGCTGCTGGCCGCGCACGAGCAGATGCTGGGGACGGGGGAGCCCCCCGCGACGCCGGGCCCCGCGGTTGCCGCCCCCGCGGTGGCGCCGCCCGCCGGGCTGCCTGACCGGCTGGCGCAGGCGGCGGCCACGCCGTGGGTGGGCCGCCAGGAGCAGCTCGACCGCCTCCACGAGGCGCTGGAGGGCGCCCGTGGCGGCGAGGCCAGCCTGATGCTGCTGACCGGGGAGGGCGGCATCGGCAAGACCCGGCTGCTGGCCCAGCTGGCCGCCGACGCCGAGGGGTTCACCGTGCTCTACGGCCGCTGCGATGAGGAGGAGCTCTTCCCGTTCGGCCCCTGGATCGAGATGCTGGGCGGCCATCTGGCACGCGTGGACGACGCCGAGCTGGGTGAGCTGCTGGGCGCCGAGGCGGGCGACCTGGCCCGGTTGTTGCCCGAGCTGCGCTCACGCCTGCCCGGGCTGGAGGACCCGCCCCGGGCCGACCCCGAGAGCGAGCGGCTGCGCCTGTTCCTGGCCGTGGAGGCGCTGCTCGCGCGCCTGGCCCGGCGCTCCCCGCTGGTGGTGATCATCGATGACCTGCACTGGGCCGACCGCTCGTCGCTGCTGCTGGGCCGCCAGATGGTGCGGGCACGCGGGCTGGGACGGGTGCTGATGCTGGGCACCTACCGCGACACCGAGCTGACCGAGCGCCATCCGCTCCAGGAGGTGCTGGCCGACCTCGAGCGCGACGCGCCGCTGAACCGGATCGGCCTGACGGGGCTGGACCCGCAGGAGATCGCCGAGCTGGTGGGGGCGCACACCGACGACGTGGCGCCGGACACCGTCCGGGCCATCGGCCAGGAGACACACGGCAACCCGTTCTTCGTCAAGCAGCTGCTGCACCACATCGAGGAGGAGGGCCAGAGCCGCCCCGACGGGGGCTTCGGACTGTCCGCGGGGCTCCGGGACGTGATCGCCCGCCGGATCGACCGCCTGCCCGACGAGGCGGGCCGGGTGCTGCGCGTGGCCGCGCTGACCGGCCGCGACTTCGAGCTCGGGGTGGTCGAGCACGTGGTCGACCTGCCCGAGGACGAGTTGCTGGACCTGCTGGACGCTGCGGTGCGCGCGGGCATCCTGGTCGAGGTCCAGAGCACCCCGGGCCGCTACTCGTTCGTGCACGCGCTGCTTCGCACCGCGCTGGAGGAGCAGCTCACGGCCACCCGCCGCGGGCGGCTGCACCGGCGCATCGGCGAGGCCATCGAGAGCCGCTACCGCGGCCGCCTGGACGGCCACCTGGACGACCTGGCCCGGCACTTCGCGGCCGCCGGCCCCGACGAGGTGGACCGCGCCGCAACGTACGCCGAGCAGGCGGCCAGGCAGGCCACCGGGCGGCTGGCGCACGAGGAGGCAGCGGACCTGCTGGCCGGCGCGGTGGCGGCCCGCGAGGCCGACGAGCCCGTGGACGAGATGGAACGGGCCCGCCTGCTGCTGCTCCTGGCCGCCGCGCGCATGCGCGCCGGCCAGTGGGACTCGGCCCGCGACACGCACGCCCTGGCCGCCGAGGCCGCCCGTGCCGCCGGCGCCTCGCAGCTGCTGGCCGAGGCGGCGCTCGGCCACTCGGGCGGCTCGTGGGAGCGCTACGGGCTCGAGGACCCCGCCAGCGTGGCACTGCTCCGTGAGGCGCTGGAGCTGCTGCCCGGCGACGACTCGCGGCTACGGGCGCAGGTGCTGGCCCGCCTGAGCGGCGTCCTGTACTACTCGCCCGGGTCGGAGGAAGCCGCCGGCCCGCCGGCCCGGGAGGCCATCGCCATGGCCCGGCGGCTGGAGGACGACCAGGCGCTGGCCACCGCGCTGGCCGCCGCCCAGTACGCCTACTGGCGCCCCGGCCGGGCCGCCGAGCGGGCCGAGCTGGCCGAGGAGCTGGCCGAGGTGACCGCGCGGCTGGGCGACCTCGAGGCCCAGGCCGGCGCCCAGGCCTGGCGCGTGATCGTGCTGCTGGAGCTGTGCCGCCTGGACGAGGCCGACGACGCCGTGGCCCGGCACGCCGAGCTGGCCGAGCGGTTGCAGCAGCCCGAGCTGCTGGTGCACGCCGCCGCGTTCCGGTCGATGCGGGCGCTGCTGGAGGGGCGCTGGGACGAGGCCGAGCAGGCGGCCCAGGACGTGCTCAGCGCCGGCGAGCGGTCCACCGCGGTGGACGCGCTGCAGTTCTTCGGCGTGGAGATGATCGCGATGCGCAACGAGCAGCTGCGCATGGACGAGATCTCCGAGCACTTCGGCCGGCTCGCGCGTGAGATCGCGGCGCTGCCCGGATGGCGAACCCCCGTGGTCTGGGCCCACGTGCAGGCCGGGCGGCTGGACATGGCCTACGCCCAGCTCGAGGAGATCCGCCGCGACGACTTCGCGGTGCTGCCGCCCGACGCCAACTTCGACGCGGCGCTGGCCATCGTCAGCCACATCGCCGGCGAGCTGGACGACGCCGAGCTGGCCGCGCAGGTGGAGCCGCTGCTGCGCCCGCTGGCGGAGTACTGGGTGGTGCTGGGGCCGGCGCCCGCCACGCTGGGCCCGGTGGCCTACTGCCTGGGGCTGGTGAACCTGATCCGCGGCGAACTGGACGCCGCGGAGCGCGACTTCGACCTGGCGCTGGAGAAGAGCCGCGCGATGCGCGCCCGCCCGTACGAGGCGCACTCGCTGTTCGGGCGCTCGGAGGTCCTGCGCCGGCGCGGCGACGAGGAGCGCGCGGCCGAGCAGCGCGAGCAGGCGCTGGCGATCGCGCGCGAACTGGACATGACGCGCCTCCTGCGCGACGCTGGCGCCCGCTGACCCGTCCGCAAGCACCCGGAGGACTCCGACGATGACCGACGCCGCAACCGCCAGCCCCGACCTCGAACCGCTGCGCTCCCAGGTCAGCGGAAAGGTCTCCGGCCCCGAGGACCGGGACTGGGACGAGGCCCGCCAGGCCTGGAACCTCGCGGTGGACCAGCGACCGGTGGCCGTGGTGTTCGCCACCGGCGCCGACGACGTGGCCGCCACCGTCCGGTTCGCGGCCGGGGCCGGCGTGCGCGTGACCGCGCAGGGCAGTGGCCACGCCGCATCCAGCCACGACACGCTGGCCGACACGATCCTGATCAAGACGAACGAGATGACGGGGCTGGAGATCGACGCCGGGAACCGCACCGCGCGGGTAGAGGCGGGCGTCCTGGCCGGCGACCTGTCGGCCCAGGCGGGCGAGCACGGCCTGGCCCCGCTGGGCGGCTCCTCGGCCGACGTTGGCGTGGTGGGCTACACGCTCGGCGGCGGGCTGGGATGGCTGGGCCGGCTCTACGGGTTCGCCTCCAACGCCGTCCGGTCGGTCGAGATCGTCACGGCCGACGGCGAGCTGGTGCGCGCCGACGCCGGCGAGCAGCCGGACCTGTTCTGGGCCGTGCGCGGCGGCGGCGGCTCGTTCGGCATCGTCATTGCCCTGGACGTGAACCTGGTCCCGCTCGGCGAGCTGTTCGCCGGCGGGGTGATGTACGACGTCGAGCACGCTCCGGCGGTGTTCCGCGCCTACCGCGACTGGGCCCGCCAGGCTCCGGCGGAGCTCACGTCCAGCGTGCGCTTCCTGACCCCGCCGCCGATCCCGGACGTGCCCGAGCCCATCCGCGGCCGGCCGATGGTGGTGGTCACCGGCGCGCACGCGGGCGACCCCGCCGAGGGCGAGCAGCTGTTCGCGCCGATGCGGGAGCTCGCCGAGCCCGTCATGGACATGTTCGGGGCGGTGCCGCCGGCCGCCCTGTGCCGCATCAACGGCGACCCGGAGAACCCCGTGCCGGGCATCGGCGGCCGCAGCATCGTGATCGCCGACCTGTCCGACGAGGCCATCGACGCGCTGGTCGCCCTGTGCGGGGCCGGCTCGGGCAGCCCGCTTCTGACGGTGGACCTGCGCCACCTGGGCGGCGCGCTGGCCGAGGCGCCGGAGGGCGCCGGGGTGCTGGGCTCGCTGGAGGGGGAATTCGCCATCGCGGCCGTGGGGGTCCCGATGGGCCCCAACACGCCCGAGGCCATCACCGGCCACCTGGACAAGCTCTACGACGGGCTGGAGCCATTCAGCACCGGGGGCACCTACCTCAACTTCACCGAGGTGCCCAGCGACGGATCGACGGCCTTCGGCGAGGACGCCCAGGCCGAGCTGCGCCGGATCAAGGCCGAGTTGGACCCCGACCGGGTGATCAGGGGCGGGCGGGACGTCGGCCCGGGCTAACCTTCGGGGGGAATGGCCTCCAAACGACAGATAGACGTCGGCGGCGTGAAGATCGGCGGCGGCGCCCCGGTCGCCGTCCAGTCGATGACCAAGACCGAGACGGCCGACTACGACGCGACGCTGAAGCAGATCAACGCGATCGCCGACGCCGGCGCGGACCTGGTCCGCTGCGCGGTGCCGCGGGAGAAGGACGTCGAGGCGCTGGGGCGGCTGGTCAAGGTCAGCCCGATCCCGATCATCGCCGACATCCACTTCAACCACACGCTGGCGCTGAAGGCCATCGACGCGGGCGCGCACTGCGTGCGCCTGAACCCCGGCAACATCGGCGGGCCCGAGAAGGTGGCCGAGGTGGCCGACCGCGCCAAGGCCGCCGGCGTGCCCATGCGCATCGGCGTCAACTCGGGATCGCTGCCCAAGCACCTCCATGAGCTGGAGCGCGAGAACTCCGTCGAAGCCCTGGTGGAGGCCGCCGTCGAGTTCGTCGAGCTGATGGAGCGGCTGGAGTTCGAGAACTTCAAGGTCTCGATCAAGTCCACCTCGGTGCCCAACACGATCGCCTCCAACCGGCTGCTCAGCCAGAAGATCGACTATCCGCTGCACCTGGGCATCACCGAGGCCGGCACCAAGTGGACGGGCTCGCTGAAGTCCTCCGTGGGCCTGGGCACGCTGCTGGCCGACGACATCGGCGACACCATCCGCATCTCCCTCTCCACCTTCCACGCGGAGGAGGAGGTCAAGGTCGGCTGGGAGATCCTGAAGGCGCTGAAGCTGCGCGAGAAGGGCCCGGTGCTGATCGCCTGCCCGACGTGCGGCCGGCTGCAGTTCGACATGGACAGCGTGGTCCAGGAGATCGAGGAGCGCCTGACGCAGTACGAGGACCCGATCGAGGTGGCCGTGCTGGGCTGCGCGGTGAACGGGCTCGGAGAGGCCGCCCACGCGGACTTCGGCATCACCGGCGCCAAGAACGAGGGCCTGATCTTCGCCCACGGCAAGCCGTTGCGGAAGGTCAAGCAGGACGACCTGGTGAACGAGCTGTTCAACGAGATCGACAAGTCGATCGACGTCGGCAAGGTCACGTTCGAGGAGGAGAAGGCCGCCGAGGGCGCCGAGTGGCTGGAGCGGATCGAGGAGGAGAACGCCGGCGAGCTGACGCCCGAGCGCCTTGCCGCTCTCGAGGCCAAGGCCGCCTCGGCCGAGGCCATGAACACCGGCACCGAGCTGCCGATGGCCCCATCCAGCGGCGCCAACCGCAAGCAGGTCAAGCCGCGCGAGCGCCTGGACGAGGACGCCTCGCCGACCGCCGGCCGGCGCTTCACCCGCGCCTGAGCGTCCGGGTGCCCGTCAGCCCTTGACCGGCATGCGGTCCAGGACCGTCTCGAACGCCGCGACCACCGCTGGGTCGAACTGGCTGCCGGCGCAGCGCCGCAGCTCCTCCATCGCCTCTTCCGAGGTCTTCGGGGCCCGGTAGGGCCGGTCGGCGATCATGGCGTCGTAGGCGTCGCAGACGGTGACCACGCGGGCCCCCAGCGGGATCTCCTCGCCGGTCAGGCCGTCGGGGTAGCCCTCGCCGTCCCAGCGCTCGTGGCTGGAGCGCACGAGCTTGGCCACCGGTATCAACGCGGGCGCGGAGGACAGGATCCGCTCGCCGATGATGGTGTGCCGGCGCATGAACTCCCACTCGTCGTCGTCCAGCGGACCGGGCTTGTCTAGGATGGCGTCGGGGATGGCCACCTTGCCCGTGTCGTGCAGCTCGGCGGCGCGCGCCACCTCGTCCCGGTGCTCGGCGTCCATGCCCAGCTCGGCGGCTACGTCCACGGCCAGCTGGGCGACGTCCGCCGCGTGCATGTGAAGGTCGGGCTGACGTTCGCGCAGGGCACTGACCAGCACGTCGCGGGACTGGCTGCCGGCGGACACGCGTCCGCGGCCCTTGTTGGCGTACATCCGGTGGTCGGCCAGCTGGAGCGCATCGGTTGGAGTGGCGGCGTCGGCGGGAATCACCACGGTGCCGCTGGAGGCCGTGACGTTGAAGCCCTCGCCGTGTGAGGAGAGCGCCGCCCGGGCCGCGGCCACCACGTGGTCGGCTTGGTCGAACCGGCATCGGGCCAGCACGCAGAACTCGTCGCCGCCCAGGCGGTACGCAGTGCCCAGCGGCATCGCCGCCGCCGCCATCCGGTGGCCCAGGCGGGCCAGCAACGAGTCGCCGGCCGGGTGGCCGAAGGCGTCGTTGTAGGCCTTGAAGCCGTCGAGGTCGAGCATCACGAGCAGTCCCACGCCGGACGCGCCCGGGTGCTCGGAGGTCACGCGGTCGAGATCCTGCATCAAGCGTCGGCGGTTGCCTAGCCCGGTCAGCGCGTCGGTCAGCGCTTCGTCGCGGGCCCCCTCCAGCAGACGCTGGTTGGCGCGGAAGGTCAGGGTCATCCGGCCCACAACGGCGGCCAGGGTGAATGTGGACAGCAGTGCTGCGGGCGTGGAGATGCGCTCGAAGTGGTCGTAGCCCAGCAGCGCGACCGCCACCAGAGCGGCCACCGTGGGCACGGCGGCCATGCGGAGGCCGGTCATACGCACCGCGCGGTGGGGGGCGGGCTCGGTCCAGGCGGCGGCGCACACCAGCAGGGCGCAGAGGGGCCAGCCGGCGTCCACGATGCCGCCCTCCACGTAGGTGTCGCCGGCGGACTGGAACAGGTAGCCCACGTCGGAGACGGCCAGGGTGGCCAGGCCCGAGCCCAGCAGGACCCAGGAGCGGCCCGGGCGCCACCCGGTGAAGGCGAAGGCGGTGAGCACCAGGCTCAGCAGGGCCAGGTCGGCGATCGGATAGGCCAGGTTGGTGGCCACCGCAAGCGCGTCGCCGTCCACGCTGGCCTCGACGATCGGGTCGAAGGTCAGGGCTATGGCCACGGCGCTGGCCGCGGAGGCCACGATGGCGCCATCCAGCCAGAGGCTGCGCGGAAAGGACCCCAGGCGCTCGCGCAGCAGCCAGGCGATGGCCAGGTAGCAGGCGGGGTAGAGGCCCAGGTAGCCCACGTCGGCAGGGGAGGGGATGGGCACCTCGTCCCCCGAGGCCACTACCACGGAGTAGTAGATCTCACCCGCGGTCCAAGACAGGAGCCCGACGCCCACCGCCGCCCATACGCGCCGTTCGCGTTCAATAAGGACGGCGCGCAGCAGGCAGACACACGCCGCGGCCAGCAGCATGCCGTCGTAGGCGAAGGTGTTCGCGTTCGCGTGCTGGCCGGCCGCGAGGAGGGCATGGACGGCGTAGGCCAGCCAGGTCACGCACAGCAGTGCGCCGGCGGCACGCAGGAACGTGCGCATTTGTGGGGACGTGGCGATCACGGCAGTCTGGATACCTATCGGCAGCCCCCGCGGCATCTGAAGCAGCGGCGCGGGTCATAGACTGCGCGGCCAATGACCCGCCTGACCCGCTACCTGCTGCCCACGGAGAAGGAGGCCCCGGCCGACGCCGAGGCCACCTCGCACAAGCTGATGGTGCGCGCGGGCCTGGTGCGCCAGCTGGGGGCGGGCATGTGGACCTGGATGCCCGCGGGGCTGCGGGCCCACCGCAAGGCCGAGCGGATCATCCGCGAGGAGATGGACGCCATCGGCTGCCTGGAGATGCTGATGCCGGTGATCGCCCCGGCCGAGCTGTGGCAGAAGAGCGGCCGGTACGGGATCGACGAGCTGTTCAAGCTCCAGGACCGCCGCGGCGCCGAGCTGGTGCTGGCGATGACCCACGAGGAGGCCATCACGTTCCACATGGCCCGCGCCATCCGCTCCTACCGCGACCTGCCCCTGATGGCGTACCACATCCAGACCAAGGAGCGGGACGAGCCGCGGCCGCGCGCGGGGGTCCTGCGCACACGCGAGTTCATCATGAAGGACGCCTACTCGTTCGACCGCGACCAGGAGGGGCTCGCCGCCGCCTACGACCTCCAGGCCGGTGCCTACGACCGGATCTTCGACCGCGCCGGCCTCGAGTGGTACCGGGTGGAGTCCGACGTGGGGGCGATGGGCGGCATCGGGGCGCACGAGTACATGGCGCCCTGCGCCGCCGGCGAGAACGACGTGGCGCTCTCGGATGCCGGCTACGCCGCGAACGTGGAGATCGCCACCGCCACGCCGAGGCCCGTCGAGGGCCTGCCCGGGCCGCTCGAGGAGCCCGACCGGGTCGACACTCCGGGGGCGAAGACCGTCGAGCAGGTGTGCGCCGCGCTCGAGGTGCCCGCCGGCGCCCTGATCAAGGCGCTCCCCGTGCTGGTCGGCGATGACTCCGAGCCGCTGCTGGTGGTGGTCCGCGGCGACCACCGCCTGAACGAGATCAAGCTGGCCAACGCGCTGGGCAGGCCCGCCCGGCCCGCCACCGCGGAGGAGGTCGGCGACGTGTTCGGCGCTCCGCCGGGGTTCATCGGGCCCGTGGGGGCCAAGGCGCCCATCCTGGCCGACGAGGCCCTGCGCGGGACGGCCGGCATGGTGTGCGGGGCCAACGAGCCCGACGCGCACCTGCGCGGGGTGGAGGTGGGCCGCGACTTCGACTGCGACTTCGCCGACGTGCGCACGGTCGAGGCCGGCGACACGGGCCCCGAGGGCTCCGAGATCCGCATCGAGCCGGCCATCGAGGTTGGCAACATCTTCAAGCTGGGCACGCGCTACTCCGAGCCGCTGGGCGCCACGTACCTGGACGAGGACGGCAAGGAGCAGCTGATCTGGATGGGCTCCTACGGCATCGGGCCGGCCCGGATCGTGGCCGCCGCCGTGGAACAGTTCGCCGACGACCGCGGCATCTCGTGGCCGCGCTCGCTGGCACCGTTCGACATCCACCTGGTGACCCTGGGCAAGGAGGGCGAGGACGCCCGCCGCGTGGCCGATGAGATCTACGAGGAGCTCACGCGCGAAGGAATGGACGTGATCTACGACGACCGCGACGCCAGCCCGGGGGAGAAGTTCGCCGACGCCGAGCTGCTGGGCTGCCCGCTGCGCCTGACGGTGGGGCGCAAGGGGCTGGAGAACGGCGAGGTCGAGGCCCAGGTCCGGCGCGGCCAGGACAAGCGCTCGCTGCCCCTGGAGGGGGCGGCGCAGGCGGCGGTGGAGCTGTGGCGCGCCCTGCCGTAGGCGGCTTTAAGAAGCTGTCCGGGATGGACCGCTCGGACGGTCCGCCGCCGGAGACGCGCAAGGGCCAGCCGCTGCGCCCGTGGACGATCCCCAACCTGATCTCCTACGTGCGGCTGGCACTGCTGCCCGTGTTCGTGGTGATCGCCCTGAACACCGACGACGGCCGCAGCGCCGAGACGGCGCTCCTGTACTTCGGCATCGCCTGGGGCGACCAGCTGGACGGCCTGGCCGCGCGCCTGACGGGGCAGTACAGCCGTCTGGGCGCGCTGCTGGACCCGCTCACCGACCGCGCGCTGGTGCTGGCCGGCGCCATCGTCTGCTGGAACTTCGAGCTGCTGCCGCGCTGGGCGCTGGCCGTGCTGGCCGCGCGCGAGCTGTTCATGCTGATCCTGACCCAGGTCGGCCTGCGCAAGGGCATGGACCTTGAGGTCAACATGGTCGGGCGGTGGGCGGTGTGGCCGATCATGTTCGCCATCTTCCTGACGCTGGCGGTGGCCACGCCCGTGGCCGAGGCGTCGCTGTACCTGGGGCTGGTGCTGACCCTGTGGGCGACCGGGCTGTACGTGCAACAGGGCTTGCGATTCGCCAAAGCCTCAAGCTCCACTTGACGCCTGGGTCTATACTCGCCGGATGGACACCTTCCCTGATCTCGGGGCCCTCTCCGACGACGAGCTCAAGCAGCTGATCCAACAGCTGACCGAAGAGGAGCAGGAGGTGTCGTACCAGCGCCGGATCCTGCACGGGAAGATCGACATCCTCCGGGCCGAGCTGGTCAACCGCCTGCGAAAGAAGCACGAGGACGGCGAGTCGTCGCTCTCCGGCGCGGACGTCCAGCAGCTGACCGACATCCTGTCGGGCAAGAGCAGCCCTGAGGGTGGCGGCGGGAACTAGCCCGTATGCACTGCCCCGAATGCGGCTTCGTCAACGCGGAGGGCGCCAACTACTGCCAGAAGTGCGGCGCGTTCCTGGCCGAGGGGGCTGGCGAGGCCGAGGGGGACACCACCGCGGCGTACCAGCTGGACGAGAGCGGAGAACTCAAGCCGGTGGACGCCGAGCCGATCGAGCCCGAGGGCGAGGGCGCCACGCTGGCCATCCGCGCCGGCGGCGGGCGCGCGGGTGAGGTGTTCGCGCTCGACGGAGAGCGCATGACCATCGGCCGCAGCCCCGACGCCGAGGTCTTCCTCGACGACGTGACGGTGTCGCGCAACCACGCCCTCGTGGTGCGCCGCCGCGACGGCCTGTACGTCGACGACCTGGGCTCGCTGAACGGCACCTACGTGAACCGCCACCGGATCGAGTCGCACCGTCTGTCCGACGGCGACGAGCTTCAGGTGGGCAAGTACAAGCTGACGTTCCTCGAGCGATGAGCAGCCCGCCCGACGTCGACCAGCCGCCGGCGGGCAAGGCGCTGACCATCGGCGCCGTCTGCAAGGCACTGGAGCGCGAGTTCCCGGACATCTCGATCTCCAAGATCCGCTACCTGGAGGACCAGAAGCTGATCTCGCCGCGCCGTACGCAGGGCGGCTACCGGCTGTTCGCGCCCACCGACGTGACCAGGCTGCGCACCATCCTCCGCCTGCAGCGCGACGAGTTCCTGCCGCTGCGGGTGATCCGCCAGGAGCTGGCCTCGGGCCGCGTCGAGGACGAGAGCCCCGACAACGGCCAGGGCACCCCCGACCCGCGCGGCATGCGGCGGGCGACGGTTGCCATGCGCTCGGGCGGCTCGCTGTTCCGCCTGGAGGAGGTGCTGGAGGAGACCGGCGCCGACGCCGCGCTGGTCAAGGAGCTGGAGGACTACGGCGTGATCAAGGCCGAGAAGCGCGACGGCGAGACGCTCTACGACGACACCGAGCGCGAGATCGTGCGCGCCGTGACCGAGCTGAAGCGGTTCGGGGTGGGGGGCCGGAACCTGCGCGTGTTCCGCACCTCGGCCGACCGCGAGGCGGCGCTGCTGGAGCAGATCCTGGCCCCGGCGCTGCGCTCACGCAACGTGGAACGGCGCAAGGAGGCGGTCCTGGCCCTGGAGAACCTTGCGGCCACCGCGTCCTACCTCAAGCACCTGCTGCTGATCCGCGACCTGCGCAAGATCGCGAAGTGAGCGCCGACATCGTCGCGGCGCTGATCCGCGACATCCCGGACTTCCCCAAGCCGGGAATCGTGTTCAAGGACGTGACCCCGGTGTTCGCGGACCCCGAGGGCCTGCGGGCGGCCGTGGAGTCCGTCGTGGGCCACGCCACCGACGCCCGCGCCACGCACATCGTCTCGGCGGAGGCGCGCGGCTTCGTGCTGGGCGGCGCGGCCGCCTCGGCGGCGGGGCTGGGCTTCGTGCTCGGCCGCAAGCCCGGCAAGCTCCCGCGCCAGACGGTGGCGGTGGAGTACGAGCTGGAGTACGGCACCGACGTCCTGGAGGTGCACGCCGACGCATTCCCGGACGGCGCCCGGGTGCTGGTGCACGACGATCTCCTGGCCACCGGGGGCACCGCCGGGGCGCTGTGCGAGCTCGTGGAGCGGGCCGGGGCGGAGGTCGCCGGCTGCTCGTTCCTGATCGAGCTGGCCTTCCTTGGCGGGCGCGGCCGGCTGGAGGGCCGCGGGGTCGAGAGCCTGGTGGCCTTCGACTCTGAATAGAGTCCCGGCGTGCCCGTCGTGAGCCGCTCCCGGACGATCCCCGCCGCGCCGGAGCGCATATGGACCGAGGTGGCCGACCCCGAGCACCTGCCGCGCTGGTGGCCGGGGGTGGAGCGGGTCGAGGACGCCACCCGTGATGCCTGGACCGCCGTCCTGACTTCGGGCAAGGGGAAGTGGCTGCGGGCCGACTACACGCTGCTGGACTCCGAACACCCGCGCCGGCGCCATTGGCGGCACGAGGTCGAGGAGTCCCCGTTCGAGCGGATCCTCTCGGAGTCGACCACCGAGATGTCGCTGGAGCCCGTGGACGAGGGCACGCGCGTGACCCTGACCGCCCGGCTCAAGCCGCGCGGCTTCTCGCGCTTCGGCGGCATGCAGATCCGCCGGGCCACCGCCCGGCAGCTGACCGGCGCGCTGGACGGGCTGGAGAAGCTGGCCCGCGACTGGAGGAGCGGCTGATGCGCTGGTGGGGCTGGGGCGAGGACCACGACGCGTCGCCGCTGTCCGCGCGCGCCCAGGAGCTGGTGGGGGCGATGCTGGGCGTGGAGCCGAGCGCGCCGCCCGCCGAGCGCGGGGGCCCGGAGTCCGTGGCGCTGCCCGCCCCGGCGCTCGACGCGCCCGCCCGCACGGCGCTGGACAAGGCGGTCGGCGCCGAGCACGTGCTGGACGACCACGCGGCGCGGCTGCGCTGCGCCGCCGGGCGCAGCTATCCGGATCTCGTTCGCCTGCGATCGGGCGCACTGGATCACGCGCCCGACGCGGTGGTTCGCCCCGCGGACGAGGCCCAGGTGGCCGCCGTGCTGGCCGCCTGCGCGCAGTCCGGGGTGGCGGTGGTGCCCTTCGGCGGCGGCACCAGCGTGGTCGGCGGGGTGGACGCGGTGCGCGGCGCCCACCACGCCGCGATCGCGCTGGACCTGACGCGCATGGACCGCGTCCTGGACCTGGACCCCAAGTCGCTGACCGCACGCGTGGAGCCGGGCCTGATGGGCCCCGAGCTGGAGCGGCGGCTGGGCAACGCCGGGCTGACCCTGGGCCACTACCCGCAGTCGTTCGAGTACTCCACCGTCGGCGGCTGGGTGGCCACACGCTCGGCCGGCCAGGCCTCCACCGGCGTGGGGCGGATCGACGAGCTGGTCCAGGCGGTGCGCTGCCAGACCCCCGCCGGGGTGCTGGACACGCGCGACGTGCCCGCCTCCGCCGCCGGCCCGTCACTGCGCGAGCTGGTGGTGGGCTCCGAGGGCGTGCTCGGCGTGATCACCGCCGCCACCCTGCACGTGCGCGACGCGCCCCGGGCGCGCCGCTACGAGGCGTGGTCGGTGGGCACCTTCGCGCAGGGTGCCGAGGCCATGCGCCGGCTGGAGCAGGCCGGGGCCCACCCCGACGTCTGCCGGCTGTCGGACGAGGCCGAGACGCAGCTGACCGCCGCGATGGGCTCCAGCGGCGGCCGGGCCGAGCGGCTGGGCCGGGCCTACCTGCGCCTGCGCGGCCAGGAGGAGGGCTGCCTGCTGATCGCCGGCTTCGAGGGCTCCGACGACGACGTGATCCGCCGCCGCGGCCGGTTCGCCGAGATGCTGCGTGCCGCCGGCGGGGTGTTCCTGGGCGAGCGCTGGGGCCAGGCCTGGAGGCACGGCCGCTTCGCCGCCCCCTACCTGCGCGACGAGCTGATGGACCGAGGGGTCATGGTCGACACGCTCGAGACGGCGTGCTCGTGGTCGGCCCTGGGTGCCACGCACGATGCGGTCGGCGCGGCCATCGGCCAGGCGCTGGCGGACCGCGGCACGCCGGGGCTGGTCATGTGCCACGTCTCGCACCTCTACTCCAGCGGCGCGTCCCTGTACTTCACCTTCATCGCCCCGCAGGAGCGCGGCGCCGAGCTGGACCAGTGGCGCGCCGCCAAGACCGCCGCCGGGGACGCCATCGAGGCGGCGGGGGCCACGATCACCCACCACCACGCCGTCGGCCGCGACCACGCGCCGTGGATGCCCACCGAGGTCGGCCCGCTGGGCCTGGAGGCGCTCAGGGCGCTCAAGACGCGTCTGGACCCCCAGGCCATCATGAACCCCGGGAAGCTGCTGCCGGACGCCTGAGGCGCCCTGTGGGCGCTACTGGCCGGGCGTGGTGCCCTGCGGCGCGGGCGTGGTGCCCTGCGGCGCGGTCTGGCCCTGCTGGCCGTTCTGGGTGTTGGCCGGCGGCGCCTGCAGCTGGTCGAGCTGGCCGCGGAGCACCGAGTTGCCCGAGTGCTTGCGGTTCTGGTCCACGCTCTCGACGGAGACGTCGATGAACTTGAAGCGCTCGAAGTTCGCCGGCAGCGGGCCGGCGCCCTGGAAGGTGCCGTTCTGATCGGTCACCTGGGCGCCGAGCGAGCGGGCGTCGTTCTGCGAGTTGTACAGCCACACCTCGTAGGCCTGGCGGTTCTTACTGGGCGTCAGCTGCGCCTGCACGATCAGCTGGCGCTGGCCGCCGCGCTCGGCCACCACGGCCACGCCGGCGTCCTTGGAGTTCGTGTTGCCCACCGGCCGCAGCACGAGCTGGCCGATGATCTTGGCGTCGCCCTTGGCGGCCTTCTTGGGCGCCGGCTTGTCGTCGTCGCCGCCGCCGGTCAGGGCGCCGACGGGCCAGACGAGCACGGCGAACAGCAGCACCAGCGCCAGCGCGCCCCCGCCCATCAGGCGGCGGCGCTGGATCGCGTCCAGCGAGGCCAGGCGGCCGGCGCCCGCGGCCTTGTCCTTCTTCTGCCTGGGCTTGCGCTCGGCCTTGGGCTTGCGCTCGCGGCGGGGGGCCGCGGCCGGCTCGCCCTCGGGGATCGTGGGGATGTTCGCGGAGTCGTAGAACTGCTCGAGGGAGTCCAGCACCGAGCGGGCCCAGCCGCGAGCGGCCTCGGAGCGGCGCAGGTGGCCCTTGGTGGCGGTGGCCTCGGGACCGGTCTGCTGGTTCAGCAGGTAGTCGGCCAGCTGCCCGCGCCAGTCGTCGTCGACCGCGGCGGCGGAGACGGGGGAGAGGCGCACGAGTGCCTCCCGGGCCAGCTCGCGCACCCTGCTGGTGGGCAGGCCGAGCATGGTCCCGAGCTGCTCGTACTCCTGGTTCTGCTTGAGAACGAGCTCGATTATCGCCCTCTGCTCGGCAGAGAGCTGGTCGAAGGTGGCCATGACGGCGGAATGTATCTTGCCTGCGTGACCGACACGCCAGACACCCAGCTCACGACCGACCACAGCATGGAGGGCACGCTGGGTTTCGAGATCCTCGAGTACGGCGCCGAGCGGGGCCGCGCCCGCTTCGCCGTCGAGGACCGGGTGCGCCAGCCCTTCGGCATCGTCCACGGCGGCGCCTACGCGGCGCTGGCCGAGTCGCTGGCCTCGTGGTGCACCTACGAGGCGGTGCGCGGCGACGGCAACGCCGCGATGGGCCAGTCCAACTTCACGAGCTTCATGCGGCCCGTCTCCGAGGGCACGGTCACCGCCGAGGCCCATTGCACGCACCGCGGCCGCACCAGCTGGGTGTGGGAGGTCGACTTCACCGACGACCAGGGCCGCCGCTGCGCCACCACGCGCGTGACGATGGCGGTCAGACCGGCTCCGGGCGGCTGACCCGGGTGCGGTAGCGGCTGGTGATCGGCAGCCGCCGGTCGCGGCCGAACGCGCGCGTGGAGATGCGGATGCCAGGCGGGGCCTGGCGGCGCTTGTACTCGGCCCGGTCGACCATCGCGATGGTCCGGTCCACGTCCTCCTCCGAGTAGCCGCGGGACACCAGGTGGCCGGCGTCGAGGTCCTCCTCGATGTAGCCGGCCAGGATGCCGTCCAGCACGTCGTACGGGGGCAGCGACTGGTCGTCGCGCTGCTCGTGGCGCAGCTCGGCCGAGGGCGGGCGGGTCAGCACCTCGGTGGGCACCAGCTCGCGCCCCTCCTGGTCGTTGCGCCACTGGACCAGCCGGTAGACCCAGCCCTTGAAGACGTCCTTGAGCACCGCGAAGCCGCCCGCCATGTCGCCGTAGAGCGTCGCGTAGCCCACCGAGAGCTCGGACTTGTTGCCGGTCGTCAGCACCAGCCAGCCGTACTTGTTCGACAGCGCCATCACCAGGTTGCCGCGGATGCGGGCCTGGAGATTCTCCTCGGTCAGATCGGGCTCGGTGCCGGCGAACGTGTCGGCCAGCATGCCCTCGTAGGCCTCCATGGCCGGCTCGATGGCGATCTCGACCAGGTCCGTGCCCAGGTTCTGCGCGATCGTGCGCGCGTCGGACTGCGTGGCGTCGGTGGAATAGGTGGAGGGCATGACCACGCAGGTCACGCGGTCCGGGCCCAGCGCGTCCACCGCGAGCATGGCCACCAGGGCCGAGTCGATGCCCCCGGAGAGGCCGAACACCACCCGGTCGAAGCCGTTCTTGTCCGCGTAGTCGCGCAGCCCCGTGCGAAGCGCGCCGTAGACCTCGGCCTCCGGGCCCAGGATCTCGGCCACCGGCCCGCCCACCTCGGTCGGACCGCCGGGCACCTCGAGGTCGGCCAGCTCCTGCACCGCGGCCAGCTCACCGCTGCGCCGGGCGGCCCGCACGTCGGCGCGGCGGCGGGTGTCGCGCAGCCGGGCGCCGGTCACGGTGCCCGGATCGAGCGTGCACACCGTCAGCGACTCCTCGAACTGGGGCGCGCGGGCGATCACCCGGCCCTCCTGGTCCAGCGCCAGGCTCTGACCGTCGAAGACCAGCTCGTCCTGGCCGCCGACGGCGTTGCAGAACAGGACCGCCGACTGGTAGTCGCGGGCACGCTGGACCAGCATCCGCTCGCGCTCCATGGCCTTGCCGGCGTGGTAGGGCGACGCGGACAGGTTCACGATCACGCGCGCTCCGGCCAGGGCCTCGGTGCTGGCCGGGGGCCCGGGCATCCAGAGGTCCTCGCACACGGTCAGGCCCAGCTGGATGCCGTTGACCTCGATGGTGGCCGGGGTGGCCCCGGCCTGGAAGTAGCGCTGCTCGTCGAAGACGCCGTAGTTGGGCAGGTGCATCTTGCGGTACACCCCGGCCACGCGGCCCTCGGCCAGCACGGCCGCGGCGTTGTAGGTGTCGCCCGCGGACTCGGGGAAGCCGACGATGGCCACCACGTCGCGCGCGTGCGTGGCCAGCGACTCCAGCGCGTCGCCGGTGGCCTCCAGGAAGTGGGTCTTCAGCAGCAGGTCCTCCGGTGGGTAGCCCGTCAGCGCGAGTTCGGGGAACACCACCACGTGGGCCTGCTCCGCGCGGGCGGCGTCGATGGCCGCCGCGATGCGCTCGGCGTTCCCGGTCAGGTCGCCGACCGTGCTGTTCACCTGCGCCAGGGCGGCGCGCAGCGGCTCGGGGCGCTGGCTCATGCGCCCGATTCTAGGGCCGGCCGGTCAGGCCACCCGGGCGACGCGAGCGTGCGTGCATTCCGCGAGGCGGCGAGGATCGACGTCGAACAGGCTGTGCCCGTCGCCGCCGGCGGCCCAGATCCGCTCGTGGCCGAGCAGGTCCTCGTCCAGGACCACGGGCAGGTCGTGCCCGAAGGGGGGGACGCCGCCCACGCAGTAGCCGGTGGCCGCGCGCACCTCGTCCGGCGAGGCCTGGCGGATCTCGGCCACGTCCAGCGTGTCGGCCAGCAGGTCGAGGTCCACACGGTGCGCGCCCGAGGCCACGCAGACCACGGGATCGCCGTCGGCCACGAACACCAGCGACTCGGCTATCTGGGCCTGCTGGCAGCCCAGCACGCCGGCCGCCTCCTGGGCGGTGGCTGTGGAGTCCTCCATGTAGCGCACATCGATCTTCAGACCGAGTGTGCGCCCGCTCTCGACGACCTTCTCTCGCACCCCTCTAGGTTACTCCCACCGTCGCCGGAGCGCTCGTCGTGAGCTCCACGCCGGCCGCATGCGCCAGCTCCTCCAGCGAGGCGTACAGGTCGCCCGCGAGGTCGTCCAGGTCGTGCATCACGTCGTAGTCGCCGACCAGGCCGAAGTTCATCTTGCCGTCGTAGCTCATGATCGCCACGCCCAGCCCCTGGCCCTTGGCCAGCGGCACCATCGGGAACGGGTCCACGGCCCTGCGCCCCATCAGGTACAGGGGGAACTGGGGCCCGGGGACGTTGGTGACCACCAGGTTGAACATGCGCTGGCGGCCCATCAGACGCGAGGCCTGGGCCATGACGGTGGGGGGCGCGTAGCCGGTGAGGTCGGTCAGGACCTGGGCGCCCAGCGCCTGGCCGCCCTCCTTGAGCCCGGCCAGCTGCTCGCTGACGATCTCCAGCCGTGCCTCCGGCTCCTGGCACCAGACCGGCAGCGGCGCCATCATGGCCGCCACCTTGTTGCCCAGGTCGCCGCGCTCGGTGTCGGCGCGGACGCTGACCGGGACCATGGCCTTCAGCTCCAGGCCGTCGGTGCGCTGCCCGCGGCGGCGCAGATGGCGGCCCAGGGCGCCCGCCACGGTGGCCAGCACCACGTCGTTGACCGTGCCGCCGAGCTCGTTCTTGATCGCCTTGATGTCGGCCAGCTCGGTACGCACCCAGGTGAAACGGCGGTGGGGGCCGATCGGGCGGTTGTAGGGACTCGGGGGCGCCGGGTTCACGCCGGCCCAGGCCATGGCGCCTACGCCGTAGGCGGCGCGCACGGCGCCGTCCACGACTTGGCGCGGGCCCCGGAACAGGGCCTTGACCGAGCGCGCGACCTCGCTGGGCACCGTGGCCCGCTCGAGCAGCGCCTCGCCCAGCAGCTGGGCGCCGGACGGGGCGGGGGCGGGCAGCCAGCGCCGGCCCGGGTCGGGCGGAGCGGCGGGATCGGCGGAGGTGTCGAACAGCACGCTGAAGATGTCCACGCCGGAGACGCCGTCAACCAGCGCGTGGTGGGTCTTGGACAGCAGCGCGAAGCGGCCGCCCTCGAGCCCCTCGACCAGGTAGATCTCCCACAGCGGCTTGTCGCGGTCCAGCTGCTGGGCGAACACGCGGCTGGCCAGGGCGCGCAGCTGGTCCTCGCTGCCCGGGGCGGGCAGGGCGGTGGCGCGCACGTGGTAGCGCATGTTCAAATGGGGGTCGTCGACCCACCGCGGGCGGCCCTGGCCCAGCGGCACGAAGCCCAGCCGCTGGCGGTAGCGGGGGACCAGGTGCAGGCGCCCCTCGATCGACTCCAGCAGGTCCTCGTAGGGGGGCGGATCGCCCTCGAAGACCATGACCGAGGCCACGTGCATGTGCGCCGACGCGTCCTCGAGGTGGAGGAACGACGCGTCCAGTCCAGTCAGGCGATCTCCGGGCATTGCTCCCCTTCGGTGGTCGAGCCCTCAACCTACCCGCGCGGGGCGCCCGTTGCACCATTCCTTGCCGTGTGATCACCATCACGTAACGGCCCCCAGGCGTCCCTACCCTGGCGAACTGTTGTTCGATTCGGTTGTGCCGAGCCCGCCTGCCCGAAAGGCACGTGGGACGGGGAACCCAACGCCGCACCATTGCGGCAGGGGCGAGTCGACTCCCGCGCGCAAGGCGCCCGGTGGTCGTAGCGGTGCCTGAGGCATCGCGAGCCCGTCAGCTAACCCCGTAGGCGCCGCCGGGAAAGGCATCCGTTGTACAAGCGATCCAGTGCGCGTGCACGGGGTCTGGCTCTGGCCGGCCTCGCCGTATGCGCCACCACCGCCGGCGCGGTCTCCGCGTCGGACACCAGGGCGGCCGACGCCGCCACACCCACCACCCAGGGCCAGCCGCCCGTGGCCACCGCCGCGAAGGTCAAGGCCAAGTCCACCCGCCACGTGCGGGCGGGGCGCTCCGCGCGCGTGCGCGGCAAGGTCGCACCGGCCAAGGCCGGCCGCAAGGTGATCCTGCAGGTCCGGACCGCCAAGCGCTGGAAGACCGTCAAGCGCGGCATCACGCGTGCGGGCGGGAAGTTCCGCATGAAGTGGAAGACCCCGCGCGCCGGCCGCTACCGGCTGCGCGTGAAGTTCCGCGGTGACGGCACCGCCACGGCGGCCGCCGCCAAGTCGTGGCGCGTGAACGCCTACCGCGGCGGGAACGCCTCGTGGTACGGCCCGGGCCTGTACGGCAACGCGCTCGGCTGCGGCGGCACGCTGTCGGCCGGGACCGTGGGCGTGGCCCACAAGTCGCTGCCGTGCGGCACCAAGGTCACGTTCCGCTACCGCGGCCGTTCGGTGGCCGCGCGCGTGATCGACCGCGGCCCCTACGTGGGCGGCCGTGAGTGGGACCTGACGGCGGCGCTGAAGCAGAAGCTGGGGTTCCCCTCGACGGGGACCGTGCTGACTACTCGCTAGTTCTCAGCGCTTCCAGCAGCTTGACCGGCTTGCCGGTCCGCAGGATGGCGCCCGCGTAGACGCGGGCGCCCACCCGCACCAGGAGGATGGTGGTGGCCACGATGAGCAGCACGGCCACCGCCACCTCCACGGGTGCGGCGTCGCCCAGGGCCATACGCCCGGGCATGACCAGCGGGGCGGAGAAGGGCACCAGCGACGCCACCTGCGCAAGCGTCCCACCCGGGTCCTCCAGCGCGCTGAAGGAGACGAAGAACGACGCGACGATCACGATCGTCAGCGGCGTCGTGGCCGACTGGAGGTCCTCCTGGCGCGACACCAGCGCGGCAGCCGCGGCGTACATCGATGCGTACAGCGCGTAGCCCAGCGGGAACCACAGCAGCACCAGCAGCGCGGGGCCCACGTCGTCCACGTTTGCGTCCAGCGATCCCGTGGCCAGGGCCAGGCCGACGCCGACCGCGACCACCAGCAGCAGCTGCCCCATCCCCAGCAGTCCCAGCCCCACGATCTTGCCCGCCATGAGCGCGCGGGGGGAGAGGGTCGACAGCAGGATCTCGACCACCCGCGAGGACTTCTCCTCGACCACGCCGGTGGCCACCCACAGGCCGTAGGTCAGCAGCTGCATGTACAGCAGCACGCCCGTGGCCAGGGCGATGAACCGCTTCTGGTCCTCGTCCTCCTCGCCCGACAGCGTTTCGGTGCGCAGGGGAGGGGGGTCCAGGACCTGGCGCGTGGCCGACTCCGACAGCCCCTGACGGCGCAATGTCGCGCCGGTGGAGACCTGCCGCTGACCCACCTGCAGCGCGCTGTCGAGCGTGTCCGGCAACTGCTCGTCGGAGATCACCACGCGCCCTTCCAGCAGCGCCGCGTCCAGGTCGCCGTCTCGGACCAGCCGCTCGGCCTGCGCCCGGTCGCGCACCCGGCGCGGCTCGATCCTGGCGTCCAGGTCTCCGCCCGCGGCGTCCGCGGCGGCCGCGACCGCGCGTTGCTCGGGCCCGGCGACGCCCACCTTGTAGGTCTCGGGGCCGTCGCCGCCCAGCAGCGCCGGCAGGATGGCCACGGCGACCACGATCAGCAGCGTCACCGCGCCGGAGACCAGGAACGAGCGCTCGCGCACGCGCTGGGTGATCTCGCGCCGTGCCACCAGCAGGAACGAGCGGTTGAAGCTCACGCCGCCACCGCCTCGCGGAAGATCTCGGCCAGCGCCGGCCTGGTGTAGCCGAACCGCCGCACGCGTCCGGCGGCCGCGGCGGCGGCCAGCACCTGCTGGTCGTCGGCGCCGGGCTCCAGGGTCAGCACCACCGTGTCGCCGTCCGTGGTCCAGTCGCCCACGCCGGGCACGGCCTCCCACCACGAATCCGGCGCGCCCTCGACCTCGACCTCCAGCCGGGTGCCGCCGCGCCGGGCCCGCAGCTGGGCCACCTCGCCCGAGGCCACCAGCCGGCCGTCGTTGATGATCGACACGGCGTCGCAGAGCCGCTCTACCAGCTCCAGCTGGTGGGAGGAGAACACCACCGCGGCGCCGTCCCGCGCCCGCTCGGCCAGCACCTCGGCCAGGACGTCCACGCCGCCGGGGTCCAGGCCCGAGAACGGCTCGTCCAGGACCAGCAGGTCGGGGCCGTGCACCAGCGCGGCCCCCAGCTGCACGCGCTGTTGGTTGCCCAGCGACAGCTCTTCGACCCGAGTGTCGGCGCGGTCGGAGAGGCCCAGGCGCTCGATCCAGTCGTAGGCCGCCTCCCGGGCCGGCCCGCGCTCCAGGCCGTGCAGCTCGGCCATGTAGGCCAGCTGGTCGCCCACGCGCATCTTCGGGTACAGCCCGCGCTCCTCCGGCATGTACCCGAAGCCGGTCCGGGAGCCCGGCGTGACCGGCCGCCCGTCCCAGGTCACGCTGCCGGAGTCGGGCCCGAGCACGCCCAGCACGATCCGCATCGTGGTGGTCTTGCCGGCCCCGTTGGGGCCCACGAACCCGTGCAGCTGCCCGCGCGGCACCTCGAAGCCCAGGTCGTCCAGGGCCACCACGTCGCCGAAGCGGCGGGTCAGTCCTTCGATGGCCAGCACACGCGGTACCTCCCCGCCCGCGGGGAGAACTACACGCTGAGCTCGAGCTGGCCCGCGACCGGTCCCGGGCGGGTGATCTGCGGGTCCTCCATGCCGGCCACACGCACCCCCAGGAGGCGCACGGGGCGGGGCGGATCGAGCGCCCGCAGCAGATCCCGGGCGACCGGCCACAGCACGTCCAGGGCGCTGACCGGCGCGGGCAGCGTGCGCGCGCGGGTGTGGATCTGGAAGTCGTCGGTGCGGACCTTGATGCCCACGGTCCGGCCGCTGCGGCCGTGGCGCGCCAGGTCGTCGCACAGCTGGCGGGCCAGGTCGGCCAGCACCGGCTCCATCTCGGCCAGGCCGCGCAGGTCGGTGTCGAAGGTGGTCTCCCGCGACTCGGACTTGCGCACCCGGTCGGTCTCCAGGATGCGGTCGTCCTCGAACCGCGCCAACGCGGCCAGGTGCGGGCCCAGGCGGGTGCCGAACCAGTCGGAGAGCGTCGAGTCGGGCAGACGCGCGAGCTGGTCCAGCCGCGTGATGCCGCGTCCCTCCAGCTTGGCTGCGGTCTTGGGCCCGATGCCGGGGATCAGCAGGGGAGGGGAGGAGCCGAAGCGCTCGCGCGCCTGCTCCGCGGTGAGCATGAGGAAGCCGTCCGGCTTGTCGGCGTCGGAGGCCACCTTGGCCACCAGCTTGTTCGGGCCGATGCCGATCGAGCACGCCAGCCCGGTGGCGCGGGTCACCGCCTCCTTGATACGGCGGCCGGCCGCGTTGGGTCGTTCCACACCGGTCAGGTCCAGGTAGGCCTCGTCCAGGCTGACGGCCTCGACCGTGTCGACCTGTGCCCGGAGCGCCTCCATGACCGCCTTCGAGCGCTCGCGGTAGAAGTCGAGGTCGGGCGTGACGAACACGGCCTGCGGGCACAGCCGGCGCGCCCGCGCCGCGGGCGTGGCGCTGAAGATGCCGAACTTCCGCGCCTCATAACTTGCGGTGGTGACCACCGAGCGGGGCCCGGACCCCGCCACGACCACCGGCAGGCCCTTCAGCTCCGGACGCCGCTGGAGCTCCACGTTCACGTAGAACGCGTCCATGTCCAGATGGGCGATCAGGCGATCCGGCACGCCCCCACGTTATGCGGCGCCCTCGACGCCACGGCATCAGGTGAAGCGGTAGGCGCAGTGGCGGCAACTCCGGCCCGACACGGGCGTGATCAGCCCGCAGGCCGGGCACGCACGCGTCGGCGGCTTGGCCGCGATGGCACCGACCACGCACAGCGTGAGGCAGCCGATGAAGAACGTGAAGTAGAGCATTGGGTCCATGGGGGCAGTCTGCGCCTGTGGACCCGGCCGCACATCGGGGCAGCTCCCTTGGCCGAGACCCTGAACTGCGGCCGGCCAGGGTGCTCAGTTCGGCCGCACCACGACCTCGTTCACGTCCACGTGATCGGGCTGCGACAGGGCGTAGAGCACGGCCCGGGCCACGTCGTCGGCCTCCAGCACGCCGGTCTTGCGCTCGTCGAAGAACGGGGTGTCGACCATGCCCGGCGCGATCACCGTGCTCCTGATCCTGGTCTCCGAGACCTCCTGGCGCAGGCCGTCCGCCATGGCGTGCACGGCCCACTTGGTTGCCGAGTACAGGGATCCGGGCAGCTTCACCCGGCCGGCCACCGAGCCGGTGACCAGGAAGTGGCCGGCGTCCTGCTCCTTGAAGTGGCCCAGGCAGGCGCGGATCGACAGCGCGGCGCCGTAGACGTTGGTGTCCACCATCGAGCGCCAGTGCTCGGGGCTCTCCTCGAGGAAGCCGCGCGAGGCGCCGAAGCCGGCGTTGGCGAAGAAGGCGTCGAGGCGGCCGAACTGCTCGAGCGCGGCGGCCACGGCGGCCTGCTGGTCGTCCCACTCGGTCACGTCGCAGCGCACGGCCAGGGCGGCGTCGTCGCCCAGCTCGGCGGCAGGTCGTCGATCTTGTCCTGCGAGCGCGCGGCCAGCACCACGCGCCAGCCGTCGGCGGCCGCTGCACGGGCGGTGGCGGCGCCGATTCCGCTGCTGGCGCCGGTGATGAGCAGGACGGGACTGTCAGAGGAAGGCATGCCTCTGGTCTAGCATGCCGCGGCTCATGCCCTCAGCCGACATGCCGACCCTGACCAGCCGTCCGTCCGCTCGCGCGCTGGGGGTGGTGTTCACCATCGCCGGCTCGCTGCACTTCGCCCGGCCCGGCATGTACGAGGCGATCATGCCGCCGTACCTGCCCGCCCACAGGGAGCTGGTCTACCTGAGCGGGGCGGCCGAGGTGGCCGGGGCCATC
>DASQLM010000080.1:0-5892 GCA_035630015.1 Thermoleophilaceae bacterium | reverse complement strand
AGCGCGCCGTGCACCTGCATCGCGCGGTCCAGCACGTCCTGGTGCATCTGGGCGGCCACGACCTTCGTCATCGAGATCTCCTGGCGGGCGGCGCGCTTGCCCTCGGTGTCCATCTTCCAGGCGGCGTGCAGGACCATCCAGCGGGCGGCGTCGATCTCCATCCGCGACTTGGCCACGAAGTCCTGGACGAACTGCTTGTCGGCCAGCTTGCCGCCGAACGCCTCGCGCTGGTGGGCGCGCTCGCACATCAGCTCGAACGCCCGCTCGGCCGAGCCGATGGCGCGCATGCAGTGGTGGATGCGGCCGGGGCCCAGCCGCGCCTGGGCGATGCTGAAGCCCTCGCCGCGGGGGCCCAGCAGGTTGTCCTCGGACACGCGGACGTCCTCGTACAGGACCTCCCAGTGGCCCGGGCCCTCGTCGTGGCCCATGACCGGGACGGGGCGCACGCCGGTGAAGCCCGGGGTCTCGATGGGCACCAGGATCATGCTGGCGCGCTTGTGCGGCGCGGCCTCGGGATCGGTGATGACCATGGCGATCGCGACGTCGGCGCCGTTGTAGCCCGAGGTGAACCACTTGTGCCCGTTGATCACCCACTCGCCGCCGTCGAGCTCGGCGCGCGCGGCCAGGCCGGTCGGATCGGAGCCGGCGGTCTCGGGCTCGGTCATCGAGAAGCACGAGCGGGTGTGCTCGTTCAGCAGCGGCTCCAGGTAGCGCTGCTTGTGCTCGTCGGTGCCGTACTCGGCCAGGATCTCCATGTTGCCGGTGTCGGGAGCGCCGCAGTTGAAGACCATGGGCGCGAAGTAGGGCGATCGGCCCATGTCCTCGCAGAGCATCCCGTACTCCCAGTTGGTCAGCCCCGGGCCGTGGTCCTCGTCGGGCAGGAACAGGTTCCACAGCCCGTCGGCCTTCGCGCGCTCGCGCAGGTCGACCAGGATCTGCGGATAGGCGACGCCCGGACGCACCTCGCTGTCCAGCGCGGCGAGGCCCTCGGCCTCGACCGGAAGGACGTGCTCGTCGATGAAGGAGCGGACCCGCTCCCTCAGTTCTGCGACCCGGTCTGAAGGAGAAAAGTCCATGTCCTGACACTATCCGGCGGACCAATATCGGAAAACCTGTCGGGATTCGCTATATTCGCTCTCCACCCGTTTCCTACTACTTCAGTGGAGTATGCATGCACGACTGGCAGTCGATCGAGGCTCGCGACCAGGACCTGGGCACGCCCGAACTGCGTGACCTGGCCGAGTGGCTGGGCAACAAGCCCTGGCACGACCTTTGCCTGGACTTCGACGTCGATCGCAGCTACCAGGAGCTGTTCAGCGGCCACCGCCTCAGCACCTGGCTGATCCACTGGGGCCACACCGCCGACACCGGCTTCCACGACCACGCCCGGTCCGCCGCCGCAGTGCACGTGATCCGCGGGCGTGTGCGCGACGAGCGGCTGAAGATCGGCGCCGAGCCCCGCGGCCGCGAGTACGGACCGGGCGAGACGTTCACGATCGAGCCTTCCGACATCCACCGTGTGCTCCACACCGGCGACGAGCCCGCGCTGACCGTGCACGCCTACTCCCCACCGCTGCTGCAGATGGGCGCCTACCTGGTGGAGCCCGACGGCACGCTGACCCGCCACACCATCGACCACACCCAGGAGCTGCGCCCGCTGGAGGTCAGCTAGAAGGAACCGCGCCCGTCGGCCGCGGCCCGCATGGCGCGGATCGGTTCGTAGGCCGAGTCGTCGACCGGGACCCAGGTGAGGCCGAGCGGCTCGGACGGGTCCAACGCGGTCAGCACGGCGCGAATCCGTTCGCGCTCCTCCCTCCCCAGCCCCGGC
Organism: Thermoleophilaceae bacterium; assembly: GCA_035630015.1. Taxonomy (GTDB): domain Bacteria; phylum Actinomycetota; class Thermoleophilia; order Solirubrobacterales; family Thermoleophilaceae; genus JAAYBF01. Next base: position 4,064 of record DASQLM010000080.1, on the reverse strand, counting down.
CCCGACGCCAACGGCTGCGAGGGCGATGGCCCGAGCTGTTCGACCACGACCAGCCCGTCGGAGCCCAGCGCCGCATGCAGGTGCGAGTCGATGGCCGCCACGTCGGCGTCGCCGTCGCGCACGGCGGCCAGCGATCCGGCGTGACTTCCCGTCCACACCACCTCGGCGAACTCGCCGACGGGCACACCGCGCTCGGCCAGCGTGGCCAGCACCACGTTCGAGCCCGAGTGCGAGTCGGGCTCGTTGACCGCCAGCGTCCGGCCCGCGAACTGCTCGATCGCACCGGCCTCTTCGCCCGCCCGCGCCACGACGACGGACCAGTAGACCGGCTCGCCGCCGGCCGTCGCCGGCGCCACGAGGGCCTCCACCCCGCGCAGGCCCACATACGGCAGCCCGCACAGGAAGGCGGCGTCCAGCGTGCCGTCCTCGAGCTCGGAGAACGCGCCGCCGTCCACCAGCTCGGCGTCCAGCGCGTCCGCGGCCCGCTCGTACAGCGGCCGCATCCGCGGGGCCAGAAAGGTGCCCAGCCGCAACGGGCGCTCAGGCACCGAACTCGATCAGCGCCCAGGCCACGGCCGTGGCCGCGCCGCCCCCCAGGGCGATCGCCGCGGTCAGCTTCAGCGCCTGCGCGCCGTCGGCGGGCTGGGGCCGCGGCTCCTGTTCGGGCACCATCTCGGCCTGCAGCAGCACCTCGCGCGCGGCTCGGTAGCCGCCCTCGGGCACCATCACGTCGCGCGGGCCGGCGGCCAGGAAGTCGGGCACGTCGAAGCCGGGGCTGCGGCGCAGCACGCTGGGCACCCCCTCCTCCAGCAGCATGCCCTGGATCATCTCCGCCTCGGCCTGGTGGCGGCCGCCGGCGGCGCGCACCAGCTCGCCCTCGGTGAACCGCGGGTCCACCTTGCGCGCGCGCTCGTGGGTGGCGCTCACCGCGCCCTGGACCACGTCCGCGCCCATGTAGGTCAGCGGCGTCCCGCAGGCGTCGCAGAACCGCTGCTCGGGCGAATGGCGGCGCTCGCACGACGGGCAGACCAGCGTCGCGCCCTCGTCGCTCATGTGACCTCGATCGGCTCCTCGTCGACCTTGCCGTCCGCGATCCGCCAGGCGCGCACGTCGGCCTCCTCCTGCGCCAGCGACACGATCAGCCACAGCCAGTGCGGGTACTGCGCGAGGTTGATGTCGGTCTGCGAGGGCTCGGCCGCGCTGTTGGGGTGCGAGTGGTAGACGCCGACCTCGTAGCCCTCGTCGTCCAGGTCGTTGGCCTTGATCAGGGTCTGGCCGGTGAGCTCGAACCCGTAGGGCGAGTGGCGCTTGTTCTCGGCCCGCTCGACCTGCTCGACCGTGCCCTCGCGACCCCACAGCAGCCCGCAGCACTCGTTCGGCGCGTCGTCGCGCGCGTGCTCGACCAGCTGGTCCCATTGATCGCGGCTCATCCTCATCGCGTCCAGGGTACGCGAGCGCCTGCGGTGATCCGCTCGGGCCCCGGCGGCGCAGTCCCCGGAGATGCCCTCGACCTCGCTAGCCTGAAGCCATGGGATTCGGCCCTTCCCCGATGGAGATCGCCGTGATCGCCGTGATCGCGCTGATCGTGCTCGGCCCGCAGAAGCTGCCCGAAGCCGCCCGTTCGCTGGGCAAGGGCTTCCGGGAGATGCGCGACTCGTTCTCGGGCGCCGCCGATCCCCACAGCGAGGACCTCGACGAGTACCCGGACGAGGACGACGAGTTCGGCGACGAGGAGGAGGACGAGGACAACGAGGACTACGTCCCCGACCTCGACTCCCACGACGAGACGTCAGCCGCGGACGAGCCGGCCGATCACCAGAACGAGGCGCGCTCGAGCGTGCCGTCGGCCTCGAGCTCGTCAACCGAGCGCGAGTAGACGCCGGAGCTCAGGTACTTCCAGCCGTCGTCGCACACGACGAAGACCACGTTGCCCTCGTCGAGCTCTCCGGCCACACGCGCGGCGATGGCGGCGATGGCGCCGGACGAGACACCCACGAACAGGCCCTCCTCCTGCAGCAGCTTCTTCGTCCAGATCACCGAGTCGCGGTTGGACACGAAGATCTTCCGGTCCAGCAGGCTCAGGTCGATGATCGGCGGGATGAAGCCGTCGTCCAGCGACCGCAGGCCCTGGACCAGCTCGCCCTGGAGCGGCTCCGCCGCGATCACGCGCGTGTCGGGGTCATGCTCCTTGAGCCGGCGGCCGGTGCCCATCAGGGTGCCGCCGGTGCCCAGGCCGGCCACGAACGCGGTCACCTCGTCCAGCTCCTCGAGGATTTCGACCGCGGTGCCGTTGTAGTGCGCCAGCGGGTTCGCCTCGTTGCCGTACTGGTAGGGCATGTAGTACTGCGGGTCGCCGGCGGCCATCTCGCGGGCCAGCGCCACCGCGCCGTTGGAGCCCTGCTCGCCCGGTGAGTACACGATCTCCGCGCCGTACATGGTCAGGAGCTGGGTGCGCTCCTCGGTCACGTTGTCGGGCATGACCACCTTCAGCGGGTAGCCCTTGCGCGAGCAGATCATTGCCAGCGAGATGCCGGTGTTGCCGCTGGTGGGCTCCAGGATCGTCTGGCCCGGGGCGATCGCGCCCTTGGCCTCGGCGTCCTCGATCAGCGCGCGGGCCACGCGGTCCTTGACCGAGCCCGTGGGGTTGAACGACTCCATCTTCGCGTAGATGCGGACGCCCGGCTTGGGGCTCAGGCGCTTGAGCTCGACGAGCGGCGTGTTGCCGATCGCCGCCACGATGTCGGCGTATTTCCCGCCGCACGGGCGCGTGTCGAGGCCGGGGGGAACCATCGCTTCAGAAAGTGTAGTACCGCAGGGCGGCCACGCCACCCGGCCGGGCGACTAGGCGCCGCCGGCCATGGCCGGCAGGATCACCAGGGTGTCGGAGTCCTTGACCCCGGTGTCCAGCCCGTCGAGCACGCGTACGTCCTCGTCGTTGAGGTAGACGTTCACGTAGCGGTTCAGCGAGCCGTCCTCGCCGAACAGCTGGCCCTTGGTGGCGGGGTGGGCCTCGGCCAGCGCGTTCAGCGCCGCGCCGACGCTGTCGCCCGCGACCTCGACCTCCTTCTCGCCGCCCGTCGAGGGGCGCAGGACCGGTGGGATCTTCGCCGTCGCCATGAGGGTCAGGACCCTACTAGCCCGCTGCGGCGCAGAACGCCTCGTAGTCCGGGAACACGCCCATCTCGTCGTCGGAGATCTCACCGGGGTCCCGGGAGCAGATCGGGCAGTCCGGATCGCGCCGCAGCTTGAGGTTCGTGAACGTGGTGCCCAGCGCCTCGTAGAGCAGCAGGCGCCCGATCAGGGGCTCGCCCGCGCCGGTGACCAGCTTCACGACCTCGATGGCCTGCAACACGCCCATGATCCCCGGCAGAGCGCCGAGCACGCCGTTGGCGCCGCAGGACGGAGCCAGCTCGGCGGGGGGCGGCGTCGGGTACAGGCAGCGGTAGCACGGGCCCTCGTAGGGGGCGAAGACCGACAGCTGTCCGTCGAAGCCCAGGATCGAGGCCGAGACGACGGGGATTTTCAGCCGCACGCTGGCGTCGTTGAGCAGGTAGCGCGTGGGGAAGTTGTCGACGCCGTCCACGATGATGTCGTACCCCTCGATGATCTCCATGATGTTGGAGGCGTCGAGCCGGGTCTGGTACTTGACCACGTCGATCCCGGGGTTGAGGTCGTGGATGGCCCGCTCGGCGGAATCGACCTTCGCAACGCCGATCCGGTCGGTCGTATGGATGACCTGGCGCTGCAGGTTGGAGAGATCCACCTCGTCGTCGTCGACCACGCCCAGCGTGCCCACACCGGCCGCCGCCAGGTAGAGCGCGGTCGGCGAGCCGAGCCCGCCGGCGCCGAGCAGCAGCACCTTCGCGTTCAAGAGCTTCGTCTGGCCCTCGAGCCCGATCTCCGGCACCAGCAGGTGGCGCGAGTAGCGATCGCGCTGCTCGCGCGTCAGCACCACCGGCTTCTCGACGTCGTAGCCGCGGTCCTTCCACAGCGTGATGCCGCCGTTCATGGACGCGACGTTCTCGTAGCCGAGCAGGTTCTTGAGCGTGTCGGCGGCCAGGGCG
>DASQLM010000079.1:0-31928 GCA_035630015.1 Thermoleophilaceae bacterium | reverse complement strand
ACCAGCTGGACACGATCGCCGATTTCCTCGAGCAGGCCGGCGAGCTGGCAGCGCGTCACTCCGAGCGCATCCGGGGGTAGCCTCGGATGACCCGATGTTCCCGCTGAACCTGCCAAACGTCCTGACGCTGCTGCGCATCCTCCTGGTGCCCGTGCTGGTGGTGGCGCTGACCGAGGAGGTCGAGAACGGCTCCACGATCGCCGCCATCGTGTTCGTGGTGGCCTCGCTGTCCGACGGCCTGGACGGCTACATCGCCCGCTCGCGCCAGTCGGTCACCACCTTCGGCAAGGTCATGGATCCGATCGCCGACAAGCTGCTGATCGTCGCGGCGCTGTTTGCGCTGGTCAGCCTGGATCGCGTCGACGCCTGGGTGGCCATGGTGGTTGTGGCGCGCGAGTTCGCGGTCAGCGGACTGCGCGTGGCCGCCGGCCAGCAGGGCGTGGTCATCCCGGCCAGCGGCCTGGGCAAGGTCAAGACCATCGTGCAGTCGGCCGCCGTGCTGGCGCTGATCGCGGCACCGGACGCCGGGGCCTGGTGGGTCCAGGCGCTGGTCTACCTGATGGTGCTGGCCACCGTGGTCTCGGGGGCCGACTACTTCCTGAACTTCAGGCGCAGGCTCGACGAGCTCTCGCGCCAGGGCTCAACGGCCCCCGAAGCGCCCTAGCGCGAGCCCTTCACGCGCCAGGACCCCTTGCCCCTGCAGGTGGCGGTACCGCTCTGCCGGGTGATCGTCTCGACCACCGACAGCGACAGCTTCGCCCGCCGCGCGCTGGAGAACTTCACCTTGAGCGTGGCCTTGACGGTCGTGGAGAAGTCGCTGTCGCCCCGCTTGGCGCTGCTCTTGTAGGTCTTGGACTTCCCGACTTTGGGCGCCTTGCCCTTGAGCACCCAGGGGCCGGTGCCGTCCACGTCGGGGCGGTAGTTGCTCCCGTCGTCGCAGGAGCCCGAGATCGGGTTCGTCCCCGTCTGGCTTCGCAGCAGGGCGACCTTCCCCTTGGTGCTGTAGGGCGGCACCTGGCCCACGTACAGCGAGATCGTGCCGTCGTACAAGCCCGCCTTGACGGTCTTGGGCTTGGCGGCCTGCGCGGCCGGGATCAGGGCCGCGGCGGAGGCGAGAACGATGGACAGGACTGGCAGAAGGCGGCGCATGGGGGCCAACGTACGCCCGCCCCTCCTATCGCGCCAGGGCTTCGGCCACAGATACGTCAGCCGCCGTACGCGGCCCGGCTAGGCGCTGGAGCGGGCGCCGCTCAGCGCCTCGAAGACCTGTGAGCGGCTGATGCCGTGCATGAACAGGGCGCGGTCCATCGTGCGCCCGTAGACGTCGAACAAGGCGAACAGGATGTCGCCGGTGCCGGTGGCCTCGCCACCGCGGGCGATGGTGAACTCGGTGGCCGACCGGACCACGCGCTCGACCACGTCGCCCTCGGGCACGGGCGTGCCCACGCTCTCCCTGGCGGGTATGGCGCGGGAGACCAGCTGCTCCTCGCTCATGCCCAGGCCGGCCAGCGCGCGGCCGACGTTGCCGTGCAGGCGCAGGGTGCGCAACCAGCTCTCGGACTGGTCCTCGGCCGTGTGGGCGAAGGGCATCGCCGTGGCCGCCAGGCCGACTACGAGAGCGGCGTCGCCGCTCAACATGGGAGAAGAGGAAGTTTCATGGGGAACCGCCGGGGTCTCGTCCTCGAGTACAGGGGTCTGCAATTGCTCCATTGCCACCCGTTCGTCGGTACCCGAGGGTTCCCACAGCGGGGTCCTGTAGACCTGGCCAAACGACCGACCCCCGGACGGGGGAGAGGTTTCGGGGAGGCGGTGCCCGTTATCAGCCGAGCAGGGCCCGGTCCTCGAGCCACTCGCGCCGGGTGACGTGGTGCGGGACCGTGACCTGGTCGGTCAGCTCGCGGCTGAGCTCGCCCATCAGGCCGTGGCGCTCGGCCACGACGCTGTGCCGGTGGATGGTCTCCAGGTTCTCCTGGCGGGCCAGCAGGAAGGCGTCCTCGCCCATGCCGCCGAACTCCTCCATGGCCAGGCGGACCATCTCGCGCACGCAGTCCTCCACGAACCGCGGGTGCATGTGGGCGCGCTCCACGACCTCCACCTCGTCGCTGCGCTTCATCAGCTCGTAGATCTCGGAGCTCATCGAGCTCTCCACGATCCGCAGCAGCGTCTGGGCCTCGATGCCGTCGCCGCAGTTCTCCGGGCAGCCCACGTGCAGGCGGCCGATGCCGCGCTGGTTGTGGGTGGCCACGGGGACATCGCTGAAGATGCGCTCGATGTCCTCGTCGGAGAAGCCGTCGGCCCGCAGGCGCTCACGTGAGCGGTCGGTCACCAGCTCCTGGGCGCACGGGCAGGCGGTCATCCCGTGGGCCTCGACGCCGATCAGCCGGCGCGTGCCGCGCGCGGAGGCCACCGCGGAGCCCAGCAGCGTGTAGATCTCCTGGGTCTCCGAGCCGGAGGCGGGTGTGCGCTTGCGCTCGGGGTAGCGGGCCTTGATCGACACCTCGGCGCGTAGGCCCTCCTGGCGGTCGCGCACGCGCTCGGCGATGTGCGCGGCCAGGTTCTCGGCCTTCAGCGCCTCGCTCAGCACGACCTCGTCGATCGCCTCGTTCACGACCTCCTCGAAGCGCGACATGTGGGCCCCCTTCTGGCGTGGGCCCAGGTCGACGAAGCACTCCAGCTCGGCGTAGTAGAGCTGCGCCGCGTCGTCGGAATCGATGCGGATGACCTTCTCGACGCCGGTCACGCCCACGCGGGTGAGGCTCACGTGGGTGCTGGGGCGGCGGGCCTGGACATCCTCGTGGTTGACGGCGGTCAGATCGGCCATGGCCCGATGACGATACCGGGGTGGCGATTGCAGCCATTGGCGCGCATTGCCGATCGCGCCAATACTCGGATGCGTACACGACGCTGGGGGGTCGCGATGAGGTCGAATGGGTGGTGGGTGCCGCTGACGGGAGCGGCGTTCGTGGTGGTGCTGATCGCAGGGTTCCTGATCGGGGGCGAGCCGCCGGACGTGGGTGACGACTCGGCGCGCGAGATCGTCGAGTTCTACGACGACGACAAGGTGATCTTCGGCGCGGTGTTGCAGACGGCCGCGATCGCGTTCTTCGTGTTCTTCTTCGCCCACCTGTCCCGGCTGGTGCGCCTGGCCGAGGGCGACGGCGGGCTGCTCTCGCGCGTGTGCTTCGGCGGGGCGCTGATCTTCGCCGCGGGCGGCGCCTTCGACGCGACGCTGATCTTCACCATGGCCGAGGCGGGCGACGACATCAGCCCGCAGTCGGTCAAGACGCTCGCGGCCCTGTTCGAGAACGACTTCCTGCCGCTGGCTCTCGGAATCCTGCTGATCCTCATCTCCATGGGCCTGGCCACGATCCGGCTCGGCGTCCTGCCCAAGTGGCTGGGCTGGGTGGCGCTGGCGCTGGCCGTCGTGGCGTTGACGCCGATCGGGTTCGCGGCGTTCCTCGGCACGGCGCTCTGGATCCTGATCGTGTCCGTCCTGCTGGCCATTCGCGGCCGCCGGCCGGTCGCCGACACCCCGGCATGAGCGAATCCGCACGATCGGCGGTATATTGGCCGCGGTTTGAAGCCGGGCGACCTCGCTGAGGCCCCACATACATGGCTCAGCCCCTCGCGGCACGCCGCGGACGCAGAAAAATGAAATCGCAGTACAGGACTCGGCTGGGAACCGCGTCCGCTCTGACAAGCGTCTGAGGGAGTGAGGGTGGAGGTCAAGCAAGAGGAGACAGCACTGTTGGAGGTGCCGCCAGATGTGCCGGTCCTCGAATCCGAGGAGCTGCGCAATCTGGTCATACGGGGCCGCGAACGCGGATCCCTGACCTTCGAGGAGATCGCCGGCTGTCTCGAGGAGGTCGACGTCACGAAGGAGCAGGTGCAGGCGCTGCACGCCCACCTGGTCGAGAACGGGGTCGACGTGGTGGCCGAGGACGGTGTGCGCCCGACCGCGCCGGTGCCCGACGGTCAGCCGGCCAGCTCGGACGCCCAGCCGGCCCAGACGCGCAAGCCGCAGATCGACCTGACGGTGGAGCCCAGCCTGGATTCGCTGCGGCTGTACCTGCGCTCGATCGGCAGCGTGGACCTGCTCACGGCCGACGAGGAGGTCTCGCTGGCCAAGCGCATCGAGCGGGGCGACATGGCGGCCAAGACGCAGATGGTCGAGGCCAACCTGCGCCTGGTCGTGTCCATCGCCAAGGGCTACCTGGGCCGCGGGCTGTCGTTCCTGGACCTGATCCAGGAGGGGTCGCTGGGCCTGATCCGGGCGGTCGAGAAGTTCGACTACCGGCGCGGGTTCAAGTTCTCGACCTACGCCACCTGGTGGATCCGCCAGGCCGTGACGCGGGCGATCGCCGACAAGGCGCGCACCATCCGCATCCCGGTGCACATGGTCGAGAAGCTCAACAAGGTCGTGCACGTCGAGCGCCAGCTCGTGCAGGAATACGGCCGCGAGCCGCAGCCCGAGGAGATCGCGCACGAGCTGCAGTGGACCGCGCGCGAGGTCAAGGACATCCTGCGCATCGCGCAGCTGCCGATCTCGCTGGAGAAGCCGATCGGGGAGGAGGACGACTCCGAGCTGGGCGACTTCGTGGAGGACGACCAGGCCGAGTCGCCGTTCGAGGCCGCGTCGGAGAACCTCCGCCGCGAGAACGTCCGTCAGGCGCTGGATGCCCTGCCCCAGCGCGAGCGCGAGGTGCTGGAGATGCGATACGGGCTCAAGGGCCACCAGGCGCGCACGCTCGAGGAGGTCGGCCGCGCGTTCGGCGTCACCCGCGAGCGCATCCGCCAGATCGAGAACAACACGCTCAAGAAGCTGGAGTGCCTACCCGAGGCCCAGCGCCTGCGCGAAGCCAGCTGACCACTACGGCCGGTCGTCCGGCGCGCGGCCGCCCCGGCGCGGGGGCTTGGCCTCATACAGCCGCGCGTCGGCCACCCGCAGCAGGTCGTCCTTGACCAGGCCGTCGGCCGGGCAGGTGGCGATGCCCACCGAGGCGCCCACGCGGCGGTCGCAGGCGGCGGCCGCAGTGGCCGTGCGCATCAGCGCAAGACGGGCCTCGTCGGTGCCCGTGTCGGTCATGACCACGGCGAACTCGTCACCGCCCAGGCGGAAGACGGCGTCGGTGGCGCGGCCCTGGCCCTCCAGGGAGCGGGCCACGTCGCACAGGAGCCGATCGCCGGCGGCGTGGCCGTCGCTGTCGTTCACGGCCTTGAAGCTGTCCAGGTCCAGCAGCGCGACGCTGAACTCCCGCTGCGCCCGCGTGAACCGCAGGATCTCGGCGTCCAGCGCCTCGTCGAAGGCGCGCCGGTTGCCCAGCGCGGTCAGCTCGTCGCGGCGGGCCATCTCCTGCTGGCGGGCGTACAGGCGCGCGTTGCTCAGCGCGACGGCGGCCTGGGCGGCGTAGGCCTCGATCCAGTCCACGTCCTGGGGCAGGAAGGTGTGGGTGGTGCGCGACAGCGCGACGAGTACTCCGCGCTGCCCCGCGGCCGGGGGCAGCGGAGCGGAGCACAGTGAGGTCAGCGGCGGCGGGCCGTCGAGTACCGGGCCCAGCAGCGGCACGGTGGCGGTGTCGTCGACCAGCTGCACCCCGTCGGCGCTGGCCGGGATGCTGGCCAGCCAGGCCTCCAGCGCCCGCTGGGGCTTTGCCCCCAGGCCGCTGGCGCGCTGGACCATCAGCGAGCCCTCCTCCTCCAGCAGGAGCGCGGCCGCGTCGGCGCTCACCGCCTTGCGCGCGCCGTCGGCGATCAGGTTCATCAGCGTGTCCGTGTCCAGCTCTCCGGCCAGCTGGCGCAGCGAGGTGCGCAGGGAGTCGGCCGAGCGCACGCGCGTGTCCAGCTCGGCCTCGAGGTCGGCGCGGCGGCGCCGGGACGCCATCACGCTCGATCCGGCCCAGGCCGCGGCACCGCCCAGCGCCAGCGCGCCGGCGGGTGCGGCCACGGGCACGAACGTGGCCGCGGCCCCGGCGGCGCCGGCCAGCGTGCCGGCCACCGTCACGGTCGGAGACCAGCGCGCCACGCGGCTGCGGCGCTCCCAGCGCACGTCGTAGACGCACGCGTCGCCGCCGTCCAGCGCGCACTGGCCGTGGGTCACGCGGGCGGGCGCGAGGCCGAACAGCTGGGGCAGCACGGCCAGCAGCCCCTGGTTGTAGAGGCAGTCGACCTTGGTGTTGCGCACGTCCAGCACCTGGCGGTAGCTCAGGGTGGCGTAGCCGTTGCCCACCACCAGCACCTCCATGCGGGAGTTGCGCGAGAACTTGTGGTTGCTGCGGGCCACGTTGGCGTACGCCAGCTCGGGCGAGCCGAACGCGCGCAGCGCCGCCTTGAGCGGGGTACCGACGCCCGCCTCGAGGGCGAACGACCCGGCGCGCCGGGTGGCCTGTGGGTCGTCCAGGACGTGGGTCAGCGCGTGCATCAGGGCGTGCTTCTGAAGGAGCGTCCACCAGGTCGACTCGTCGCGCAGTTCGGCCTCGCGGCCCAGCAGGCCCGACAGCTCGAGCACGCGCTCCACCGCCGCCCGCCCGCCGCGGCTCTCGGCGTAGGCCAGCAGGATCGCCGTGGTGATGCCAGCCGTCTGCGGCTCGGCCTCCGCCGGGTACGCGTCGGCCCCCTCGAGGGCCTTCTGCAGGTAGGGAGCAGGCACCGCCGCCATCGCGAATGCATCGGCGTCGGCGGGAGTGGACTTGAGGCGGGCCCAGGGCCACTCGACGCGCTCCGGCTCTACAATGCCCAGCCTCTCGGCGGGATGTCCGAGTGGTTAAAGGAGACCGGCTGTAAACCGGTTGGCTACGCCTACGCAGGTTCGAATCCTGCTCCCGCCATCGCCCTACGAATCATGCTCGTCCGCTCGCGGGCCGGAGGCTCGCTAGGCTCTGCCGACTTGCCCTCGTAGCTCAGTTGGTAGAGCACTTCCATGGTAAGGAAGGGGTCTCCGGTTCGAGTCCGGACGAGGGCTTGGCTGGGTAGAGCGCAATCCGGAGGGACTGCCTTACGCTCACCTCCCTCGTAGGGACGTTATGGGGATGTTCCGGACCGCCCGTGGGGACGTTCTGGGGACGCCGGGCCTCGCGAATCAGGTCCTCGATCGGTCGCTGCTGTCCTGACAACTCGGCGACGACGTGCGCGTAGTTGTCGAGCAGCGTCTGTACTGAGTGGCCCATCTGCGCAAATCTCGATCAGCGTGAGACGGCCCTCTTGGATCAGCAGCGACGCCCATGTGTGCCGCAGGTCGTAGGGGCGGGAAATGTCGACGCCCGAGGCTCTGGCGGCAGGCAGGAAGTGGCGCCGGTGCCAGTTTTTCCATTGGTCGCGGCTCCACGCCGTGCCGGCCGTGTCGGGGAATACGGGGCCTGCGCTCGGACGACCGCAAGCGAGCTGCCAGCTGGCCAGGTCGCGGGCAAGCGGCGTGATCAGCCGCACGGTCCGCGGTGAGCGCTGGGTCTTGGGCTGGCGGTAGACGAGGCTGCGCTGGAGGACGTCTGGCCAGGTCAACGGTGCTTGCAGCAGCTCGCCAGGCCGTGGGCCGGAGTAGGCCAGGCAGGACACGATCGTTGCGTCCCGGTGCTCCATCTCGGCACGGAGGGCCTCGACCTCGCGCGGGGAGAGGACGCGAACGACGTGCTGGCGAACGACGGTTGGCTTGCGGACGCCCTTGACCGGATTGCTCGGGATGCGTCCCCACTCGACTGCGCGCGCGAGGACGCCCTGGAGGAGGCCGAGCGTCTTGCGGATCGTCGGGCGGCCGACGCCGTCGCGCTCCAGGTCGGAGGCCAGCTGGACGTCTCGATCCTTGCGTTCGCGCTTCTCGATCATGCCGTCTTGCGATCCCGCCCCATATCGGGTGTGAGAGGCAAGGTACCGCCGGCACGCGACCGGGACGACGGCCGCGGCGGGGAGGCTGGTCGGGGTCGGGGGCTCGGGATGACGGCTCCCAAGATCCACTCGTCGATCCAGTCAGGTGCGACGCCATACGGGCCACGGTCGGTGCCCGAGAGGCGCGCGGCTCGAAGCCGGCCCTCGCGGATCGCGCGCTCGACTGTCTTGGGGTGCTTGCGTACGCGCGCGGCGACCTCAGCAGTGGTCAAGAGCTCAGGTGGCTGGGTTCGTGTCGCGCCGTTCTCGCCCAGGCCTTGCATGCGGCTCTCCGCTAGCGGCAGCTTCTCCGATTCATTGCTCACTACCTGACAGACGTGAGCGGCCGGCTTTCGCCCCCTCCGATTCGCCTTGCGACCGATAGCCGTACACCCACGCCCCGGCCACCAGCTGCTCCGGCCGGCTTTTTCTGTCGAGGTCCATCAGTGCGTCGCCGCTCAGGCCGGTGTGATGTCCCCGAGCTTCCAGCTGCGGTCGAAGTAGGGCTCCAGGGGGCCGTAGAGGCGGAAGTAGGAGAACCAGTGTTGGCCGGGGATGGTCTGGACCCAGTTGGCCTCATGGCCCTCGGGGGCATTGGGGCCGAAGTACAGATCGACGGAACCGTCGTCGTTCTGGACGAGATCTGGGTCTCGTGAGCCGCGGTCTCCGCGCTGCTGGTCGTTGTCGATCAGGCAGCGCGTGGCGGCGTCATAGACAGACACGGACCAGAACTGCTTGGCCGGCGGTTGCGCGGGCACGTTCAGCGTGTAGTTGCGGCCCCCGTCGAGCCATTCGCCGTCGGCACCGACGTAGGCGCCGAGGTAGGCCTGTCCCACGCCGGGGGTCTGGCTCTTCATCGCTTCGGAGAAGCTGACCGCTTCGTAGAACCAGGCGGCTCGTTCAAGCAGTTGGTCGTAGTTCGCGGCCCGCTGGTCCGAATGGTCGAGGCCGATGGCCAGGTCCCAGCGCCGATCGGGCCAGTAAGGCTCGGCGAATCGCTTCACGAACGTGTTGGCCTGGGCCATCAGCTCACCGTGATCGCTGGCCTCGGTGAGGATGCGGCTCAGTCGCTCATCGGGTTCGAACGGCTTTCCCTTCTCGATGCCTAGCTGCTTGAGCATGGCCAGGTAGAAGCGATCCCTCTCGTCGATGACTTCGCTCTGGTAGATGCCGTGCAGGCGTGCCCAGTAGTCCAGGCCGCCGGGCTGGTCCCCCGTCCAGGCGCGGCCATCGGGCTCCACGATGCGGGTGGGAGCGGGGTCGTTGCGCTTGTCGTAGGGGTAGATCCGAACGGCCTCCACCAGGGCACGGGCCTTCTCCGGATCGGGATCCAAGGTGCGGAAGCCGAACATGATGTTCACGCCGCTCGACTGCATCACGTGCATGTCCTCGGCGTCTGGTGCGGCCATCCCTGGCCCGACCACCAGGTGGCGGCCGCCCTTGCCGGCGTCCGGTCCCATCTGGCCCATCGCCCCGACTTCGCGCTGCCAGAAGTCCGAGATGCCGCCCGCTGTGGGGCCAGGGGGTAGTTCGATGACCAGCGGCCCGGTTTCGGCCAAGTCGAAGAAGTTGAGCGTGTAGGGCGTGGTGGCGTTGGCGGTGATCAGCCCGAAACGGTCCCGGTAGCTCTCGTAATGCACCAGGTCGGAGGCCGTCGCCCCGAACACGTCGTAGTGCTGCGTGCGCCACTGGGCGTAGGACACCAGCGGCAGCGCCCACAGGTAGGCCTGGCAGGCCATCTGGTAGTCCAGCTCGTCGAAGACGGCCTGAAGGTCGCGCCGATCCGGCAGCTCGCCATCGCGCCTGACGCTTTGAAGCGGGTGACTGCCAGACGCTTCGGACATGCGACCTCCAGGTTGTGGGACCAGGGCGACCGTAGTCGCTGAACCACGCCGATTCAATTGCGCCCAACGCGTTTAGGCGCCCTATGAACACCGCGGCGGAAGCGGTAGCTTCGCTTGATCGCTGAGGCCGTCGGACAGGTGCTGTCGCTCGCTGTCGGTGTGGCCGTTAGCCCTGTACCCATCATCGCGGTGGTTCTGATGCTGGCCACCCCGCGCGCTCGCGCCAACGGCCCGGCGTTCGTCCTGGGCTGGGTGATCGGCCTGCTGGTGGTCGGCGGCGTCGTCTTGGCCGTCTCCGGGGGAGCGGGTGCCTCAGACAGCGGCGAGCCGGCCGACTGGGTTTCGGTGCTGAAGATGGCCCTGGGTGTCCTGCTGCTCGCCGTCGCGGTCAAGACCTGGCGCGGCCGGCCCCGCGACGGCGCCGACGGTGACCTGCCCAAGTGGATGCAAGCCATTGACACCTTCACCCCGCCGAAAGCCTTCGGCATGGCCGCCCTCCTGTCGGGCGTCAACCCCAAGAACCTGCTGCTCACGGTGGCCGCCGCAGCCGCCATTTCGCAGACCGGCGCAAGTGACGGCTCGCAGGTCGGCGCCCTCGTGGTGTTCGCCGTGGTCGGCACGATCGGCCCTGGCATCCCGTTGGCGATCTACTTCGGCATGGGCGACCGGGCCGCGAGGATTCTCGAAGACCTCAAGGGCTGGATGGCCCGCAATAACACCGCGATCATGGCGGTGCTTTGCCTGGTCATCGGGGCCAAGCTGATCGGCGATGGCCTCACCGGGCTCGGCTAGCCGCCTGCCGCTGTTCCGCTCCCTCGGTGGCTACCAACGCGGGTGGCTGCGCGGCGATCTGATCGCCGGTTTGACGGTGTGGGCGGTGCTGATCCCCGAGTCCCTGGCCTACGCCTCGATCGCAGGGGTGTCCCCCGTGGTCGGCCTCTACGCGGCCCCGGGCGCGCTTTTGCTGTACGCCGCACTGGGCAGCTCGCGCCACCTGGTCACGGGACCGATGTCGGCCACCGCCGCTCTGTCCGCCGCCACCGTCGGCGACCTGGCCACCCAGGGCAGCGGCCACTTCGTGACCCTCACGGCCGGGCTGGCCATTGCCGTCGGCCTGGCCGCCCTCATCGCCGGCGTGCTGCGACTGGGCTTTCTGGCCAGCTTCATCTCCGAGCCGGTGATCAAGGGCTTCATCGTCGGCCTCGCGCTGACGATCATCGTCGGGCAGCTGCCCAAGCTCGCGGGCATCGACGCCGGCAGCGGCGACTTCTTCGAAAAGCTGTGGGACTTCGTCTCCGGACTGGGCGCCATCGACGCCACCACGCTGGCGGTTGCGCTCCTGTCGCTGGCGCTGGTGCTGGGCCTGCGCCGGTTCGCGCCCTCCGTGCCCGGCTCGCTGGTGGCCGTGCTGCTCAGTATCGCCGCCGTGGCCGTGCTCGGCCTGGACGACCACGGCGTGGCCATCGTCGGGAACATCGACCCGGGCCTGCCGGCGCTCGGCTTACCGGATCTGGGCGCGGGCGACTTCGGCGACCTGGCCGCCGGCGCCATCGGCGTGATGCTCGTCGGCTTCGCCGAAGGGCTGGGCGCGGCCAAGACCTACGCCGCCCGCCACCACTACGACACCGACCCGAATCGCGAGCTCATAGGACTGGGCGGAGCCAACCTGGCGTCCGGGCTGTCCAGCGGCATGGTGGTCAACGGCAGCCTGTCCAAGACCGCCGTGAACGGGTCGGCCGGCGCGAACACCCAACTGTCGGGACTCGTGGTGGCGCTGCTCACCGTGTTCACGCTGCTGGTGCTGACCGGCCTGTTCGAACAGCTGCCCGAGGCCACGCTGGCCGCGGTGGTCATCGCGGCGGTGATCGAGCTGGTGGACATCCCCTCGCTGGTCCGGCTCTACCGCGTGTACGCGCGCTCCTCGATCCCCGGCCGCTGGGTCACCGCCCGGCCCGACTTCGTCGCCGCCGCGGCGGCCATGCTCGGCGTGCTGGTGTTCGACACCCTGCCCGGCCTGTCAATCGGCATCTCGGTGTCACTGCTGCTCCTGCTCTACCGCTCGGCGCGGCCCAACGTGGCCGTCCTCGGGCGGGTGCCGGGCACGGCCGGCCAGTACGCCGACCTGACCCGCCACCCGGACAACCGGACGGTCGCCGGCGTCGAGGTCCTGCGCGTGGAGAGCGGGCTGTTCTTCGCCAACGCCGACTGGGTCCGCCAGCGCATCCGCCGCGCCGCCGCCCACCCCGACACCCACACCGTGATCCTGGACGCCGAGACCGTGCCGTTCGTGGACGTGACCGCCGCCCAGGCGCTGGCCCAGGCCGCCGACGACTTGAGCGAGCAGGACGTAAAGCTCGTCCTGGCCCGCGACGTCGGCCAGGTACGCGACGTCCTGCACCAGGTCGGCACGTCCCAAATCGAGGTCTACCCGGACGTGGACACCGCGGTGCGCGAATCCACCGGTGAGCGCTAGGGCCCAGGTCCCCTGAGCGGACTCTCGATCGGCCCCGCGCCGCTGGCTGCCTGATGCCTCGTTCTTGCTCGCTCTCGCCTGCTCTGCACCTCTTCTCACGGCGTCCCGGACGCCTCAGCTCTTGCCCGGCCTCTTCCCTGCTGCTCGCTCCCATCCCTCGCCGTTCGCCGTGCGCAGTGCCCAACCAGACCTCGCCGCTCGCCGACCCCGCACCGCCGACCCACCAGATCCCGGTTGGCTTCATGCCGCGCGGATTCGGCTTGCTGAAGGGAAGGTGGCGGGCTCGTGCGCGAGTTGGTGACCTAGCAAGCGGGTTATCACCGGGTGGAAGGCGCTCGGTAAGGGGCTTGCTAGCCCGGCCAGGTCGCGATCACCCCTGGTGCCTTCGTCGATCGCCGCGGTCAAGGCTCTCGCTCGCGCTCGGCCTCGCAGCTTCGCTACGCCTTTCGGGTGACAGCGCCGCTTCGAGTCCGGCGATGGGCTGGGTATCTGGGCTGCGGGCTGGGCCGAAACGCGCCCGCTAGTCGGCGCGCTCGTCCCCGTCGAGCTCAATCACGACGCAGACGGTTCCGTCTTCGGACTCCCGGGAGACCACCGGCCCGATCGACTCGATCAGCTTGAGCATCGCGGTGTTCTGGGCCAGGACGAGGGCACTGAACCGGGCCACGCCCCGAGCTCGCGCGTGTTTGGCGAGACGGTGCAGAAGAGCGGTTCCGACACCCCGCCCCTGCCAGGCGTCGTTCACGGTGACGGCGACCTCAGCGGTGACTGGTCGCCCGTCCTCGATGACGTAGCGGGCAACGGCGATGCCCGCGTCAGCGCCGGGCTCGGTGGCCACCAAAGCCTCGTGGTGATCGTGGTCAAGGGTGGTGAGGTATCCCAGCTGGGAAGCACTCACGCCTTTGATCGGCGAGAAGAACCGGAGGTAACGCGAATCGGGGCTCAGGTGCTCGATGCCCTCCTTCAGCGCCTGCTTGTCCTCGCGCTCCAGGGCGCGGACAGCCAACAGCGTGCCGTCTGGCAGCTCCAGCTCGTCCACCCGTGCCTAGGAACCGCTGCCGGGGAGTCTGTCGGCTATGCGGCCGATCGGTTCCATCGACGTCTGCAGCGATCCCACCCCGGCGTCCAGTGTGTCCATCGAGGTGAGCAGGCGGTCCATGAGGTTCCCGAGCCTCTCGATGCCGGCTCCGAGCGTCTCGATGGTCTCCGGAAGATCGGCCAGGTGCTGCTGCACCTCGACGAGCGCGGGCACGGCTTCCTCGATCTTTGCCATGCGCGCATCCACGGAGGCCAGCACGCTGGTCATCTGCGGCAGCACGGAGGTGTCTTCCGCGACCGCCCCGACCCGATCGTCGATGGTCGGCAGCTGGTCCAGGGCCTTCGCGATGCGCCCGACGTCCTCGGCGATGCCGGTGAGCGTCCGGGTGTCGGCGCCGAGCCCATCGATCCCCTCCCGCATGGCGGACAGCTCGCTGGTCGAGTCCGCGATCGCCTCAAGCCGGTCGGCTACTGCCGGCAGAGTCCGCAGGGTCTTGGCGACGTCGGCGGGCACCGACTCGATTCCGAATGGAGTCACGATCGTCCCAAGCTAACGCTTCGGCGGGAACCTCTCATTGCAGGTCAAGAAGGCGGGCGCATTTGGCGTAGTCCCGACAGGGCAAGCGATGTAGCGAGCGCCTGGGCTTCTTCGCTGTCCACCGCGGGATCGTGACGTAGGGCGGCGACGCCGTGGTGGGCTATGCCGAGCAGCATGCCGGCCAGAAGGCGAGTGCTTGGAGCGCGCTGGCGGCCGGTGCGGGCGAGCACCGCCTCGACCATGTCGGCCAACCGGTCGGTGACAGTGTCGAGGACCCGCTCGGCCATGACTACCGCGGGCTCCGAGCGGCCTGAAGAGAACAAGAGGCCGAACGCGTCGGGTCGCGCTGCGAAGAAGCCGAAGTAGGCCCGCATCGAGGCCGCGACCATCTCGCCCACCGGTCCGTCGGCCACCAACTTGTACTCCTCGAACAGGTGGTCAACGAGCGCGTCGGCATCGCGCTGCACGGCCAGCTCGTAGATCCCGCGCTTGGGGCCGAGGCGGTCGTAGAGCGTCGGCTTCGTGGTCCCGCCCTCGGCGGCGATCGCTTCCATGCTCGCCCCCTCAAAACCATCGCGAGCAAAGACGGTGCGCGCCGCGTCAAGCAGCGCGTCCTCGCTGTGGCGGGGGCGGCGGGTCACGGCGCGGGGGCCGGGGGATGTTCGCTCGGGCGTCGACACTCGAAGGCGTATTCTGGTTGACGCTAACTTTACCCGTGAGTAAAGTTAAGGCAAGTGGAAACGGCACGTCTCAACGTCCTCGACGAGCTGTACCTGCACCTCGACCGTCCGGATGAGCCCTGGAGCGTTCATCTGGAGGTTGCGGCTGAGGGGTGGGTGGACGGCGACCGCCTGGCCGAGGCCATCGTCGCCGGCGTCCGCGCGCACCCAATCGCTCGCGCGCGGCTCGCTCCTGTCCGCGGGACGGATGTGGGCTATCGCTGGGAGGTCGAGGACCAGCTCGACGCCGCCCCATTGGAGGTCGTCGAGTGCGAGAGTGCCGACGCACTCGACGCTGCGCGGGAACGGCTGATGAGCGCCAGCCCGTCGCTGGAGACCGCTCCGCCCTTCGCTGTCACCTTGGCCCACCACGCCGACGGCGACAGGATCATGCTCAACCTGTCCCACGCCGCCGGCGACGGCATGAGCGCGCTAACGCTGATGGCCTCGTTCCTGCGTGCCTACGCCGGCGAAGCCGATCTCGCGGGCTCGGTCGATCCGCTGGGAGTACGCGATATCGGCCAGCTGGTGAACTCACGCTCGATCGGTTCGCGCGTGGCGCGAGGCCGAGCGCTGTTCGAGCAGGCCGCCCGCGTAGTCAAGTCCCCGGCTCGCATCGCCCCCGACGGGGCGGAGGAGGAGCGTTCGGGATACGGCTTCGAGCTGCTGCACCTCGACCGCAGCGAGCTGAAGGCTGTGATGGGGCACCGCACGGCCGACACAACCGTCAACGACGTGCTTCTCGCTGCGTTGGCCGTCGCCATCCGGCGCTGGAACGAGCGCCATGGTGATCCGGCGACCGACCCGATCGGGCTGATGATGCCGATCAACCTGCGCCCGGCTGAGTGGCGCACCGAGGTGGTAGGCAACTTCGCCTCCTACGTATCGGTGGGCTTCGACCAGCAGGACCAGGCTGGACTGGAAACTGCGATCGATGCGGCAGGTGCGCGTACGCGGGAAATCAAGGGCCGCGGCGAGGCCGGCCTGATGGTCGATCTGCTCGAACTGCCCACAGCCACGCTTCCGACGGCGCTCAAGCAGCGTTTCCAGACCCTGATCACCATGACCGGCGACCGCTTCGTCGACACCGCGGTCCTGTCCAACCTGGGCCGGCTCGATGACCTGCCGGACCCTGGCGGCGAGGCCGGCGCGGTCGAGGCCGTGTGGTTCAGCCCACCAGGGCGGATGCCGCTGGGTGCATCGCTCGGAGCCGCCAGCTACGACGGTGAACTGTTCCTGACCCTGCGCTACCGCCACGCCCTTCTGAACGCGAGCGCCGCCGCGGAGTTCACCGCGATCCTGCGCGCCGTCCTGACCGACACCTAGCGAAAGCGAGCCTATGACCGCCACCGCCGAACCCATGCACTTCTCCCGCGACTTCTACGAGATCGAGTCGGTCCTGTCCGACGGCGATCGCGCCTTCGTCGCCGAGGTGCGGGCGTTCATGGCCGAGGAGGTCGCGCCGATCATCAACGACTACTGGTCGCGCGAGGAATTCCCGCATCAGATCTTCCCGCGCATGGCCGAGATCGGCATGGGCGGCATGGCGCTCGATGGCTACGGCTGTGCCGGTAAGGGCCGCCTGGTCGACGGCTTCGTGGCCATGGAGATGGCGGCGGTCGACTGTTCCGTGGCGACTGGCATCGGCGTGCACAACCACTTGGCCATGGGCTCTATCCATCACTGCGGGTCCGAGGAGCAAAAGGAGCAGTGGCTACCGCCGATGGCGCGGTTGGAAACCATTGGCGCGTTCGGCCTGACCGAGCCCGAGGTCGGCTCGGGCGCAGCCCGCGGCCTGCTGACCACGGCGCGCCGCGACGGTGATACGTGGGTGCTCAACGGAGCCAAGCGCTGGATCGGCAACGGTACCTTCGCCGACGTGGTGGTCATCTGGGCCAAGGACGAGGCCGACGATCAGGTCAAGGGGTTCCTCGTCGAGAAGGACACGCCCGGGTTCGAGACCTCGAAGATGACCCAGAAGATCGCCCTGCGCGCGGTCCAGAACGCCGACATCGTCCTGACCGATGTCGAGGTCCCCGAGAGCGCCCGCCTGCAGAACGCGAACACGTTCATGGACACCGCCAGCGTCCTGACTATGTCGCGGATCGCCGTGGCCTGGGAGGCCACCGGCTGCGCCCGCGGCGCCTACGAGATCGCGCTGCGCTACGCCGGCGAACGCCAGCAGTTCGGGCGGCCGATCGCCAAGTTCCAGCTCGTCCAGGACCTGCTGGCGCGCATGCTCGGCAACATCACCGCCAGCCAATGCCTCGCCCTGCAGCTGACGCAGCTAGCTGAGAACGGCCAAGCCGGCGTCCACCACGCCTCGCTAGCCAAGGCCTTCTGCACGGCCAAGATGCGCGAGACCGTCGGCTGGGCCCGCGAGCTGCTGGCCGGCAACGGCATCCTGCTGGAGTACGACGTGGCCCGCTTCGTCGCCGACTCCGAGGCCATCTACTCCTACGAGGGCACGCGCGAGATCAACAGCCTGATCGTCGGGCTATCGATCACCGGCGAGTCAGCCTTCGCCGGTCCGCTGCGCTCGGACGCATGAGGCAAGAGCTCCCGTGGGGACGTTACGGGGATGCCGCGTGGCGATCCGAAGGCTCCCCGACCTTCCCCGACGCTCCGACTTTCGCTTACTAGAGGCACATCGGGGGATGCCCAGGCACCCCAAGCCAGCATGGTAAGGAAGGGGTCTCCGGTTCGAGTCCGGACGAGGGCTTGGGTAGGTAGAGCGGAATCCGGAGGGACTGTCTTACGCTCGCCGCTCTCTAGGGGCCTTCGGAAAGGGCTACCATCGCGTGCAGCTGCCGCTCGCCTGGCTCTTAGGTTCCTCACCTCCGGCGCGGTACGTATCTCGAAGAGGGGCCGCGAGAGAGCAGGGTTCGATGGACGCAGCATCTCCTCGATTCAGCCGACGGCCCGATGGGCGGGTGGCGGCGGGCCCCTTGCGTCCGCTCTCAATCGGTGTGCTCATGCTTTCGCCGAGGACGACGAGTAGGCGACTATGAGAGGAATGCGCTACTGGTCGGCGTTGGCCGGCCTGGGCGTGGTCCTGGTCGTGCTCGCTGGGTTCGGCGGCGTGTCGGCGCTGCGCACAAGTAGTGCCACCGATCGAGTGGTGCTCTCCAATCACGTGTCGGCCGCGTACGAGCGGGCGCGGTTCGCCGTCGGTCAAGAGGAGTCGCTGGAAAACATGTACCGGGTGGAGCCAGAGCCCGATGTTCGCGCCCGGTTCGATGATGAGGCCCGAAAGATGGAACGCGCGCTGCGGGATGCTGGCCACCATGACTCTGGGCGAGACGAGCGACTGACTCGCCGCCTATCGCGCTCGCATCGCGCCTACGTGCGGGCGACTCGCCGCCTGTTCGCGGCGGTCGACGCTGGCGACCTGAAGCGGGTCGTGGCTATCGACCGGGCAGAGTCCGAGCCCCGCTTTGCGTCGATCGAGAGCAGCGTAGGTAGGGCCGCGCGCGGCCACGCTCGTACCGCTCAGTCGGACCTGCGCCGGTTGCGAGCTACGGAGCGCTCAGTCCTGATGGGCACCGCTGCGGTGTCCGGTATAGGGCTGTTGCTGTTGCTGTTCCTCACGGTGGTGTTGTTTCGCATCAACCGTCAGCTCGCTCGCCAGGCGCGCGCTAGTGAGCACGACGCCCTGCACGACCCGCTTACTGGCCTGCCCAATCGGGCGCTGCTCTTGGACCGGTTGGAACACGCCATCGTTGGGGCGCGCCGGGACCCGTCGATGCTGTCCGTCCTTGTCCTCGACCTGGATCGGTTCAAGGAGATCAACGACACCCTTGGACACCACGCGGGCGACCAGGTCCTTACCGAGGTCGGCCCACGGCTGGCCCCAGTGCTCCGACCGGGCGACACGCTGGCTCGATTGAGCGGCGACGAGTTCGCCCTCCTGCTGCCGGCGGTTGGGATCGAGCAGGCTGAAGAAGTCGCTGGGCGGGTGCGCGCGGCCATGCAGACACCGTTCGAGCTCGGCGACCTCACCGTCACGGTCGACGCCAGCGTCGGCATCGTGACTTACCCCACGCATGGGGAGGACGCCGAAACGCTGCTGCAGCGCGCTGACATCGCCATGTATCTGTGCAAGGGACGCGGTCGCGGACATGCGCTTTACGATCCGGCCGACGATCCCTACGACAGCGAGCGGTTGCTGCTCATCGGTGACTTGCGCGACGCGATCGACGCCGGCGAACTGACGCTCGAATATCAGCCCAAGTTCAACGTTGCAGATCTGAGCCTCATCGGAGTCGAGGCCTTGGTGCGTTGGCAGCACCCGACCCGCGGAAAGCTCCCGCCGGACAGCTTCATCCCGTTGGCTGAGCACACCGGCCTGATCCGGCCGCTCACCCTGGAGGTGCTGCGCAAAGCCGCGCGTCAATGGGCCAAGTGGCACGACGCCGGTCTGGAGCTGACCGTCGCCGTCAACCTCTCGGTTGCCAACC
The DNA here is from genome assembly GCA_035630015.1 of Thermoleophilaceae bacterium. Taxonomy (GTDB): domain Bacteria; phylum Actinomycetota; class Thermoleophilia; order Solirubrobacterales; family Thermoleophilaceae; genus JAAYBF01. Next base: position 13,002 of record DASQLM010000079.1, on the reverse strand, counting down.
TGCTCGACAACCAACTAGTCGAGGACGTGGCGCGGATCATCGCGGAAGAGCACATGCCTCCCGACCGCCTGATTTTGGAGATAACCGAGAGCACCGTCATGTCTGACCCCGAGCGCACCGTCGCGATGCTCGAGCGCCTCGCCGACATGAAGATTCAGCTGTCGATCGACGACTACGGGACCGGGCACTCCTCACTGGCTTATCTGCGTCGCCTGCCCGTCCACGAACTGAAGATCGACCGATCCTTCGTCCAACACCTCTCCACCGACGATGGAGATGCCCAGATCGTGTACTCGACCATCGATCTCGCCCACAGCCTCGGTTTGCGCGTCGTCGCCGAAGGCGTCGAGGACGCTGACTCCCTGGAACTGCTCCAGGCCCACCACTGCGACCGCGTACAAGGCTTCCATCTTGGTCGCCCCGTTGCCCCCGGAGCCATCTTCGACGCTACGGCACCACCCCCACCGGCCGCAACGCCCTTGGCAGGTGCGTGAGGAAGCGGACCGGTACCGAGGCCACCCAGCTGCAGCCGCAGGCCAGAATGGCGCCAAAGCCTGCAAGGCCGAGCGCCGGTCGCTACTCGGCGCCGGCGTTCGCTTCTCGCCCCCACGCCTCGGCAGGATCGACCTGGAACCTTTCGGCAACACCCAGTCGGGCGCGGCCATGATCGCGGGAAACCCTGTGGAAACCACAGAGGGAAACAGCAAGCAACAGAACGGCGTCGTAATAGCCGAGAACGTCCTGTTCATCGACAGCGGGACACAGCTAGGAGAGCCTGAAGCCCCTGCCGAGAAATGGTAAGGAAGGGGTCTCCGGTTCGAGTCCGGACGAGGGCTTGGTCAGGTAGAGCGGACGAAGACCAGGCTCCGCGTCGGGATGCGGGTCGTCACCGATGGCGGCCATCTTGCCAAGGGGCTCGCTAGGTCGCTTCAGCACAGCAGTTGTCATTGCAGTCGTCGAACGGTTGGGCACCGGCGAGCGGGTCGGAGACGCAGCAGCCCTGGCCTCGCCAGGCCTCTACGCCTTCCTTGGCGGCGAGGGCGGCGATGAGGAGGCCGACGGTTGAGTCCAGCCACCAGGCACCGACGAGAACGTTGCCGAGCAGGCCGATAAGCAGCGCACCGGCGAGGTACGCGCAGAGCATGTTCTGACGTCCCTCTCCCTTGGTCGCTGAGGATCCGATCTGGTCGGCGATGCGTTGCTTGGCGATACCGAGCATCGGCATCAGGACCACGCTGCTCGCGGCGAGGCCGATGCCCACCCAGCTCTCCCCGGGACGGGTGCCCGATGCGAGGTGGTGGATGGACTCGAAGCCGACGTAGGGGGCGAGCACGAAGAACTGGATCGCCACGAGCTTCTGGGCCTTGGTCTCGGCGTCGTGGGAGAACATCCGGTGGCCGGTGAAGCGCCAGACGATGATCAGGCTGGCGAAGCCTTCGATGACGGAGTCCAAGCCGAATCCGATGAGGGCGATGGAGGATGCGATCGCCCCGGCGCTTATGGCGACGGCGCCCTCGACGGTCATCCACGCGAGGCTCAGCCAAGACAGCAGCTTCGCTCGGTTGGCCAGGCGTTCGTACTCGCCGCGGTCGATGCGCGGCACCGCGCTGACGTGCACCTGGGGCAGTGACGGGAGGGTTGTCGTCGTCTGCGAGCTCACGCCACTGTCTCTGCCTGGATGACCTCGAAGCAGAGAGCGGGCCGCGTCGGTGACGCTGTACATGACCATCTTCCCGTCGCGGCGGCTGGTCACCAGCCCAGCGCTATAGGTCTGGTGTCGCTACGGCTTGGTGGCGCGCACGATCGCAGAGGCGGCGGAATCATGGACGCGGTGGGTTTCCTGGATCTCGATGTCCTGAAAGCCCGCAGCGCTGAGCGCCTCGTGGAACTCGCGCTCGGTGAGGGCGCCGGCGATGCAGCCGGTGTACTCGGCCATGTCGCGCTTGGTCGCTTCGTCCATGTCCTCGTCGGCAATCACGTCGCTTACAGCGAACCGTCCTCCGGGCTTGAGCACTCGTGCTGCCTCGCGCAGCGTCTGGTGCTTGTCGCCCGAGAGATTGATGACGCAGTTGCTGATGACCACGTCGATGGTGGCGTCGGCGAGCGGGATCTGCTCGATGGTGCCCTTGACGAACTCCACGTTGTCGACCCCGGCCTCGGCAGCGTTCGTGCGGGCCAGCTCGAGCATCTCATCGGTCATGTCCAGGCCGTAGGCCTTGCCGGTTTGCCCTACGCGGCGGGCGGAAAGCAGCACGTCGATGCCGCCGCCCGAACCGAGGTCGAGCACGGTCTCGCCTTCGTTGAGCTGGGCCACGGCGGTCGGGTTGCCACAGCCGAGCGAGACGGTCTTGGCATCGTCGGGCAGGGCGTCGCGGTCCTCGTCGGCGTACTGGCTGGTGCCGAACACCTCGCGCTCGTGCTCTTCCAGCACGGTGCGGTCGACCTGGTCGGTCGAGGGGCCGCAACAGCTGCCGCTCTTGGCGGCATCCGCGTAACGCTCGCGCACGGCCTCGCGGATCTCGTCGGGGGTTCCTAGGGCGTTCTCGGTCATGCCTTCTCCTTCTTCGGTGGGCCGGCGCGCCACTGCCCACCGATGCGGTGGCAGCAGGCGTCGATCAGGTCGTGGCCGGTGTCGGCCTTGGACAGCCGCTCGCGAAGGCGCCTCAGCCAAGCCACGCGCTCAGCTCCTCAAGGGCCTCGGTGTTGACGTAGTAGTACGCCCACAGCCCCTGCCGTTCGCTGCCGACGAGGCCGGCATCGCGGAGCTTCTTCAGGTGGTGCGAGACGGTCGGCTGGCCCACGTCGAATAGCGGGGTCAGCTCGCACACGCAGACCTTGCCGGCGTGCTTTCTCAGGACGTCGACCAGCTGTAGACGGATCGGATCTCCGAGCGCCTTGGCCACCGCGGCCATCCGTCCGGCCTCGGAGCGGTCGGTGTCGGGGTAGACCACCGGCTCGCAACAGGGCTCGCCAACGGGGCGCTTGGTCTTGGGAGCGAGCTCGAGATCGACGGGCATCGATCTATATATATCGATTGAATCGGCAAACGTCAATAGATAGTCTGGCCGCCGATGACGACGATCGCCACTCAGGAAGCCGCGGTGATGCAGCGGCTCTCCACCCTCGACCGCTTCCTCCCCCTCTGGATCGGACTGGCCATAGCGGTCGGTCTCGGCCTCGGGTCGGTCATCCCTGGCTTCGATGACGCGCTCGATTCGCTGCGCATCGGCACCGTTTCGCTGCCGATCGCGATTGGGCTGCTGCTGATGATGTACCCGGTCCTGGCCAAGGTCCGGTACGAGGAAATCGGCCGGCTCAAGGGCGAGCGCGGCCTGATGGGCGCCTCGCTGTTCTTGAACTGGGTGGTCGGCCCGCTGCTGATGTTCGCGCTGGCCTGGATCTTCCTGGCCGACCAGCCCGAGTACCGCACCGGCCTCATCATCGTCGGCTTGGCGCGCTGCATCGCCATGGTGCTGATCTGGTCGGACCTGGCCAAGGCCGACAACGAGGCCACCGCGCTCTTGGTGGCCATCAACTCGCTCTTCCAGATCGTCGCCTACAGCCTGCTCGGCTGGTTCTACCTCAACGCCCTGCCCGATCTCCTCGGCTTGAACAGCCAGGGCTTTGAGGTGGGCATCTGGGAGGTTGCCCGCACCGTGCTGATCTTCTTGGGCATCCCGCTGCTGGCCGGCTACCTCACGCGCGAGATCGGCATAAGGCGCCGCGGCGCCCGCTGGTATGAGGAGACGTTCCTGCCGCGCATCGGCCCGATCGCCCTGTACGGGCTGCTGTTCACGATCGTGATGCTGTTCGCGATCCAGGGCGACGCCATCACCAGCCGTCCCTGGGACGTAGTGCTGATCGCAGTGCCGCTGCTCGTCTACTTCCTGATCATGTTCAGCATCAGCTTCTGGCTGGGCAAGGCGATCGGCCTCTCCTACCCCAAGACCGCGACCCTGGCGTTCACCGCCGCCTCGAACAACTTCGAACTCGCCATCGCCGTGGCGGTCGGGGTGTTCGGCGCCACCTCTGGCCAAGCTCTCGCCGGTGTAGTCGGGCCGCTGATCGAAGTCCCGGTCCTGGTCGGGCTGGTCTATGTGGCGCTGTGGGCAGGGCGTAAGTGGTTCTCCACTGCCGAGGTGGAGGCCCACCCGATCGCCGCGGTCCGCACCGCTGAGAGCACGGAGGGCTGATGGCCCGCGCCTTGTTCGTCTGCCTGCACAACGCCGGCCGTTCGCAGATGAGCGCTGCCCTGTTCGAGCGGGCAGCTCAAGGTCGACACCGATCCGACTCGGCCGGCACCACCCCAGGCGAGCGAGTGCATCCCGGGGTGGTCGAGGTCATGCGCGAACTGGACATCGACCTGGCCGACCGGGTCCCTCAGAAGCTCACAACCGCGGCAGCCGAGAAGGCCGACGTGGTGGTAACGATGGGCTGCGGTGACGAGTGCCCCTACATCCCTGGCAAGCGCTACATCGACTGGGACCTCCCAGACCCCAAGGGCCTGCCCATCGACCAGGTGCGCGAGATCAGGGACGGCATCGCCCGAAGGGTCGAGGGCCTGGTGAGAGAGTTGGACGAGTGGGCGACGACGGCATCCAGCTGAACGACCCACAGACGCTCTACCGCCGCTGGGAGGACAGCCAATGGTCTCCCTTCACGATCGACCTCACCGAGGACGGGCGGCAGTGGGCGGCCATGGCCGACGAGGACCGCTCGCTCATCTACTGGGTGCTCGCCTCCCTGATGGTGGCCGAGGAGCGCATCACCACCAAGTTCTCCGGCCTCGTGGGCGCCCACGGCAGCGAAGAAGAAGCCACCTTTCTCTCCACCCAACAGGTGGACGAAGCGCGGCACATGCAGTTCTACGCCCGCTACCAGGACGAGGTGGTGGCCGACCCGGCCGGTATCGGCGAGCACGTGGCCCGGGCACGCGCGCAGCTCTCGCCCGCCTTCGAGGCGATCTTCGACGGCGCCCTGGTCCAGGCCCACGAGCGGCTGGTTGCCGCGCCTACCGACCTGGCCGCGAAGACCCGGTTCGTGACCATCTACCACCTGATCCTCGAATCCACCCTCGGCCTGACGACCTTCAACTTCGTCACCGGCCACCTGACCCGCGAACGACAGCTGCCGGGATTCGTGGAGGGCTACTCGCTGATCCACCACGACGAGACCCGCCACATCGGCTACGGCATCTGGTTCCTGCGCGAGACCGTCCGCGACCACCCCGAGCAGGCCGACACCGTGCGCCAGACGCTCCGCGACCTGCTGCCCTCGGTGGCCGAGTCGCTCGCGCCCCCGGCCGGCGGCAGCTCGACCGACTTCGATGCCCTGGGCGTCAGCACCGACGACGTCCGCGCGTTCGCCCTCGACGGCCTGACGCGGCGGCTGAACATCATCGGCGTCCCGCTGGACTCGCTCTGAGGCAAAGCAGAGGGGGCGGCACCTGGCCGCCCCCTCCACTCCTCGACGGAGGACCGTCGGCCGTTACTTGGCCAGGAACGTCAGCGTCCGCCGGGTGACCGCCGCCGCCGATGACTGGTCGGTGACCCTGACGCTGGCCCGGATCTTCACCGAGTGGCCCTTGAGCCGGTTGCGCAGCCGCCGGGCCACCTTGACCCTGATCACCTTGGTCTTGCCGGAGCGGATCGAGATCCGGATGCGCTTCCCATTCACGGTCAGGGTCCCGGTGCACCGGCGCACAGCCCTGGCGGAGCAGCGCACGCGCAGCGTTGCCACCCCGTTGCGCCCAACCTTGACCCGCTTGGGGCCGATGGTCACCTTCGGGCCGGCGGCCTTCTTGCGGCGGACCGCCGGCTTCGCCGCGGGCTCCGGGGCGGCCAGCGGCGCCGGCGAGACGGCGGGCGCGGGCAGCTCGCACGCCAGCCGCGAGTCGCCCGCGTCGGTCAGGGCCGTGTCCGCTCCCGCCCCGCAGTCGGCCACGTCGGCGGCGTTGTCGCGGCTGTCGATGGCGTCGTCGCCCGCGCGCCCCTGGATCGAGTCGACCCCCGATCCGCCGGTGAGCGTGTCGGCGCCGTCGCCTCCGACCACGGTGTCGTCGTTGGCGTCTCCCGCGATCCGGTCGTTGCCGGCGTCGCCGTACAGCGAGTCGTTGCCGCTGCCGCCGAGGATCTCGTCGTCCCCGCCGTTGCCGAGCAGGAGGTCGGTGTGGCCGGTGCCCGAGAGCGTGTCGTCACCCGAGCCGCCGAGGACCGCGTCCACGGTGCCCGAGACCTGGTCGTTCTCGGCCACCTGGTTCTGCCCGATGGGCGAGCCGTCGTTGGGCAGGCCGTCGAGCGAGACGTTGACGCGCTTGGCGCGGCCCGAGTAGTCGGCGTAGTCGTAGCCCGTGCCGCCGTCCAGGGTGTCGGCCCCCGGGTCGGCCGTGAGCGTGTCGTCGCCGGGACCGGCCACGAGCGAGTCGCCACCCGACCCACCGGTGAGCCGGTCGTTGCCGCCGCCGCCCCTGAGATCGTCGGCCGCGTCACCCCCGGTGAGCTCGTCGTCGCCGTCGCCGCCGACCAGCCTCGCCTCGGCGGACCACGCCTTGAACACGTTGCGCGTGCCGCCGCCCTGGATCTCGGCGGGGAGGTCGGCCACGATCTCGGCCTTGTTCACGCCGTCGCCCATGGTGGCCACCAGCTGGCCCACGTCGGCCGCGGGGCAGACGGCGGTCTGGGCGTCCGGCTGACCGCAACCGCTCGCCTGGATCGCAATCGACTCCTCCTTGAACACGTAGCCGTTCACGGTCGAGGACACCCGCAGATCGTTGTCCTCGCCCGAATCGGCCTGGTAGAAGATCGTGTCCGGGCCGTTGGGCTGGTCGATCACCGCCACGTAGCTGGCGTTCGCGGCCTGTGGACAGGCCAGCAGCACGGTCGCGGCAAACGTCCCGAGCAGCCAGCGTCGTCTGCTCGGGATGGGGATGTTCGGTGGGGTGCGCATGGTGGATCTCCTCCGTCGGTTGATGGAGCGATCCTGCGCCCGGCGTGTGGTCAGGTCATCAGGGACGAACCCGCACTCGCCCCTGAACCGGTGGGCACGAACGGCCGCCGGCGCTTGTCCGAGCCGCCGGCGGCCGCTTGACCCCTACCCACTGAAGGCACTGCCACCTCCCGTCCTGCGGAGGGCGGCTCCGCCGGCGACCATCGCCAGCCCGAGCGCGACCAGCCACATCAGGGCCAGGCCCGTGTGAGGCAGGCCGCCGTCGGCGACCGTCCGCGTCAGGGCAGCCGGCACCAGGGCACCGGGTGCGCCGTCGGCGCCCGGAGCCGTTGCCCCGGTGTTGCCGGGGGCGGCGCCGTTGCCGGGCGCGGCTCCGCGGTCGCGGTCCGCCGTCCCGGTGTCACCCGGCTCCTGGCCGCCGGTGGGGGCGGGGGCCGTGAACACCGACTCGGTGGCCGCCGGCAGCGAACGCGAGTCGCCCGCGCTGGCCACCCGCAGCGACGGGCGCACCCGTGCGCTGCCGGCCTGCAGTCCACCCCTGGTGTCCTGCACCGTCTGGCTTCCGCCGCCGGACGGGGCCTGCTCGTCGTCACCGTCGCTGAGCACCCGCACGCCGGGCGTCACGGACGGCGAGCCCACCTGGGCGCCGCCGGTCGAGCCCTCCACGGTCTGCTCGCCCGGAGCGGCTGGGCCCGCGGTCGTCGCGGGCACGTCGTCGCCCTCGCTCAGGACCCTGACCGGGGCCGTCGCGGCCGGGGTGCCGACCTGGGCGGCCCCGTCCGAATCGCTGACGTCCTGCGCTCCGCCACCGGTTGTGGTGGAGGTGCCGCTGCTGCTGTTCGAGCCCTCGCTGAGGACCCTGATCGGAGCCGACGCGTCCGGGCTGCCCACCTGGGCCGACCCGGTCGAGTCGGTCGCGTCCTGGCCACCGCCACCCGAAGTGGCGGAGCTGCTGCTGTCGTCACCTTCGCTGAGCACCCGCACGGGCGCGCTCACATCCGGGCTGCCGACCTGCGCCGACCCGGTCGAATCATCTGCATCCTGCCCACCGGTTGCGGCGGCGGACGAGCCGCTGCCCCCACCGGGGTTCTGCCCGTCGCTGAGCACGCGGACGGGCGCATCGGCCGTCACGTCGCCCACCTGGGCGCCGAGTGCCGAGTCCCCGACCGTCTGCTCCGCCGTGCCGGCCTGCGACCCGTCGCCGGCGTTCTCGCCGTCGCTGAGCACGCGGACCGGTGCATCGGCGTCCACGTCACCCACCTGGGCGCTGCCGGTGTTGTCGTCGCTGGACTGCGGGGCCGGCCGCTCGTCGCCGCCGGAGGAGGCCTCCTGGCCTCCGCCCTCGCTGAGCGCACGCACGGGGACGTCGGCCTGGACCGAGTCCACCTGGGCGGCGCCGGCGTCGTCGTCGGTGCCCTGCTCCACGGCCACGTTGGGCTGCGGGGCGGCACTGTCGGTGCCGTCGCTGGCCACGCGTACCGGGGCGTCCACATCGACCGTTCCGGCCTGTGCCGTCGCCGCGGAGCTCTGCGACGTCTGCGGCGCGGCCTGGGGCGCCGGAGCGCCGGCGTCGTTGCCATCGCTGGCCACGCGCACCGGGGCGTCGACCGACACCGGTCCGACCTGTGCGGCGCCGGTGGTCCCGGTCGCCTGTTGTATGGGGTCGCCCGGGGCCGCTACCGCAGGCCCGGCGCCGAGCGCCAAGGCGAGCATGCTGCCTCCGAGCGCAATGAATCTGCGTCTCATAGAACTACTCCTTCTGATTGATCGAGCTGGGGTGCCGGGGCCGCATAGGGCTCCGGTCGAAGGCGCTGGTCGCGCCTAGCCAGGCCGCTCGATCGAGAGGATCAGCACCGCCGAGCCCCACGAGGGGGCCGGCAGGCGAAGCAGTGAGCCGCGGCGTGAGGGCCGCAGCAGGAGGAGGATCGAGGCCAGCACCGCGGCGCCCGCGAAGGCGGCTCCGGCGCCGGCGACGGCGGTGCCGGTCGCGGCGACGCCGTGGTCGCCATCCGTCGGCGCGCCGGGCTGGGGCAGCTCGCCATCCGGAGCCGCCGCGCGGGGCGAGGCTGCGGCGGTGGCCGCGGACGGCTTGGCCGCCGCACGCAGCTCCCGCGGGGTGAGCACGGCGGCGTCGACCGCACGCTGCGCCTCGCGCCGCTCGGCGGCGCTGGGGGCCGGAGGGCCGAGCTTGCGGGCGGCGGCGGTGGCCTTGGGCGACGCGGCGGGACGCGGCTGGGCGGGGGCGGCGGCGGGGGCCGGGGCGACCCGGACCGGGGCCGGCGCCGCGGCCGGGCCGGCGGGTGCGGCCGGGGGAGTGGTGGGCACGGCCCGCTGGGCCTGCTGGACGGCGGCACCGGCCTGCGCGTTCACCTGCGCCGGGAGCTGCTTGACCGGCTGGCGGACCGCGGCGTCGGTCTTGCGGACCACGTCACGGACGGCGCCGACCGCCGGCACCTGCTGCTCGGCGCCGGCCGCCACGCCGGCCACCGTCTGGGTGGTCGCGGCCACCGGGTCCTGGGCCGACGCGAGGGCGGTCGGGCCGGCCAGCAGGCAGAGCAGGCAGAGCGCCACGCTCGCCGCGAGGCGGCGCAGCCCTGCACTGCTGCGGTCATGGCGGAGATCGCGCATGGGACACGGGAGATGCCCAGCCGTGGTACGGCGCAGACGGCCAGGTCAGGAACGCATCGGTTCCCGGGGCAACCCGGTGCAGAGGACGCAGTGCGATGGGCAAACCGTCCAACGACCGTCTAGGGCGATCGGTCGGACGGCCCGCTCCACACCTCCCGCAGCCGACCCTCCAGAAACCGTCGTTCGGGCTCGGACCCGGCCAGCCCGAGCGCTCGCGCGTAGGCCTCGCGCGCCTCGTCCGCGCGCCCCATCCGGCGCAGCAGATCGGCCCGCGCGGCGTGCAGATAGTGGTAGTCGTCCAGGCCCTCCAGCGCGTCCACCGCGTCCAGTCCGGCCTGCGCTCCGTCGGCCTCGCCGACGGCCACCGCGCGGTTCAGCGCGACCACCGGCGAGTCGGTCAGGCGGGCCAGCTCGCCGTACAGCGCGACCACCTGTGGCCAGTCCGTCGTGGGCTCGCAGTGCAGGGACGCGATGGCCGCCTGGAGCACATAGGGCCCGCGCCCGCGGAGGGCCAGTGCGCGGTCCAGCGCCACCCGTCCCGCCGCGATCTTCTCCGTGTCCCACAGCGACCGGTCCTGGTCGGCCAGCAGCACCAGATCGCCATCGCTGAAGCGCGCCTCCCGGCGCGAGTCCAGCAGCAGCATCAGCGCCAGCAGGCCGGCCACCTCGGGCTCGTCGGGCATCAGGCCGGCCAGCGCGCGGCCCAGGTGCAGCGCCTCGTCGGTCAGGTCGCCGCGGCCGTCGTAGCCCTGGTTGAAGATCAGGTAGACCACGGCCAGCACGGCCGCCAGGCGATCGGGCAGCAGGTGCTCGGGTGGCACCCGGAAGGGAATGCCCGCGGCCTTGATCTTGCGCTTGGCCCGGACCAGCCGCTGCGCCATGGTCGGCTCGGGCACCAGGAAGGCACGTGCGATCTCCGGCGTGGTAAGCCCGCCCAGCCCCCGCAGCGTCAACGCCACCTGGGCGTCGGTGGCCAGCGCCGGGTGACAGCACGCGAAGATCAGCTCGAGCCGCTCGTCGGGGATCGCGATGTCCAGGTCCACTTCGTCCTCCACGGCCTCTGGCCGGTCCAGGAGCTCGGTCTTGGCCGCCAGCGTCTGCTGACGCCGGATGCGGTCGATCGCGTGGTTGCGTGCGGTGGCCACCAGCCAGGCGCCGGGGTTGTCCGGCGTCCCGCCGGCCGGCCACCGCGCCGCTGCCGTGGCGAAGGCCTCCTGGGTGGCCTCCTCGGCGAGATCGAAGTCGCCGAGGAAGCCCACCAGGGAGGCCAGCACGCGGCCCCACTGCTCCCTGAAGACGTCCTCGTTCAGCGCTCCACCACCGGCCGGACCTCGACGGCCCCGCCGCGCCGCGCCGTGGGCACCTTCGCGGCCACCTCGAGAGCGGCGTCCAGGTCGTCGGCCTCGATCAGGAAGTAGCCGCCCAGGGCCTCCTTGGTCTCCACGAACGGGCCGTCGGTGGTCAGCGTCTGGCCGCCGTCCACGCGCACGGTCGTCGCGGTGGCGGGATCGTCCATCTCGACGCCCGGCGTCAGCCCCGGGGTCCGGTTCAGCTCGCCCCACTCGGCGTAGAGCTGCTTCTGCTCCTCGGCGCTCATCGCCTCGACCTGCTCCCTGGTCACGTTCCCGTAGATCTGCAGCATGTACTTCACGGCTTCCTCCTCGGTGGGTGTGGACATGATCTCGCCCTCGAGACGAACGGGAGGTCCGGGAATCGACACCGACCGCTCAAGCGCGCCCGGATCGGTGGCGATACGGCCCTGGTGGGCTTACGTTGAGGCACAGATGAGGTGGCTGATCGCAGGGGGCGCGGTGCTGCTGGCGCTCGCGCTGCCCGGCGCCGCCTGGGCCGCGCCCTACTCCTCGCACTCCCAGCTGTACGCGTGCTGCACCGACAGCGCGACGAAGGAGGCCATGTTCCGCGAGGCCAAGGAGAGCGGGGCGGCCTACATCCGGGTCGACTTCGAGCTCGAGGGCATGTTCGAGCCCGGCCTGCCCACCGACTGGACGGGGTCCGATGAGGTGGCGGCGCTGTCGCGCAAGTACCGGCTGCCGGTGCTGGCAGTGCTGCTGGGCACTCCGGAGGAGAACACCGACTGCCCGGAGGTGGAGTTCTTCAGCAAGCGCATGTGCCCGCCCGCGGATCCGGCGCTGTGGGGTAGCCAGGCCGGCGAGATCGCCGACCACTACCGGGGCCAGATCGACCACTTCCAGATCGGTAACGAGCCCGACGGCGGCTGGGCCTTCCTCGGCAGCGCCGAGGACTACGCCCGGATGTTGTCCGCCGCCTACGACGGGATCCACGCCGCCGTGCCCACCGCCAAGGTGGTGCTGGGCCCGACCATGCGCTTCGACTCCCAGGGCACCGCCTGGCTGGACCGGGTGTTCCGCACACCGGGCACGGCCGCGGCCGCCAAGTTCGACATCGCCGCGATGCACACGCGCAGCTACACGTGGCGGATGGTGCAGGCCATGCAGCAGCGGCAGGCGTTCCTGCGCGGCTGGGGGCGCACCGTGCCCATGTGGATCACCGAGCACGGCTACTCCGCCGACTCGCGCTGGCAGTTCGACCCGGCCTACCGCGGCGGGGAGGCGGCCCAGGCCGCTTACCTGGCCCAGTCCCTGCCGGCGCTGGCCAAGGCCGGTGCCGCCCAGGTGTTCGTGACGCTGCGCGACGGCGGCGAACGCGAGTACGAGGCCGAGGGCATCCTGGCCGGCCGCGGCCTGCCCGGTCAGGTCTTCCGGCGCAAGCCGGCCTTCTGGGCGGTGCGCCAGGCCGCCGCCCGCTGGGGCCTGCCCGAGCCGGTGGTCCCGCCGCCACCCGTGCCGGTGCCGGTGGCGCGCACGGCAGTCACGGCGCCGCTGCTGTGGCGGCCGGCGCTCCTGAGCACGCGCGTGGCCGCCCGCCGGCTCCGGGGCACCGCCCACCGCGTGACCCTCAGCGGGCGCTTCCGCGGCCGCGGCTGCTCCGGCCGGGTAACAGTGACCTACCGCCAGCGCGGGATGCGCACCGTCCGCCGGACGCTGCGCGTGAGCCGCGCGTGCCGCTACCGCGCCGTGGTGACCCTGCGCGCCCCCGCCCGCATGCGCACGGGTGACCGGCTCAGGATCTCCCAGCGCTACGCCGGCAGCTCCGCCACGGCGGCCGGCGCCGGCCGGACGCTGAGCGTGAAGCTCAGACGCGCTCCACGTCGTTCTTGAGCTTCTCGGGCATCGACTCGACCAGCTGCTTGCGCAGAGCGTCGACCAGCGGGCCGCGGATCACCGCGCCAAGCATCCGGCCCAGGTCGACCTCCATCCAGTAGGTGGCGCGCGTGCGCCCGTTGCCCAGGTCCTCGAGCGTCCACGAGCCCTCCACGGACTTCAGGTCGCCCTTCTCCTGGTGCCACTGCATCGCGGTCGGGGGGTGGTAGGTGAAGCGCAGGTCGGC
>DASQLM010000078.1:0-6855 GCA_035630015.1 Thermoleophilaceae bacterium | reverse complement strand
CCTGTCGTACACGGCGGCGACCTTCAGCAGCGTCCCCTGCGGCACCCGCGCGTTCAGGGCCGCGCGCTCGGCCGGCAGGTCGGGGCTGAAGTCGATCTGGCCCGCGAACACGGGGGGTACGGCGACGATCACGCGCTTGGCTTTCACGATCAGCCGCGAGGACTCCACGCGCACCCCGTTGCGGCCCTGCACGATCTTCTTGACCGGTGAGCGCAGCACCACGCGCCGGCCGAGCCGCCGGTGCAGCTCGTGCGCGATCGTCTGTGAGCCGCCGATGAAGCGTTGCTCCTGGGCGCCGCCGCGCGTGTTGAAGTTGCGTTCGAACGTGCCCACGTTGCGCTCGTTGCCCGAAGACGCGATGTAGAACAGCACGAACAGCAGGCTCAGCTCCCGCGGCTCGCCGCCGAAGATCGGCCGGCAGGCCACCGCGGCCAGGCGGCGGAACTTCTCCGAGGTGCTGTTGGCCCGCAGCCACGACTCGAAGGTCTGGCTGTCCCACTCGCCGGCGCGGGTGGCGCGCCAGGGCGCATCCGGGGGAACGGTGGCGGCCATCTCGTCCAGCGAGGAGACCACGGCCGCCAGGTCCACCAGGATCGCCGGGTCCAGCGGCGCCGACCCGGTGGGCAACGTGTCGCTGAACAGGCTTCGCGCGCCGTCCGCGAGGTACACGTTCTGGCCTTCGTTGTAGGTCTTGAAGCGCCCGATGCCGAGCGTGTCGGCCAGCCCGATCACATGGTCCTGCGTGGGGCCCACGAACGTGCCCCCGCGCTCGGACTCCTCCTTGTTGCCCAGCTCGCGGCTCCACACGCGACCGCCGACCCGGTCGCGGCCCTCGAGCACGCACACCGAGCGCCCGTCACGCACCAGCTCGCGGGCGGCGGTCAACCCGGCGAAGCCCGCGCCGACCACGGCCACGTCCACGGTCCGCGTGCGCCGGCGCTTCTTGCGCTTCTTCCGGCGCGCGGCCTCGGCGTCGTCGACCCCGGGCAGGGCCGCTGCCGCGGCGGTGGCACCGGCGGCAACACCGGTGCCCAGGAATCCACGCCGGCTCAGGGGGGCGTCGCTCACGTCACTCCTGTTCGTTCATTGGCACTGTCAGGGGCTCCGCCCCGGACAGCACCGGAGGCCGGGAAGCGCCTGGCGGCAGTACGAAGGTATGCCCGGAGCAGCTGCTTCGCCTCCTCCATCAGCGCCGGATCGCCGTCGGCGTCCAGGCGGAAGGCCTCGTGCAGCAGCGCGTCGGCGGCCAGCACGCCGGCGCGGCAGGCGGTGGCGGCCTCCTCGCTGTCGGCGATCATGCCGCGCTGGACCAGGATCCGGCGGACCCCGTCGGCCAGCACCTCCTTGTTCGCGCGGTCGGCCGCGCGCAGCTCCTCGCTGAACTGGCGGCCCAGCCACAGGGCCCGGTAGCCCGGCTGGGACACACCGCGGTGCGCGAACACGTCCAGCAGCATCCCGGCGGGGTCGTCCCACTCGGCGGTGGGGGCGGCGTCGGCCAGCTCGGCCATCGTCGCCTCGAACTCGGTCAGGTAGCGCCGGGTCAGCGCGTCGATGATGGCCGTCTTGTCCGGGAACCAGCGGTACAGCGAGCCCACGGACACGTCCGCCTCGGCGGCGATCCGGGTGGTGGTCAGCGCCTCGGGGCCCTCCCGGACCAGCAGCGCCTCGGCGGCGTCCAGCAGCCCGGCCAGCCGGGCGCGGCTGCGGGCCTGCTGGGGCTCGCGGCGCAGATCCATCGACGGGGGCTGGTCGCTGGATGAGGGTGAGGAGGTCGCCACGGGCCAGGCATATACCCGTTCGCCCAGAAAGTGAACTTCGTTTCGCGTTTGATCACCGGATGGGGTACGTTCCTGCCGTGGGCGTCCGGGAGGCACGCGAGCAGGTGGCGGTCGTCGCACGGCGTCTCGCCGCGGACGGACTGGTCTTGGGCACGGCCGGGAACGTCAGCCAGCGGGCCGGCGACCACGTTGCGGTGACCCCCACCGGAGCGGTCCTGGCCGACCTCGACGCGGACCACGTGAGCGTGGTGGCGCTGGACGGGCTGCAGGTCGACGGCCCACTGGCGCCGACCTCCGAGCTCGATCTCCATCTGGGCGCGATGAACGCCCACGGCTGCGGCGCCGTCGTGCACACGCACGCGCCGATGTCCACCGCCGTCGCCTGCGTGGCCGACGAGCTGCCCTGCGTGCACTACGCGATGCTCGCCCTGGGGGGCGACGTGCCCGTCGCCCCGTACGCCACCTTCGGCACGCCGCAGCTGGCGGAGTCCGTGGTCGCCGCCCTGGATGGCCGGTCCGCCGCGCTGATGGCCAGCCACGGCGCCGTGACCGTCGGCTCCACCGCCAAGGCCGCGCTGGAGCAGGCGCTGCTGCTGGAGTGGGCCGCCACCGTCTACCTGAACGCCGTGCGCGCGGGCGAGCCGCGTGTGCTTGACCAGGCCGAGCGCACGGCCGTGATCGAGGCGGTCGTGGCGCGCGGGTACGGATCCACCAAGCCGGCCGGCGAGGGGGAGGCCACATGAAGGTGATCGCGATGGGCGTGCACGTGGTCGACGTCCTGGCCCGGCCGGTGGAGGAGATCCCGGCAGGACAGGGCGGGGCGCTGGTGGACGAGATCCGCGTGACCGCGGCAGGGTCGGCCGGGGGCACCGCGCTGACGCTGGCCAAGCTCGGGGCGCGGACGCGGAGCGCGGGCGCCATCGGCACCGACGTCTTGGGCGACGTGCTCCTCCGGCTGCTCGAGGACGCCGGCGTGGACCCGTCGCTACTGGTGCGCCGGGAGGGTGTCCAGACGTCCGCGAGCGTGCTGCCGATCCGGCCCAACGGCGACCGCCCCGCCCTCCACGTGGTGGGGGCCAACGCCGGTTATGGCCCCGACGACGCGCCCTGGGAGGCCATCCGCGAATCCACCCACCTGCACCTTGGCGCGCCCGAGTTCATGGGCGGCGAGGCAGCGGCCCGGATCCTCTCCTTCGCCCGCGAGCACGGCGTGACCACGTCGGCCGACATCCTCGCTCCGGGCGAGCAGGCAGCACAGATCGTGGAATGGATCGGCCCCGCGTTCGAGCACCTGGACTATCTGCTGCCCAACGACGAGCAGGTGCTGGCGCTGTCGGGCGAGAGCGAGCTAGAGGCCGGCGCCCGGGCGTTGCTGGACCGGGGCATCGGCTGCGTGGCCGCCACGGCGGGCGGCGACGGGGCGGTGGTGGTCTCCGCCGAGGGCACCGAGCGGATCCCGGCGTTCCCCGTGCCGGTGGTGGACACCACCGGCTGCGGCGACGCGTTCAGCGCCGGGTTCCTGCGCGGCCGCTCGCTGGAGCGCTCGTTGCGCGACAGCGCGGTGCTGGGCTGCGCGGCCGCCGGCCTGGTGGCCGGGGGGCTGGGCTCCGACCACGGCGACTTCGACCTCGAGGCCTGCGACGCCATGGCCGCCGGTGCTCCGGCCGCTTAGCGACCGATCCGGTCGCGCAAGTCAGAGCGCCAGCGCCAGCGGCTGCTCGAGCAGCTCACGCACGCGGCCCAGGAACTCGGCGCCGTCAGCGCCGTAGAGAATGCGGTGGTCGCAGGCCATCGTGATCGTCATCAGGTCGCGCGCCACCACGCGGCCCTTCTCGTCCACGGCGGGCTTCTTCTTCAGCGCGCCGACGGACAGGATCGAGGCCTGCGGCGGATTGATGATCGCGGTGAACCGGTCGATGCCGTACATGCCCAGGTTGGACACGGTGAGCGTGCCGCCCGAGAGCTCGGGCGGGGTGATCGACCCGTCGCGCACCTTCTCGATCAGCGCGCGGTTGCGGCGTGCGATCTCGCCCAGCGACTTCTGGTCGGCGCCGCGGACCACCGGCACCACCAGCGCGTCCTGGGCGGCCACGGCCACGCCCACGTTCACCTCGGGATAGAGCTCGAAGTGCCCGTCGCGGTAGGAGCCGTTGACCTTCGGGTGCTCGCGCGCGGCCAGCGCCGCGGCCTTCACGATCATGTCGTTGTAGGAGGGCACCGCGCCGTCGCCGGCCGTCTCTTTCAGGCGCGAGCGCAGCTCGATGCACAGCGTCATGTCCACCTCGACCTCGAGCGCGAAGTCAGGCGCGGTGGCCTTGCTCTCGGCCATCCGGCGGGAGACGGTGCGCTGCAGGCGGGAGAGCTCGATGATCTCGGGAGCGCCCTTGACGCCGGCTTCAGCTTGCCTTTCGGCGGGCTTCGCCGGTTCGGCGGGCTCGGCTTCAGCATCAGGCTCTGGGGCCGGCTCGCCCTCCTGCGCCGGCGCGCCGTTCTCGGCCGCCGACTCCACGTCGGCCTTGATGATGCGGCCGCCGGGACCGGACCCCTCCAGCGTGGCGAGCTCGACGCCGAGCTCTCCCGCGATCCGGCGCGCCACGGGCGAGGCCTTGATGCGCTCGCCGCCGTTGCCGGCGGGCGCGGGCGCCTGCTTCTGGGGCTCCGGCTCCACGGCCTCGGGGGCCGGCTCCTCGGCCTCATCCTGCGCGGGCGCAGCTGATGCTGACGCTTCCTCGCCCTCGTCCCCGATCCTCGCGATCACCTCGCCGACCTCCAGCGTGTCGCCCTCGTTGGCGACCACCTCGATCAGCACGCCGTCGGTGTCGGCCTCGTAGGTCATGTTGGCCTTGTCGGTCTCGATCTCCACCAGCGGCGCGCCGCGCTTGACCTCGCCACCGACCTCGACCAGCCACTTCAGCACCGTGCCCTCCTCCATCGAGTCGGACAGCCGCGGCATGTTCACCTCGGTGGCCATCTACACGTCGCGGAAGGTGGAGAGCGCCGCCTTGACCACGTGCTCCTCGTGCGGGAAGGAGGCCTGCTCGAGCGGCTTGGAGTAGGGCATCGGCACGTCCGCGCCGGCCACGCGCGCCACCGGCGCGTCCAGGTGGTCGAAGGCCTGCTCCTGGATCAGCGCGGCCATGTTCGCGCCTACGCCGCCGTGCGGCCAGCCCTCCTCGACGATCACCGCGCGGTTGGTCTTGCGCACAGATTCCAGGATCGTGTCCAGGTCAAGCGGGCGCAGCGTGCGCGGGTCGATCACCTCGGCCTCGATGTCGTGGTCGGACGCCAGCTTCTCGGCGCCCTTGAGCGCGGTCTCGGCCATGCGGGAGATGCCGACGATGGTCACGTCGGCGCCCTCGCGGCGGATCGCCGCCTCACCGAAGGGCAGCGGCTCGTCGTCGGAGGTGTCCACCTCGCCCTTGCGTCCGTAGAGCGTCTCGTGCTCGATGAAGATCACCGGATTGTCGTCGCGGATCGCGGCCTTGAGCAGCCCGCGGGCGTCGGCCGCGGTCGTAGGCGCGGCCACCAGGAGCCCGGGCACGTGCGAATAGATGGCCTCGAACGAGTGCGAGTGGGTGGGCCCCAGCTGGTGCCCGGCGCCCTGGGGCATGCGGATCACCAGCGGCACCTTCACCTGCGCGCCGAACATGTACCGGATCGATGCGGCGCTGTTGATCACCTGGTCCAGGGCCAGCAGCGAGAAGTTGATGGTCATCAGCTCGACCACCGGCCGCAGCCCGGCCATCGCCGCGCCCACGCCCAGGCCCACGATCGAGTTCTCGGAGATCGGCGTGTCGCGCACGCGCTTCTCGCCGAACTCCTCCATCAGGCCGGCGGTGACCTTGAACGCCCCCTGGAAGACGCCGATGTCCTCGCCCATCAGGAACACGTTCTCGTCGCGCTCCATCTCCTCGCGCAGCGCCAGGTTCAGCGCCTCGCGGTAGCGCATGGTCTGGACCGCCGACTCGGTGTCCGTCGCGGCCACGGCTCAGCCGCCCTCGCCGCGCCCGCGCGCCTCGCGCATCTCGTCGTCGGTGTCGTCTTCGTGCGCGGCGCCCGCCTCGGCCAGCTCGCGCGCCACGTCGCCGGCCTCGCGCTCCTTCTCGCCGCGGTGGGTGTCGGGCGAGCGGGTGTCGGTCGAGTACCAGGGGTCGCGCACCTGCTCGCCGATCACGTAGATGTCGTCGTACAGCGAGTCCAGGTCGGGGAACGGCGAGTTGTCGGCGAACTCCACTGCTGCGTCGACCCTGGCAACGGCCTCCTTGTCCATCCGCTCCACGTCGTCCTCGCTCAGCAGCCCCTCGTCGGTCAGCCGGGCGGGGAACGCCACGAGCGGATCGCGGCCGCGCCACTCCTCGACCTCGTCCTTGGTCCGGTAGTCCTCGGGGTCGGCCATGGAGTGGCCGCGGTAGCGGTAGGTCACGGCCTCGACCAGCTGCGGCTTGCGGTCGGTGCGGGCCTTCTCCAGCGCCTCGCTGACCACGGCGTGGGTGTCCAGCACGTCCATGCCGTCACAGCGGCTGCCGGGCACGCCGTAGCCGGCGGCCTTCTCGGACAGGTCGGTCACCGCCGAGTGGCGCTCCAGCGCCGTGCCCATGCCGAACTGGTTGTTGATCACCATGAACACCACCGGCAGGCTCCACAGCGCCGCGAAGTTCATCGTCTCGCCGAAGTTGCCGGTGTTGGTGGCGCCGTCGCCGAACATGCACAGCGTCACGTCCTCGGTGCCGGTGTAGTCGCTGGACAGCGCCACGCCCGCGGCCAGCGGCAGGTTGCCGCCCACGATGCCGTAGCCGCCCAGGAAGCGGCGCTCCATGTCGAACAGGTGCATCGAGCCGCCGCGGCCACCGGAGCAGCCGTCGACCTTGCCGAACAGCTCGGCCATGACCGCCTCGGGGGAGGTGCCGCGGGCCAGCGCCTGGCCGTGCTCGCGGTAGGTCGACATCAGGTAGTCGGTGTCGCGCAGCGCCTGGGTGGCGCCCACGATCGTGCCCTCCTCGCCGATGCACAGGTGCAGGAAGCCGCCGATCTTCGCCTTGGCGTACATCTCGCCCGCGCGCTCCTCGAAGCGGCGGAT
>DASQLM010000077.1:0-5844 GCA_035630015.1 Thermoleophilaceae bacterium | reverse complement strand
CCGGGCTGGCAGTCCACGTAGTACTCGCCGATCAGCGACTGCGGCTTGATCGTGCAGTTGGCGTCCTTGCGGAAGTCGGCGAAGCCGGGCTCGGTGATCTTCACCGTGACCTCGGCCTTGGGCACGCCGTCCTTCTGCTTGATGGCCTTGAACTTCGGGGTCGCGCCGGCCTTGACGCCGCCGACGCGGAAGTCGCCGCCCTCGGTAAGGCCGAACGCGTTGTCGAACACGATCTTGTATTCGGTGCCCGCCTTGGCCTCATCGCCCTGGGCGCCCGCGAACACGGCCGCGGCACCCAGCAGCGCCAGCACGCCGGCCATGGCGATCAGGCGCCTCACGGGCCCGCGTTCCCGGTCGCCCGCTGGAAGCGGTTGCAGTCGAGGTCACGTGCCTCTTCCTCGCTGGCCACGTTGGAGCCGTCGGGCGCGACCTCCTCGGCGGCGCCCGGGCAGCGGCGGAACTGCCCGCGCTTTACCGCGCTGCCCGGCACGGGGAGGTTCTCGGCCACCGAGATGTGACCGCGGGCATATGCGCCCATGGCGTCGAAACCGCCGCCCGTGGTGGAGAAGTCGTCAAGCCAGCCGATGAAGTCGGTGGTGTACGGCCGGGCCTCGCCGATGATCGGCGCGCCACCCTTGAAGGCCTGCACGGTCTCCGGGAACGCGCCACGGCGGGTCTGTCCGTTGCGCCGGGCGGGGTCCACGGCGATGTCCGCCAGCGGCGGGATCGAGTTCACGAAGTCGATCAGGTCGTTGCCCTTGCCCTTCTTGCGCACGGTCACGCGCAGGTCGCGCACGGTGGGCTCGGCGTCGGCGGCGAACGCGCGCGCCTGCGTGAGGAAGGGCTGCAGCGCCCGCGCCGGCCGGTAGGACGCGTCCACCAGCGGATCGACGTCGTTCAGCGCGGCGCGCAGGTTCACGAACGTGGTGTTGGCGCGCCGCATGAAGGGGGGCAGCCGTTGGATCGAGCTGGCCAGCGCGACCTTCTGGTCGCCCAGCGCGCGGGTGGTCTGGTTGAGGTTGCCGATCAGGCCGCTGAGGTCGTCGCGGCGCTCGGCCAGCGTGGTCACCAGGTTCGAGCTGTCCACCAGGAAGCGCTCGAGCGTGGGCTGGTCCTTGGTGGCCTCGCGGAACAGGCGGCTGGAGGAGGAGAGCGCCGGGTTCAGGTACCGGAACGCCTCGTTGGCGTCGGTGCCGGCGCCGCGGAACTGGCGCGCCTGGCCCTTGAAGAATCCCTGCAGTGCCTTGCGGGTCGGCGGGTCCAGCGTGTTGAACAGCTCGTCCAGGTCGACCGCGGTGGAGGTCCGGTCCACGTCCAGCCGGGCGCCGTCGTCCAGCGTGCCGACCTTGCGGTCGGGATAGGAGAGGTCCACGTAGCGGTTGGCGATGCCCGACTGCGAGAACTGGCGGATGGAGGCGCGGGTGCCCGTCGGCACCGGCGCGTACTTGCCCTTGACCTTGAGCTCCACCTCGGCCTGCCCGTTCGAGGTGATCCGGATCTCGCCCACCGAGCCGATGGGCGTGCCGCCGGTCTGGACCGGGTTGCCCTTGACCAGCTGGCCGGCGTTGATGAACCGCGCGGTGAGCGTGTAATCGTCCCCGCCGCGGCCGAAGAGCACGAGGGCGACCAGCACCACGGCAGCGATGACCGCACCGAGTGCGGCAACCCTTCCCACCGTGCTCACCGATCCCATCGCGCCTTCCTCCCGCCCCGGGGTGACCTGCCGTCACCCACACCGACCGCCGGAATCTACCGCTTGCGAGACGGCCTGGTCGCGCCTGGGCGCCAGGGTTAAAGACTGCTTAAGACTTGTCCTTGGACCCCGGCCACGTGCCGGTGAGCCCGCGGAACGTCTTTCGGGCCTGGCGATCGAACAGCGTGCGCGCGATGGCGAACACCGTGGCCTGCAACCCGGCGGCCAGCAGAATCCGCGGCAGCGGCTCCAGTTCCTCGCCCGGATCGGGCGGCTCCTCCTTGTCGATCGCGTGCCAGACGCCGTCGAACACCTTGCGCGCGACCAGCCCCGCTATCAGCGAGAACGCGATGCTGAACGGGGTGAACAGGATCTTCGCCACGGTCCCGGAGCCTACCCCGCGAGCAGCACGATCAGCAGGACGATGAGCACCAGTCCCACGCCGGCGGCCAGCACGCTGACCGGCCGCTGGCCACGCCAGAAGCCGGGGTCCGCGCGGTCGCGCGAGTGGAATCCCTCCGGCGGCTCACCGACCCAGTCGTCGTCATCGTCGTCGTAACCGGCCATCGGTCTTCAGGACAGCACATGAATACCCCCTCCAGGTATGGGCTATCCTGAGCCCATGGCCTCCTCCCCCACGCGCGGCTACAGCGCGACCAAGGATCAGCTCCTCACCCGCCTGAACCGCATCGAGGGACAGGTGCGCGGCATCGAGGGGATGGTGGCCGACGAGCGTTACTGCATCGACGTGCTGACGCAGATCGGCGCCGTGCAGGCCGCGCTGGACAAGGTCGCCCTCGGCCTCATGGACGATCACGCCAAGCACTGCGTGGTCGGCGCGGCCGAGGGAGAGCAGGAGGAGAAGACCGAAGAGCTGATGGCGGCCGTCGGCCGGCTGATGCGCCGGAGCTGAGTCGGACCACTTGACATACCCCTGGGGGGTATGTGTATAGTGCCGTCGTAATGAACGTTCCCGCACGTCTCCTGGGTTTCGCCGTCCTCGTCGCCGGCGCGTTCGCGCTGGCCTTCGGGGTGGGCGCCGCCGCGGACCTCGGCCCGACCGAGGCCTCCCCCGAGCACGCGACGGAGGGCGGCCACGAGAGCGCTGCGCGCGTGGACCCCGTCCGCGGGCTCGCCGTCAGCGAGGGCTCGCTGACGCTCGACCTGGCCCAGACGCGCCGGGCGGCCGGCCGGCGCTCCGAGCTGCGGTTCGCCATCCGCGACGCCGACGACCACGTGGTGCGCGACTTCGACCGCGAGCACACCAAGCGGATGCACGTGATCGTCGCCCGGCGGGACCTGACCGGCTTCCAGCACCTGCACCCCACCCAGGCCGCGGACGGCTCGTGGTCGGTGCCGGCCACGCTCGGCCGGCCCGGCACCTACCGCGTGTTCGCCGACTTCTCCACCCACGACACCCCCAGGACCCTGGGCGCCGACCTCACGGTCGACGGCCCGGTCCGCTCGCGCGCCCTGCCGGCGCCCACCGGCACCGTGGCCGTGGACGGCATGGAGGTGGCGCTGACCTCCGGCGCCGGGAAGGCCGGCCGGGAGGCCGACCTGGACTTCGAGGTCACGCGCGGCGGAAAGCCCGTGCACGTGGAGCCCTACCTGGGCGCCCGCGGCCACCTGGTGGCGCTGCGCGAGGGCGACCTGGCGTTCCTGCACGTGCACCCCGACCGGGACCGGCTGCGGTTCATTGCCGAGTTCCCCTCCGCCGGCCGCTACCGCCTGTTCCTGCAGTTCAAGACCGCCGGCCGCGTGCACACCGCGGCGTTCACCCGGGCGGTGCCGAAGTGAGCGTCGACATGCCCATCACCGGCATGACCTGTGCCTCCTGCGCGAACCGGGTCGAGAAGCAGCTGAACGCCCTCGACGGCGTTACCGCGACGGTGAACTACGCCACCGAGAAGGCCACGGTGGTCTACGACGCCGCCGCGGTCGAGGAGCGCCAGCTCCTGGAGGCCGTCGAGGCCGCGGGCTACGAGGCCACGCTGCCGCCCGCGCCGGGCGACCACACCGCGGCCGCTGCGGAGCCCGAGGACGAGACCGCCGCGCTGCGCCGGCGCGTGCTGGTCAGCGCCGCGCTGTCGCTGCCGGTGCTGGTGGTCTCGATGATCCCGGCCCTGCAGTTCGACAACTGGCAGTGGCTGGCGCTGAACCTGGCCACCCCGGTCGTCCTGTGGGGCGCCTGGCCGTTCCACAAGGCGGCCTGGGCCAACCTCAGGCACGGCGCGGCCACCATGGACACGCTGATCAGCGTCGGCACGCTGGCCGCCTGGCTGTGGTCCCTGTACGCACTGTTCCTCGGCGAGGCCGGCATGCCGGACATGCGCATGAGCTTCGATCTGATCCCGTCGCGCGGCGAAGGCGCCGACCACATCTACCTCGAGACGGCCGCGGTGGTGACCACGCTGATCCTGGCCGGCCGCTACTTCGAGGCCCGCACCAAGCGCCGCGCCGGCGCGGCCCTGAGGGCGCTGCTCGAGCTCGGCGCCAAGGACGTGGCGGTGCTGGACGAGAGCGGGGCCGAGCGGCGGGTGCCGGTGCAGGAGCTGCGGGCCGGGGACCGGTTCGTGGTCCGCCCCGGCGAGAAGGTGGCCACCGACGGCGTCGTCGAGCAGGGCAGCTCCGCCGTGGACATGAGCATGCTCACCGGCGAGTCCGTGCCCGTCGAGGTCGAGCCCGGCGCGGAGGTCGCCGGCGCGACCGTGAACGCCGGCGGCCGGCTGGTCGTGCGCGCCACCAGGGTCGGCGCCGACACCGCCCTGGCCCAGATCGCGCGGCTGGTCGAGGACGCCCAGACCGGCAAGGCGCCGGTCCAGCGCCTGGCCGACCGCATCTCCGGCGTGTTCGTGCCGGTCGTGTTCGCGCTGGCCGCCGCCACCCTCGGCTTCTGGCTGGGCACCGGCGAGAGCACCGCGTTCGCCTTCACCTCCGCGGTCGCCGTGCTGATCATCGCCTGCCCCTGCGCGCTGGGCCTGGCCACGCCGACGGCGCTGATGGTCGGGACCGGCCGCGGCGCACAGCTGGGGCTGCTGATCAAGGGCCCCGAGATCCTGGAGTCCACGCGCCGCGTGGACACCGTCGTACTGGACAAGACGGGCACCGTGACCACGGGCAGGATGAGCCTGGTGGACGTGGTCACCGAGGACGCCGGCCGCGAGCAGGCGCTGCGCCTGGTCGGCGGCGTCGAGAACGCCTCCGAGCACCCCATCGCCCGGGCGATCGCCGACGCCGCGGCGGTCCAGCTCGGCGAGCTGCCCGTGCCCGAGAGCTTCCGCAGCCGCGACGGCCTCGGGGTCGAGGGGGTCCTGGACTTCGACACCGCCGTCGTGGCCGGGCGCACCCAGCTGCTCGAGGAGTGGGGACTGGAGATCCCGGCCGCGCTCGACGGCGCCCGCCGCGAGGCCGAGGCGGCGGGCCGCACCGCCATCCTCGCGGGCTGGGACGGGCGCGCCCGCGCGGTGTTCGTGGTGGCGGACACCGTCAAGCCCAGCTCGGCGGAGGCGATCGCGCGGCTGCGCCGGCTGGGCATGCGCCCGGTCCTGCTGACCGGCGACAACCGGACCACCGCCACCACCGTGGCGGCCGAGCTGGGCATCGACGAGGTGATCGCGGAGGTGCTGCCCTCCGGCAAGGCCGACGTGATCCGGCGGCTCCAGGCCGAGGGCCGGGTGGTGGCCATGGTCGGCGACGGCGTGAACGACGCCCCCGCGCTGGCCCAGGCCGACCTCGGGCTGAGCATCGGCACCGGCACCGACGTGGCCATCGAGGCATCCGACCTGACGCTCATCTCTGGCGACCTGCGCGCGGCCGCCGACGCCATCCGCCTCGGCCGCGCGACCCTGCGCACGATCAAGCAGAACCTGGCCTGGGCCTTCGGCTACAACGTGGCGGCCATCCCGCTGGCGGCCGTGGGCCTGCTGAACCCGGTGATCGCGGGGGCGGCGATGGCGCTGTCCAGCGTCAGCGTGGTGGCCAACGCCCTGCGCCTGCGCGGGTTCCGCCCGTCCTGATGCCCGGGGTGGGACTCGAACCCACACGCCCGTAAGGGCCGGGACTTTTAAGGCCCCTCTGTCTACCGTTCCAGCACCCGGGCGAAATCGAGTCTAGGGCGCAACTAGGGGGGCGTTAGCGTGTCTTTACGG
>DASQLM010000076.1:0-20983 GCA_035630015.1 Thermoleophilaceae bacterium | reverse complement strand
CGCCTCGTAGGCACGGGCCAGCGGCGAGCCGATCATCACGGCGTCGGCGCCGCAGGCGACGGCCTTGGAGATGTCGCCGCCGTTGCGCATGCCGCCGTCGGCGATGACCTTCACGTACTCGCCCGTCTCCAGCATGTGCTGGGACCGGGCGGCCGCCACGTCGGCGATGGCCGTGGCCTGCGGGACACCGATGCCCAGCACGCCGCGGGTGGTACAGGCGGCGCCGGGGCCCACGCCCACGAGCACGGCCTTGGCGCCGGTGCGCATGAGGTGCAGGCCGGTGGAGTAGGAGGCACAGCCGCCCACGACCACGGGAACCGGGACCTCGCGGGTGAACTCCTTGAGGTTCAGCGGCGGGCGCTCTTCGTCCGTGGACACGTGCTCGGCCGAGATCACGGTGCCCTGGATGACCAGGATGTCCAGCCCGGCCTCGAGCGCGACCTCGTAGTGGGTGCGCACGCGCTGCGGGGTCAGCGAGGCGGCCACGGGCACGCCCATTTCCTTGATCTCGCGGATGCGCTTGGCGATCAGCTCCGGCTTGATGGGCTCCTGGTAGATGCGCTGCATCTCCGCGGTCGCCTCGTCCTTCTCGAACCCGGAGATGCGCTCGAGCTGCTCCTCGGCGTCCTCGTAGCGGGTGAAGACGCCCTCGAGGTTCAGGACGGCCAGGCCGCCGAGCTTGCCGATGACGCCCGCGGTGCGGGGCGACACGACGCCGTCCATGGCCGAGGCCAACAGCGGAAGCTTGAACTGGTACAGCCCCAGCTCCCAGGTGATGTCGATGTCATCGGGGTCGCGGGTCCTCCGCGAGGGCACGATTGCGATGTCATCGAAGCCGTACGCACGACGGCCCCTTTTTCCTCGACCGATCTCGACTTCCATGGCGGCCACCTTAGGTTCGGCTGCGGACGAAAGGTCACGTTACCAACGGGGTTATGGAGACCCACGAAACGGGATCCCCGCAGTTTGCGGGATGAACCCCCTGAGCCTCGGGGGGCGAAACATCAGGGGGTAGGCAGGGGGTCGGCCCCCGCGACCGGGGGGCCGGGTGGGCGCACGATGCGGATAGACCGCTCACCACTAAGAAACGGAGCCTCAAATGCCCCACCGACTGACATCCATCGCCACCGCCACCGTCGCCGCACTCGGGTTCGCCGGAGTGGCAGCGACGCAGGCCCAGGCGCTGACCGTGACCTCCGACGCCTCCGGGCTGAAGATGGTCGAGCCGGGCTTCAACAGGGCAGCGATCAAGCTGTCCATCGAGGCCGGCGGCACCAAGTACCGGCTCGTGACGCCGAACTTCGGCGGCAAGGCCGTCTTCGCCGGGCCGGGCTGCACGAACGCCTCGACGGTCGGTGAGGCGATCGCGATCTGCGACCGCATCACGCCGAAGGTGGCGGAGGTCAACCTCGGCCCCGGCCCCGACACGTTCGAGGTCGATCCGGCGTTCCCGGACCCGATCGTGGTCAACGACGTGCAGCGCGGACCCGACCGCTACAAGCTCGGCGCCGGTGCCGACGTGGCCAAGGGCTCCGTCAAGGACTCGTTCGAGGGCCGCGGCGGCAACGACGACCTGACCACCAGCTCCGGGATCCTGGACGGCGCCGGGGGCAACGACAGGCTGCACGCGCTGAACGTCGGCAATTTCACCAACACCGAAGCGGAGATGACCGGCGGCGAGGGCAACGACGCCCTGTCCGCGGACGGCCGGGCGCTGTACGAGATGACCGGCGGACCGGGCACCGACAGCTACGACGCGGGCGGCGGCTCAGGCCGGATCGACTCCCGCGACGGCATCAAGGAGAACGTGGTCTGCGGCATCCGCAAGCCGGGCGTTCCCCGCCTGCGGCTGATCAACGACGGTGGCCGCAGGTTCGCCATCGCGACCATCGATCTGGTGGACACCCCCGACAACGCCGCGATGATCGCCGGCGGCTGCACCCGGATCGACCGCGCCCCCAGGGGCGAGAAGACCGCTGCGCAGCTGGCCAGCACGAAGCTGAAGGTCAAGCGCGGCAAGGTGGCAGTGAAGGTCCGCTGCACCACCTCCAAGCGCTGCACGGGCAAGGTGTCGGTGAAGGTCAAGGGCCGCACCGCCGCCAAGCGGTTCTCCATCCGCGGTAAGCGGACGGGCACCATCCGCCTGGCCGCCCGTCGCGGCACCGCGACGGTGACCATCAGCGAGAAGGGCAAGCGCGGGGCCCGCACCACCCGCGCCGCCCTGCCGGCCACCCGGTAACCCACGAGCTCGTGGTGAGGCACGTCGCGCCCGGGTTCGCCCGGGCGCGACGCGTGCCACGACTCAGTTGCGCAGCTTGTACCCGCGACGGGCCAGGAAGTTCCGCAGGCGCTTGCCGAACTCGCGGCCGTACAGCTCGTCGATCTTGCGGAAGGTGTCGGCGGTGCCGCCGGCGTCGTTGAGCAGAATCTGGTCGGCGGCGATCGCCGCCAGGACGCCCTTGCGGTTCGCCTTCGCGCGCACGAACGCCCGGTAGTTGCGGCGCTGCTCGCGCAGGTCCTTGCGTACCTCGGCGGGGAAGCCGCGGGTGGCGTCGGCCAGCACGCCGCCGCGGTCCATCTGGAAAATCCGGACCGGGGACACGGTCGCCACCGTGGGCAGCCCGAACGCGCCCTGGAAGCGCACGTCGGTGGCCAGGATCTCCACCGGGCCCTTGCGGTCCAGGTTGCGCAGCGCGAACCCATAGCGGCCGAAGCTCCCGCGCACGGCCGTGTAGGTGTTGCTCGCCGGGCGGTAGCTGTAGAACAGCGCGCTCGTGCAGCAGTTCGCGCCGCCGGAGTAGAGGCTCAGGACGACCTCGGGCTCGGTGTCGCCGGTCCCGTTCAGGCGCCTGACCTCGACCGAGGACGTCTCCCCCCGGCCGCCCGGCCAGAACCCTTTGTACCGGGGCAGCCTGCTGGTCAGCACCGTGGTGCCGTTGCGCTTGATGACCAGCTTCAGGTTCTTGAACTGCGTGCGGTCCTTGTTGGCGGTATAGGAGAAGGACGCGCTGACGGCGCCCGCGCTATCGGTCTCGGTCTTGGCCTGGGCGACGGCGGGAGCCAGAGCGGTCAACAGGGCGAAGCCGAGCACTGCGCAGATAGATCTCACGAGAGCGAGAGTAGGTTTGCGCGATGCGCGTCGCAACCCATGACGGGTCCTTTCACGCCGACGAGGTGTTCGCCCTCGCGGCCCTGACCCTGCTCGACGAGCCGCTGGAGATCGTGCGCACGCGCGACCGCGAGCTCATGGCCGGCTGCGACCTGCGCGTGGACGTGGGCTTCGCCTACGACCCCGCGAGCGGCGACTTCGACCACCACCAGCGCGAGTTCTCCGAGACCCGGCCGAACGGGATCGGCTACGCGTCCTTCGGCCTGATCTGGCGCGAGTTCGGCGCCCGCGTGTGCGGCGGCGACGCCGAGCTGGCGGCCCAGCTCGACCAGTCGCTGGTGGCGGCCATCGATGCCAACGACACCGGCCAGCAGGTGTTCACCACCACCTTCGAGGGCGTGCGGCCGCTGACCGTGAACGGCGTGGTGGGCGCACTGAACCCGCGCTGGGACGAGGACCTGACCGAGGACCAGGAGCGGACCCGGTTCGACCAGGCCGTGGCCCTGGCCGCCCCGATCATCGAGCGCGAGGTGGCCTCCGCCGCCTCCGGGCTACGCGCGGCGCGGCTGGTACGCCAGGGCATCGCCGCCGCCGCGGACCCGCGGCTGGTGGAGCTGGCCGACAACGTGCCGTGGAAGTCGGTGGTCGTGCCCGAGGCGCCGGAGGCGCTGTACGTGATCTACCCCAAGCGCCAGGGCTTCGGCCTGGAAGCGGTCCCGCGCGAGCTCGGCTCGTTCGCCAACCGCCAAGACCTGCCCGAGCCATGGGCGGGGCTGGACGGCCCCGACCTGGCCGCGCTGACCGGGGTCGAGGACGCCCTGTTCTGCCACGCCAAGCGCTTCCTCGCGGTCGCGCGGTCGCGCGAGGGCATCGGCGAGCTGGCGCGGTTGGCGCTGGCGAACGAGTCCTAGGCCAGCGCCCGCTCGACGGCCGCCAGCTCGCGCTCGATCTCGGGCACCATCCGCTCGGGCGTGAAGGCCGACCGCGCGTAGAGCCGTCCGCGGAAGCCGCTCGGGTCGGGGACCGGGCGGCGCGCGAGGGTGATCCGCGAGCCCCGCGCGGCCGGCTCGACCGTGAAGACCATGTCGAAGAAGTTGGGAAACCGGAACGCGACCAGGCGGTCGGGCTCGTACTCGACCGTCGAGAAGTCCGTCTCCTCGTCGGGCCCGTGCTCGGTCTTCTGCGCCAGGCGGTAGCGGGCGTCGACGCCCACGCGGGGGCCCTCCACGTGCTCGACGGAGGCGTCCTTGCCCATCCACTCGCCCAGGCTGTGGCCGTCGGCCAGGAAGGCGAAGACGGCCGACGGCGGCCGTTCCACCGTCGTGCTCGCGCGGCAGCCATTGGAGCCCTCTTGTGCAGAGGCGGCGCTACCGGTCAGCGCCCGGTCGATCCGCACCAGCTCCTGGTCCAGCAGCGGCTTCACCGTCTCCTCGGTGAGGCCCCGTGCGGCCAGGCGCCGCAGCCCGCCCTTCTCCTCCTCGGGGTACTCGCGGATCACCGTCAGCAACGTGGCGACCTCCTGTTCCTCGAGCTCGAACACCAGGTCGAAGCTGCTGTCGGAGCGGTGGGCCACGCGGCGTCCGGGCTCGTACTCCGCGGTCTCGTAGCGGGTCGTCCCCATGTCCTTGCCCTTGACCCGCTCGGTCACGGTGAACGCCGAGCCGCGGCCCGTGTCCGGGCCTCCGGCGTGCTCGGCTTCGACCTCACGCCGCATCGCGGCGCCCTCGTCCTCGCCGGCCAGCCGATGGAGGCGTACTCCATCGGCGACCAGGGCGAAGACCTCGGCCGGGGGCGCGGCGATCAGGCGGCTGGACTCGAAGCGGGGCATGGGCTCGGCGCTCCGCTCAATCATCCCAGCAGCACTGGTCGCTCCGGCGGTGTGCATGTCAGCGGTCGATCGGCCGGTAGGGGCTCTTGCCGAGGTAGATGTCCACGATCCCGCGCACACACGCCAGGAACACCGCGCTCAGCCGCAGGTCCGCCGGATCGCGGATGTGGTCCACGAAGCCCCGGCCGCAACCACGGGCGTACTTCGGCAGCCGCTCGAACAGCGTGACCGCCCTTACTCCGCTGGTGGTGGCGGCCCGCTTGGTGAACGTCTTGACCTTCCGGGCGCTCGTGGCCACACGCTTGCGCGTGGCACTGCCGCCGATGCGCGTGGCCGCCTTGATCGCGACCGGCGCGGCACGGACCGCGATCGTCCGGATGGCAGTCACCGCGATGACCGGGCACACGGGACAGGCGGCGCGGGCGCGTGGCCGGCCCAGCGTGTTCGTCTGGGGGTCGGCCGCCGGGGCCACCGCGCCCCCGGTCTTGTAGGTGGCCTGGTCCGGTCCCGCTGAGGCGGCGGCGGGTCCCGCCACCATCGCGGGCACCATCAGGACGGCGGCCAGGACTGCGATGACCACGGCGTGACGGCCGCGGTTGGGGTGCTGGTGCATCGGGGTCTCCCTTCGAGAGTTGACGGTCTCTCTGGCTGGGTCCCGATGCCCCGGCCGGGCGCCCCCCTCCGTTCGATCGGGCGGCACGGAGCTACCCGAGGACAAGGCGCTGGCCGGCGACGATCAGGTCCGGCGACCCCGAGGTGATGGCACCGTGGTTGCGGTCCCAGAGCCGATCGACGAGAGCGGCCACCTCGCCCGCCGAGGCGCGGGGCCCGAGCAATTGCCTGGCGATCGACCACAGGCTGTCCCCGGGGCGCACGACGTAGCCGTGTTCCTGACGCGGCGAGGGTCGCGTGATCGGTGGTCGGGCCGGGACCGGCGCCGGGTTTTGGGGGGCGACCACGGGGGCCTGCGGGTCGGCCGGGCGCGGCACGGGCTCGGCGGACGGCCCAGGTGGGCGTGACGGCCGGAGCCTCGGAGCGGCGACGGGCGGGCGAACCGGCCGAACGGGCGCGGCGGGAGGGGCCGGCGACGGCGCGGGCTGTACGGGCGGCACCACGGGCTGAACCGGAGGCGGCGCCGGCTGCACAGGGGGCGGCGAGGGTTGAACCGGAGGGGGAGCGGGTGGCGCCGCAGGCGGGCTGGGCTGAGGCGACGCCACCGGCTCCTCGGTGCCGGCGACATCCTCCCCCGGCTGGAGCGGAGGCTCACCGGGGGCCGGCAGGCCCTGTTCCTGGGCCAGGCCCTGGAGCTCCTCGGGCGTGGGCTCGGGCAGGTCGACATCGCCCGGCTCGGGGTTGGCCGCGGCGGCCGGCGCGCCGACGGCCAGGGCCAGACCGACAAGCACCGCGCTCCGCCGCCCCTTCCGGACAGCCTTTCTCGTCATCGGAACCTTTCGTCGCTCACCTCTGTGGTCCCGACGCCCTGGCTGGGCGCCCCCCTGTCTTCCTCAGATCAGCCGGCGCACAGCACCTGGACGCGGAAGTTCTGGGTGCCGGGCACGTCCGAGGCCCCACGCGCCACCGCGCCCGTTGGGGTCCCGGATCGGTTGGTCGTCAGCCGCGCGAACGACGTCACGAGCTCGGTGTTGTCGCCGGCGTCCCACTGGGTGCTCACCGACAGCGCCACCTCGCCCCTCCGGCACTTCGCGGCCACCGTGCGGGTGTTGTAGTTCGCGTTGAAGGTGCCGCCGTCGACCGCGACCGACGCTTGGCGGATCTTCAGCTTCTTGCTCTCAAGGGCCTTGCCCACAGTGGCCTCGGGTTCTGCGGTCCCGCTGCCGTCGGTCGCCGCGAACGCCGTCCCGCCCAGCGCCACGAAGAGCGCGAGCAGCGAGATCGCGGTGCTCGGGTGGAAGGTGCGGACGGATCGTCCGGGATTGCGCATGGTCCAGCTCCAGTGGTCGCGGTCGGGTTCTGAGGCAACTACCCGCGGGGAGGGCCGGCGATGCGGTCAGCGCAGCTTGAGGCGCTGCCCGACCATGATCAGGTCCGGGTTGCCGGTCCCGATGGCGACGTCGTTGAGATCCCACAGCCGCTTGACCTCGCCCGCGATCCGCGCATTGCTCGGGCTCCCACCGAGCTGGGCCCTGGCGATGCCCCACAGCGTGTCCCCGGGCTCGACGACGTAGGTGCCGCCGGCGCGAGCGCCGGCCCGTGCGTCCTCCTGGCCCTGCGCGTCTGCCTTCGGCGGCTCCTTGCTGGGGTCGGCCAGCTGGCCATCCAGCTCCTCGGGCGAGACCATCTGCGGGGCCTCGTCCACGGGGGGCACGGTGTCGGTCTGGGCCTGGGCCGGCTCGCCCGCCCGGCTGCCCGCAACCGCCGCGGATGCCGCCAGGACCACCGCGGTCAGGCCGGCGCGTGCCGAGGCGGAGACCAGCGCCCCGCCCCCTGGTGTCCCACGCAGGCGCTCACGCGCGCAGGTAGGGCAGTCGGGGTGAAACGGCAGGCCGTCGTGTGACCCCGAGCGGCGCAGGTGGGCGGAGAGGTGATTCACGGGACGGACCCATTCTTCACCGTCCGTCCCGATTGGCCTATGGGGCGGTGCGCCACGTTGGGCCCTGCCGGTCCTGGTTCAGCGCAGCCTCAGCCGGACGCCCACGTGCAGCAGGCTGGGGTCGCCAGTCCCGATGGCGCGTGCGTTGAGGTCCCACAGCCTCTGCACATGACGAGCGATCTGCGCGGCGCTTGCGCCCTCGCCAAGCTGGTCGGCCGCGATGGACCAGAGGGTGTCCCCGGCGCGAACGGTGTAGGCCTCGCTCGAGGCCGCGGGGACCAGCACGGGCGTTGAGGGCTGTTCGGCCGTACGGCTTGGCGCCCGGGTGGGCTCGGGCACCTGTGCCGGCCGGGCCCCGGCCACCGGCACGCTCCGTGCCTCAGGCTCGCGGGGTTTCGCTCGGGCCGGCTTCTCGGGCTTGCGGCGCACGGGGGCCACTCGTTTGTGAGGCGCGGGAGCCGGCTTGGCGGCAGGCACGGTCTGCGAGGGGCTGTGCTGTGTTGGCGGCGCCGGCACGGCGGGTGGCGGTGCCGGAGCGGTCGGGGGCGGGACAGGCGTGACGGCCTGTGGCTGGGGCTCGCCGGGCGCATTCTGGGGCTCGACCTCCACCGGCCCGGCCTCGTTCTCGCCCTCGTTCGGATCCGAGGTGTCGCCCGGCGCGAGCAGCGGCGGCGAGTTCTCGTCCTCCGTATCGCCGGTGTCGTCCTGGCCGGGCGTGAGGTCACCGACCCCGGTGTCCGGGTCCCCCTGCCTGGGGTCGGCCGCCCCTTCGCTCTCGCTCTCCGTCTCCTCGCCGGGCTCGGTGGCGCCGGCCACGGCGGGCTCGACCGCGGGCGCGAGAAGTGCCAGCGCGAGCACGCCGGTTCCGAGCCTTGGGGAGCGAGCCCTCATCCGTTGACCGCGTTGGCTGCGCAGCGGAAGGCCTTGCCGCCGGCGAAGGTGTTGGGGACCGTGCTTACGTCGCCGGACTGGGAAACGACGATCAACACACGGAGCGGCTGTCCAGAAGAGGTAGGCGGATACACGTTGGCCGTGAGCTCGCCGCCGGATGCAAGCGCTGTCGGCGAATCGTCCGTAAATGACACCAGCTCTTGGTGCGTAGGTAGCCGACGCTTGCCGAGCTCGCAAGCAACCCGGGCTAGCCCGTACGCCAGGGCTGGGCGCGGCGCCTGTTCGATACAGCTGTCCATGTTCGCGACCATCCCCGCGGGACACTTCAGCGTCAGCTGAGAGGCCGTCTTCCCGCTGAGGCGACTCGCCCGGGGGATGGTCCCGAGCGCCGATTCCTTGATCGCTCGCCCCCCGAGCGACCCGCGCTTCACATCACGTGTCGAGAGCGACCCGTTTCGAACGTCGACCGACCGGACCGAGTTGTTCTTGATCTGCTTGGTCCCGATCGTCGCAACGGCGTATGAGGTGCCACCGAGCGCTACGCAACACGCTGGCCCAGGCCTCGTGGTAGAGCTCGCGACGCCCGTCCGGGTCGAGGTCGCGGTATCTGGTGGAGAGCATGGCCAGCACGCTGCGCTCGTGCTCGCGGTAGGCCTGCTCATCGGCGCGGGGGTCGGTCAGCGCCGCCATGCCACCGCCTCGATGGCCACGGAAGCGGCGGGCAGCACCGACAGCGCGGGCGGAGCGAGCGGGCCCGAGGCGCGGACGTGGGTCACGAACGCGCGCACGAAGACCCCCTGGACACCCAGCTCGACCAGCCCGCCCAGCACGAGGCCGACGTCGGTCTGCAGGTCCGGATCGAGCTCGAACGCGCGCTCGAGCACCGACCGGTCACGGCGAGGGAGCGGCACCCTCCAGAGCGCTGACGGATCGGCCTCCACACGACCCAGGTCCCGACCTCGCAGCGAGGCGCCCCCCTGGATGTTGAGGCATCCGTGCGCCCCCTGGCGCCTTCCGTGACGATGCATTCCACTTCGGCGGCACGCTCCGGGTGGGCCTATACCCACTGCGAAGCTTCTCATCACGCGGTCACGATCGGTGGGGCTATAGCCCCGGCGATCATGACCGCGGCGGGAGGGTCACTCCCCCAGCAACCCCCGCACCGATTCGGGCAGCTCGTCCAGCAGGCGCGCCCGGATCTCCTCCTGTGCGGCCTCCTCCACCGCGTCGCGCAGCATGGACTCCAGCTGGTCAGAGTCTCCCAGCCCGTCGAGCAGCGCCTGCACGTCCAGCGACCGCACGGCCCGGCGCAACACCGGCCCGGTGGGCACCAGGGAGTCCACGGTTTGGTCGGGGATCGCGTCGACCAGATCCTCGGCGAACCCCGGGAGGTCCAGCTCGGCCACGATGGCCGGCAGCAGCGCCGACGCCCGCGGCAGCCTGCCGGCCCTGTCCAGCCGGTCGACCGCCCTACCCAGCCCCGCCTTCAGCTCTCGTCCCAGCTCGTCCTCGCTGATGCCCAGCTCCTCGGCCAGCGCCCGCCTGTCCTCCGCGACCGGCAGCGCCAGCACCAGCCGCTCGCGGCTTACCCCCAGCGAACACGCGGTTTCGTCGAGCCCCACCAGCACCACCCGCTCGGCCAACGCCTCCAGCTCGGGAGCCACCGGCCGATCGACCGACGCCCGCGCCGCGCACGGGTCCGCGGCGCCCTGGACCTCCGAATAGTCATCGCCCCCAGCCAAGGCGTACGCCCCCAGCAGCGCCCCGGCCAGCACCAGCGCGGCCAGCGGCAGCGCGATCGCCCGCCGGCTCACCGCTCACCCCTTCCCCGCAGGAACAGCGCCGGCACGACCGCCAGCAGCGCCAGCAGGCCGGCCAGCAGGAACGCGTCGCGGAAGGCGCCCGTGGCTGCCCGCTCGAGCTGGTCGTCCAGCCCGCGCTCCAGCGCGGCAGCCCGGGCGGCCTGGGCCGCGGGCAGGTCCGCGGCGGAGAACGCCGGCGCCAGGTCGGGCACGCGCCCGCCCTCGTCGGCCAGCTGCTCCCCCAGCCCCTCGGCCAGCGCCAGCTTTGACGACGCCGGCAGCCGCGAGTCCAGCACCTGGGCGGCGATGGCCTCCTGCGCCGGCGCGCGGGCGTCGCGCAGGTCGGCGGTGAACACCGGCGTGAGGATCAACAACCCCACCACGATCCCGCCGTGACGGGCGGCGATGGTCCAGCCGCCGTGCAGCGCGCGCGGCACGCGGTCGCGCAGCGCGACGGCGGTCAAGGAGTCGATGGTCAAGCCCAGCCCGAGCCCCACCAGCGCCTGTGGCGCCAGCGTCCACACCGCCTCGGCCCCGGGCAGCAGCGCCAGCGCCGCCAGCCCGCCGGCCACGGCGATGGCCCCCGCCACCGCCTCCGAGCGCGTGCCCGCCCGGGCGGCGCGCGCCAGCGGCCCGGCCGCTAGGGCGGCCACCGGGATCACGGTGACGATGAGCGCCGCCTGCGCCGGGGAACGCTGCCAGCCCTCCACGAGCAGCAGCACCAGCAGGAACAGCGCGGCCGTGAGCGCCGCGGAGATGAGCGCCAGCGCCGCGTTGGCCGCCAGGTGCGGGCGGTCGGAGGGCAGCGACGGGTCGTGGTCGCGCCCGGCCCTCCCCCGCAACGCCAGCGCCGCCGGCACCGCGGCCAGGACCACCGGCACCTGGAAGATGAAGATCGACTGCCACGAGATGGCCTGCGTGAGCAGCCCGCCGGCCACCGGCCCCAGCGCCGCGCCCGCCACCCCGGCGCCGGCCCACCGGGCCGCGCCCCGCGGCTCGGAGCCCGTGGCCGCCACTAGCAACTCGAGACAAGAGGCGATGACCACCGCGCCGCCCAGCGCCTGGCCCACGCGCCCGGCCAGGAGCACCCCCAGCGACGGCGCCGCCGCGCACACCGCGCAGCACGCCGCGAACACGACCAGGCCGACGGCGCCGAGAGCGCCCGGGTCGCGGCGCACGCACAGCCGCGCGGCCGGCACGGCGGCCAGCGCCAGCACCAGGTTGAACGTGGTGAGCACCCAAGAGACCCCGCCCACGGTGGTCTCGTACTGGCGCAGGATGTCGGGCAGCGCCAGCGTGACCACGGCCGAGTCGGCCAGCACCACTCCCACGGCCAGGGAGAGGGCGATGACGGCGGGCCTCATCGCCGCCATTAGAGACGATCGGCGGCTAGCGGACCTTCTCCGCCTGCTCGATCGGCGACGACGGAGCGGCGAACAGGCTCCGCACGCCGGCCGGGGTCTCCTGGCCGCGGCGGCGGGCACGGGCCAGGCCGTCGGCGCGGTTGTCCAGGGCCTTGAAGAGCTTGGACCGCTCGCCGCGGTTGAACCCGGGCTCGGTCTTGATCTCGCGCAGCCCCTTCTTCAGCCCGGCGATCACGATCTTCTGGTTGGCCTTTTCGAACGAGTCTTCGTCACCGAGGAGGTCGTCGGCCAGCTTCTGCTGGGCGGCCGGGTCGAAGCCCGCCTTGCGCGCGGCGGCCAGGCCGTCCTCCAGGCGGTTCAGCACGAGCTTGGCCTGCTGGGCCTGGGCGGCCAGGGCCGTGGGCTCGATCAGCTTCTCCATGGCCGCCTCGCAGCGCTTGGCGGTGCAGCGGCCGGGGTTGCGCGCGCGCCGCCGGGCCGCGGCGGCGCGGCGATTCAGCGACGCCACCAGCTTGCGCTGGGCCGAGATCTGGCGCTGCATCTCGCCGGTCTGCTGCTGGGCGCTGAGCACCGGCTCCACGGTGGCCTGGGGCGCCGGCCGCGGCGCGGTGCAGGCCGCGCCGCCCGTGAGCAGGTTGAACCGGTCGAGGAACGCGGTGTAGCTGTGGATGCGGCCCGGGTTGTTGCGCAGGACCGTGACCATGGTCGGCCGGCTGGAGCACGCCTCGAGCCGCTTGAGCTGAGCCGCCACGTTGCCCTCCTGCCTGAAGTTCGTGGTGTTGGGCGGGCAGTCCCGGGCCGTGTCGGCCCACCACTCGGCCCAACCCTCGTTGAAGGCGAAGCCCGTGTTGGTCTCCTTGCAGGGCTCGTGGGTCTGCGGGTACTGGTAGCGGGCCACGTCGGCGGTGAACTCCACGAAGTTGCCGTCCAGCGTGTGCCTGACCGTGTGCGCGAACTCGTGCTTGCTGACCCTGCCGTTGTCGGTGGTGTAGCCGCCGGGCCAGCGGATGGTGTCCCGGGTGGTGAAGGGCGTGCCGCAGCACGGGAACTCACCCTCGATCTTGAGGTTGCGCGAGGGCGGTCGCTGGCCGATCACTCGCCGGTAGTCGGCGTAGGCGTCGTGCATGCCCTGCCAGATCGCGCACTTGGGCGTGCCGCTGCCGTCCTTGCCGATCTGCCAGGTGCCCAGGTTGACCGTGCCCGACCGGCTGCGCTTGGTCGAGGTCGTGGTCTCCCAGGTGAACGGCGAGTACCAGTTCTCCAGCTCCACCCCGTCGTCGTCGTGCAGCAGCACCTTCACGTACAGGTCGAAGTGGTCCTCGGCGTTCACGGGGATGGCGTAGCGCCCGTCGCCATCGGTGTGGCGGCTGGTGACCTTCTGGTCGCGCCAGTAGTCGCGCGAGCGCCACAACTCGATCCGCGCCCCCTGGAGCGGCTTGACCGTGCTGCCGTCCTTGCACGTCCACCTGCCCTTGAGGTCGAACTGCACGCGGGCCTCGGCCGCGGGCGCGGCGAGCGCGAACAGCACGGCAACGACGGGAGCGCCCAGCGCCAGTCTTCTCATGGCGGCGACGGTACGGACGCCCGCCGCCGCGCGCAAGGCGCGTACTAGTACTCAGCCGGCGTCGATGGCCATGGTCACCCG
Organism: Thermoleophilaceae bacterium; assembly: GCA_035630015.1. GTDB lineage: Bacteria > Actinomycetota > Thermoleophilia > Solirubrobacterales > Thermoleophilaceae > JAAYBF01. Next base: position 7,793 of record DASQLM010000076.1, on the reverse strand, counting down.
AGCCGTCAGCCCCGCCCTGAAGCTCTTCTTCGAGCGGCGCGTGAGGTGCACGAGCGACCCGCCCTGGGACTGGTAGATGGTGTCCTGGCTGATGCGCGTGCGCGTGACGTCGCGCCGGTTGTAGGGCGAGAGCTTGGCCACCCGGTCGGTGACCGACTCCTTGAAGAACAGCTGGCCGGTGTGCTGCTCGTTGCCGCCGATGAACTTCGAGCCGCTGACCCGGCCGCCGGTGAACGCCTTGAGGTGGATGTGCAGCGCCCGGCCCTGGTACCAGCCCGGGTAGATCGTGCGGAACACGGCCACGCCGTTCTTGTCCGTGCGCTGGATGCCGCGCATGAAGGTTTTGCCGGCGGTGCCCTCCTGGGCGAAGCCGGAGTACCTGCCCAGCGCGTCGCAGTGCCAGATCTCGACGGCAGCGTTGCGCATGGCCTTGCAGGTCTCGGCGTTCACGATCTTGACCCGCAGGTCCAGGCGCAGGCCCGGCCGGCCCTCGGTGACGTTGCGCCGCACCCGGTTGAGGTCCACGTAGTAGGGACCCTCGGTCTGCTCCTTGACCAGCGTGCAGGAGGGGGTGGCGGCATCGGCCTGCTCGGTCTCGTCGCTGCCGCAGCCCAGCAGCGTGGCTCCCGCCACGCCGAGGCCGGCACCGCCCAGGCCGGCCAGCATGCCGCGGCGGGTAGTGGTCTCGTCAAGTTCGGTCATGGCGCCATGGTGCACCCGGACCGTAAGAGCCGTCTAGGACTGCGGCGGCCGTGGCGGATGGCCGGCGCGCTCGCGCAGCGCCACCCCGGCCAGGCCGGCGACCAGGCAGGCAGCGGCCACGCCCAGGAAGTAGAGCCAGTCGCTGGCGTCCTCGACGCCCTCGAAGAAGGTGCCCAGCAGGATGTACAGCGCCAGGGCGGCCGGCACCAGCACCGGCCAGCGGGCGCGCCCCAGGGCGGCGCCCAGCAGAAGGAACGCGACCACGCAGACGGCGGTGGTGACCATGGCCCTTCTATCGGGCCACGGCCAGCGCCCCTTTAGTTCGCGCGCGCCCGCCGCAGCGCCGCCCGGAAGCGGCGCTCGCGCACGGCGGCGCGGCGCAGCCGGCGCTGGTAGCCGCGGGCCTGGCGCTTCGTGGCGGCCTCGGCCTTGTCGGCCTGCCGCGTGGCATCGCGCAGCTGGCCCTCGAGCCGTGCGTTCTGGCGCTCCAGGTTGTCCAGGCGCTGCTGCACGTCCGCTGGGGTCTTGGGCTCGGGGTCGCTCTTCAGGGCGCCGCCGAGCACGAAGCCGATGGCCAGCAGGGCCACCACGCCCAGGACCTGGGCGACGACCACGCGCGGGCGCTCGCGGATCGCGCTCACTAGACCAGCTGCTCCGCGACGGCCAGGCCAAGGAGCTTGACCGGGACCCGGGTGTCGCGATCGAGCGCGTCCAGCGAGTAGGTGCCGGTGTCGAGCATCGTGCGCAGCTGGTCGTCGCGCGGGATGGTGACCGAGCGGCGCAGGCGCTGCTCGCGGAAGTGGGCCTCGATCTGCTTGATGTCGGCCTCGTGGCCGCCCGAGGCCTGGTTGAGCACCAGCGTGGCGCGCTCGTGGGCCAGGTAGCGCAGCGCGCCGGCCACGCTCTGGGAGGTGATGAACTCGGGCGTGGTGACCAGCACCAGCTGGTCCGAGCGCTCGACGGCGAAGCGCGCCAGCGGGTCGGTGATGCCGGTGCCCAGGTCCAGCAGGATGACCTCGTAGAAGATCGACAGGAAGGCCAGCAGGTGGCCGTAGGCCTCAGGGCCGAGCTTGGCCATGAGCTCGGCGTCGGTGGGCGCGCCCAGCAGGTGCAGGCCGCTGGGCAGGCGCGACACATACGGGCCCAGCTCGGCCGCGGTGTGCACCTTCTCCAGGTCGCCGATCAGGTCGGCCAGGTTGCGGTCGGGCCGCAGCCGGTCGGGCGCCAGGGCGGCCAGCGTGCCGAAGTCCGGGTTGGCGTCCACCACCACCGTGCGCAGGCGCAGGTGGTTGGCCAGCAGGTTGCCGACCACGAAGCTCGAGGTGGTCTTGCCCACGCCGCCCTTGGGGCTGATCATGGCCACCGTGTTGGCGCGGGTCACGCCCGGGACGGTGCGGATCTGGTCCTCGATCTCGGCCTCGTCGCGCTCGCCCTTGCTGACCATCCACGACTGCCAGCGCGAGCGCAGCCGCGCGGGCAGGTTCTGGGGCAGCTCGCGGCCGTCCACCACGGCGTCGGGGTAGACGTCACGGCGCTTGATCGGGCGTTCTCCCGGGCGCGAGCTCATCGGGCGCGCACGTTAGCGCTGCTGTCGAGGCGTCTCTAGCGGTTCAGCGAGAGCGCCTGGTGGTCCAGCACCTCGAGCTCGACCTCGCCGAGCAGGCGGCCGACCTCGCGCTGGTCCAGCACCCCGGCGCCGAAGTGCTGGGTGGACTCGGCGCCGCAGGCCACGCCGAAGCGCAGGCACTCGTGCGCTGGACGATCGTCGTAGCGGGCGGCCACCCAGCCGGCCAGGAAGGCGTCGCCCGAGCCGACCGAGGAGACCGACTCCAGCGGGTCCAGCGTGGCGCGCACCAGCTCGCGCGGGCGCGTGGCGTCGGTGTCGGTGCCCAGCAGCGCCAGGGCGCCGTCGGACATGGTCATCAGCGCCTCGCGGGCGCCCATGTCCACGATCTCGGCGACCGCGGTGGCGCGATCCTCGGCGTCGGCGAACTCGTGGCCCACCAGCTCCTCGGCCTCGAGCTCGTTGGGGCTGACCACGTCGGGGCCGGCGCGGGTGGCCAGCCGCATCGGGTCGCCCTCGGCGTCGATCATGGTGAACACGTTCATCTTGCGCAGCTCGCCGACCAGCCGGGCGTACAGGCTGGGGTCGACGCCGCCGGGCAGGCTGCCGCTGAACACGCAGATGGCCGCGCCCTGGGCCAGGTACAACAGCTTGTCCACGAACAGGTCCAGCTCGGCCTCGGAGACCGTGGGCCCGCGCTCGTTGATCTCGGTCTGCTCGCCCGACGTGGGGTCCACCACCGCGGTCGACATGCGCGACTCCTCGCGGATGCGCACGAAGTCGTTGAGGATGTGGTCGTCGGTCAGCTGCTCGATGATGCGCGTTCCGGTCGGCCCGCCGGCGAAGCCGGTGGCGATCACCGGCTGGCCCAGCGACTTCAGCGCGCGGGCCACGTTCACTCCCTTGCCGCCGGCCATCGACGTCTGCTCGACGGCACGGTGGCGCCGCCCGAGACGGAAGTTGGGCACCGCCAGGGTCTTGTCGATGGCGGCGTTGAGTGTGACGGTGATGATCATTCGATCTGCCCCTCTGATCGGGCTCTGGCCCGGTTCCGTGCCCTCCTGCGCTCAGCGCGCTCTCGCTCACGGCGACGCGACCGTTGGCGCATCGCCACCATCACTATGACGGAAACGGCGAGCAGGATGAGAAGAACCGTGAACAGCCCGCCGAGGCCGTGGACGACCTTGCGCAGCGGCCCGGCGCCGGGTACCGCGGCCTGGGTGACCAGCGGTACGCGGTCGATGACCTTGCCGTCGCGCAGCACCACGATCGTGCCCACGCGCTCGCCCGCCTCGGTCTCGCCGAGCTCGTCGGGGGCGTTCACGCGCGTGCGCACCTTCTGGCCGCGGCGGGCCAGCACCAGCAGGTCGCTGCCGGGCACCAGCCGCGCGCGCTGGTCGCGGTACTCCACCTTTGCCGTGGCCACCGGCGTGTCGGCGTCCAGCACCTTGCGGCGGCTGAACTGCTTGAGCCCGTACTGGAGAAGGCTCAGCGAGGTGGCGTCGCGGGCGGACTCGCTGGGCGTGCCCATGACCACGCTGATCACGCGCGCGCCCGCGGCGTTGGACGCCGCGCCCACCAGCACGTAGCCCGCCTCGCGGGTGCGCCCGGTCTTGACGCCCTTCACGTACGGGTAGCGGCCCACCAGGTCGTTGCGGTTGCTCACCACGCGCCGCCGGGCGCCGCTCTCCAGGACCGCGGACGGCTGGCCCACCACCGAGGCGAAGCGCCGGTCGGTCATCAGCCGCCGCGCCAGGGCGGCCAGGTCGCGCGCGCTGGAGTGGTTGTCGCCCTCGTCCAGGCCGATCGGGTTGCTGTAGCGCGTATGGCGCAGCCCCAGCTGCCCGGCCCGCTCGTTCATGTCGCGCACGAACGCGGGCCGTGAGCCCGAGATGCCCTCGGCCAGCGTGACCGCGGCGTCGTTGGCGCTCTCCAACATCAGCCCCTCGAACAGGTCGGCCACGCGCATCCGCTCGCCGGGGCGCAGGCTGATCTTCGACTCGATCGGCGCCGCCCTGTACTTCGAGGCGGTGAACACCTGATCGGGCTTGGTGCGCTCCAGGGTCAGGAGCGCGGTCATGAGCTTGGTGGTGGAAGCCATGGAGCGTTCGGCCTCGGGCCGCTTGGACAGCAGTACGGACCCGTCCCGCGCGTCGATCAAGATCGCGCTGGCGGCGGCGTCCAGGTTCGGCTTGGGGTCGGCCGCCTGGGCAGGGGCGTGCGGAGCCAGCGCCAGCGCCACGAGGGCGGCCAGCACGGCCCTGAAGGACCGGGCAGTCACTCCTTGAGCTTGATCTTCTGCCCGGACACGAGCGCCTGCGGATCGAGCTCGGGGTTGAGCTCCTGCAGCGTCTCGATCGGCACCTGGGTCTTCTCGGAGATCGACCCCAGGTTGTCGCCGGTCTTCACCGTGTAGGTCGCCGGCTTGGGCTTTGGCTTGGGGGCGGTGCGCGCCTGCGTGTCCGAGCGCGGCTCGGTGGAGGTGTCAGACGCGGGCGTGGCGTCGTCGCTGCCGCCGGTGGTGATGATCACCAGCGCGAACGCCAACAGGCACACGACCAGCGCAGCCGGCGCGAGCAGGCGAATCGGGCTGCGTGATGGTTGATGGGCCATGGCGGGGGGTCGCGACCGTGCGGGCGCTCTGGCGCAGAATAGGCATCTACAGGTTCCACGTGGTCGACCTGAGCTCCTGCGCGGCGGCCTGGGCCGCGGCCGCCGGATCGCCCCCGCGGTCGGCGTAGGCGTTCACGATCGAGCGCGAGGCGGTGACCAGCCCGGCGGCCGGGTGGGGCCTGAACGCGGCACCCAGCGCGGCCGGGTCGCCTCCCTGGGCGCCCACGCCGGGCAACAGGAAGATGGCGCGCGGCATCAGCTCGCGCAGCCGGGCCAGCCGCTCGGGCCGGGTGGCCCCGGTGACCGCACCGGCCAGCGACAGCCCGCATTCGCCCACGTGACCGGCGCCCAGGGAGTCCACCAGCCGGGCCACGTGCTCGTGCACGGGAGACCCGCCGGCGTCCAGGTCCTGCAGGTCCGAGGCGCCGGGGTTCGAGGTGCTGACCAGGGCGAACACGCCGGCGCCGTGCTCGGCCGCGGCGTCCACCAGCGGCTCCAGCGAGTCGCGGCCCAGCAGCGGGTTCACGGTGAAGCAGTCGGCCCCCAGGCCCTGGACGTCGCCGAAGGGCGAGGGCGTGGAGCCCACCAGCGCCTGGGCGTATGCCGCGGCGGTCACGGGCACGTCGCCGCGCTTGCCGTCGGCCAGCACCAGCAGGCCGTGCTCGCGCGCGGCGTCGCGGGTGGCGGCCAGCGCCTCCCACCCCGGTGCGCCCAGCCGCTCGAAACAGGCCAGCTGGGGCTTGACGGCCACGCACGCGGGCCCGGCGGCCTCGATGGCCGCCCGGCAGTGCGCCGCCACGGCGGCGGCCGCCCGGGCGGCGGGATCGCCGCCGGCGTCGTCACCGGAGAGTGCGTCCGGCCACAGCTTGGCCGGATCGGGGTCCAGCCCGAGCACCACACGGCTCTGGCGTTCCTCGACGAGGCCCGCCAGGCGGTCCGCGAAATGCTCAGGCATGAGCCGCTAGCTGCGCGAGGGCCCCATCCGGGAACCCCCGCGCGCTCGGCGTCAGCCGCCCTTGACGGCCTTCTTGAGAGCGCTACCGGCCGAGAACCTCGGCACCTTGCTCGCGGCGATCTGGATCTTCTCGCCGGTCTGCGGGTTCACGCCCTGACGGGCGCCACGGTCAGCCACGGAGAACTTGCCAAAGCCGGTGAAGTTGATCTCCCCACCACGCTTCAGCGTGCCCTCGATGACACCCAGCACGGCGTCAACGGCATCGCTGGAATCGCTCTTGGACAGCCCAGACTCGGCCGCCACCTGATCGACGAATTCCGACTTCGTCATTTTCTCCTCCTTCTCGGGGGATTCGACATCGGGGCGAACATAACGAGGCCCGCGGACGACGGCAGCCCGGATTTGGCTTTAGAAGGGGGTATCCGGGGCGGGAAAGCCGGAAAATGCGGGGTCAAGAGCCCGAAACGGACATCTCGCCGATGAGCAGCGGAACCGCTTGGACACTGCCCCCGAGGGGTATCCAGCGGGGTTCGCCGCCCACCGCCCGCACCGCTTTGAGCATGCCCACGAGGTCGCTGGCGATGGTGATCTCGCGCACCGGGGTGCCTAGTTCGCCCCCCTCGATCAGCCGCCCGGAGGCGCCGACGGAGAACGTCCCGGACACCGGGTTCACCCCCGAGTGCAGGCCCGAGACCTCGGTCACGTACAGCCCCTCGCCGGCCTGCGCGACCAGGTCCTCGAGGCTGCCGCTGCCGGGCTCGACGATCAGGTTGTTGGTGCCCACCGAGGGCTGCGAGCGGTAGGAGCCGCGGCCCGCGTTGCCGGTGGTGGCGCGACCGTCCTTGCGGGCGGTGCGCGAGTCGTACAGGTAGCCGTCCAACTTCCCGGCCGCGATCAGCGGCGTGCGCCGGGTGGCCGCGCCCTCCCCGTCGAAGGGCGAGCTGGCCGGGCCGTCGGGATGGCGGCCGTCGTCGGTGAGCACGAACGCGGCCTCCGCCACCTCCTCGCCCTGCTTGCCCGCGAACAGCGAGCGCCCGCGCTGGACCGAGTCGGCCGACAGCATCGCGCCGATGAAGCCCGCGAACGAGGCGGCCACGAAGGCGTCCAGGACCACCGGGCAGCGGCGGCTCGAGGGCTGGCGGGCGCCCACCAGCGCCAGCGCCCGGTCGGCGGCCTCGAGGCCGATGGCCTCGGGGTCCAGCTCGCCCGGGTCGCGGCCCAGGCCGATGCCCATGCCGGTCATCAGGTCCTCGCCCTGGCCCGCGAAGGCCGATGAGTAGGCCCACGCCTGGGTCGACGTGGCCGAGGCCGCGAAGCCGCGGGAGTTGGCGATGGCCACGGTGCCCTCGCCGTCGGAGTAGACGGTGTTCTCGACCTGGCTGACGCCGGCGCGCGAGCGGGCGGCGCGGTCGACGGCCAGCGCCAGCTCCACCTTGCGCTCGGTGTCCCATTCGCCCATGGCCGCGGACTCCAGGCCCGGCACGTCGGTGGTGCCCGTCTCGTCCGGCAGGCCGGCGTACTCGTCGGGGTCGGCGATGGCGGCCAGCGCGTGCGCGCGCTCTGCCACGGCCCGCAGGCCGCCCGGCTCGAGATCGGTGCCGTAGGCGTAGCCCGTGCGCCCGTCGATGAACGCGCGGATGCCGATGCCGCGGCCGCCGGAGTCGCTGAGGCTCTCGACCTCGCCGTCGTAGACGCGGATCTGGCGGCTGGTCGAGCTCTCGACCCAGGCCTCGGCGTCGCCGGCCCCGGCGGCCAGCGCCGCCTCCACGCCGTCCCGGGCCAGCGCCTCCAGGCTCACCCCGTGCCGCCCACGGTCAGCTCGCGGATGCGCACGTGCGGCTGGCCCACACCCGCGGGCACGCTCTGGCCGGCCTTGCCGCAGTAGCCTGTGGCGATGTCCAGGTCGGCGGCGATGCCGTCCACCGCCGCCAGCGCCTGGAGGCCGTTGCCCACCAGCGT
>DASQLM010000075.1:0-12485 GCA_035630015.1 Thermoleophilaceae bacterium | reverse complement strand
CCGCGGCTTGTCGTCCTTGAAGCGCTGCTGGAGCTTGCGCATCTCGGGCATGTGCTCGCGCAGCTCGCGCTGTGAGCGGAACTGGCGCACCACCAGCGGCAGCGTGCACAGGCGCACGAGCACGACCAGCCCGACGATGGCGAGGCCCCAGCCGAAGCCGATCGAGTGCAGGGCCTCGAGGACCCACTCCTCGGCGTTCGTCAGCGGGGCGAGGATGTTGGCGACGGGCACGACGAATCAGCGTAGTCGTTAGGAGCGGTTGCGCTCCCAGATCAGGCGGAGCCCCGTCAGCGTCAGCAGGTCGTCGACCTCGTCGATCTGCTCGCAGTGGGGGGCGATGACCGCGGCGAACCCGCCGGTCGCGATGGCCGGCGCCTCGCTGCCCAGCTCCTCCCGGATGCGGCCGACCAGGCCGTCGACCTGACCGGCGTAGCCGAAGATCACACCCGACTGGATCGCCGACAGGGTGCCCCTGCCGATGGCCGACTCGGGCGCCTCGAGCCGGACGCGGGGCAACGCCGCGGCGCGCTGGCTGAGCGCCTCGAGCGAGATCTCGATCCCCGGGGCGATCACGCCGCCGAGGTACTCACCGTCGCCCGAGACGACGTCGTAGTTGACCGCCGTGCCGAAGTCGACGGCGATGCAAGGGCCGCCGAAGTGGTCGTACGCGGCCACGGCGTTGACCAGCCGGTCCGCCCCCAGCTCGCGCGGGTTGTCGATCCGGATCGGCATGCCCGTACGGATCTCGGGGCCGACCAGCGCGCCGCGTCCGTCCAGATAGCGGGCGATCAGCTGGTCGTACTCCTGGGCCAGCGCCGGCACCACACAGGACACGGACAGGGCTTCGATGTCGGACAGCGCCAGGCCGCGTAGCCGAAGAAGGGCGGCCACGTACACGGCCAGCTCGTCCGCGGTCGCGGTGCGCGCGGTGTGGAAGCGCCAGTGCTCGGTCAGCTCGTCGGCCTCGAACAGCCCGACGTGCGATTGCGTGTTCCCGACGTCGACGACCAGCAGCATGAACAGGGATCATTCCAGTCGTGATCCGCCTGTACCGCGCCGCCTTCTCCACCAACTGCGAGCGGGTCACTCTCGCGCTGGCCCACAAGGGCCTCACCGGCCAGGTCGAGTCGGTGTGGATCGACTACGCCGACCGGTCGCCGGTCCAGGCGGTGAGCGGCCAGGGGCTGGTGCCCGTGATCGACCACGACGGGAGGGTGGTGGCGGACTCGCTGGCCATCCTGCGCCACCTCGAGGAGCAGTGGCCCGAGCCGGCGCTGTTTCCCTCCGAGCCGGCCCGCCGGGCCGAGGTCGAGCTGTTCCTGGACTGGTTCGACCGTGTCTGGAAGGTCGCCCCCAACGCGATCGAGGCCGATCCGGCCGGGCCGGGCGTTCCTGCGCTTAGCGGGGCGATGGACGCACAGCTGGACCGGTTCGAGGCGCTGCTGTCCGGCCGCGAGTACCTGCTGGGCCCGGACTTCTCGGCCGCCGACTGCGCTGCCTATCCGTTCCTGAAGTACGCCGCCGGGCGCGAGCCCGCGGACGACGAGGCCTTCCACCGCGTCTGCGACGAGCACCAGAGCGTGGAGGGGCGCCCCGCGCTGGCGGCGTGGATCGAGCGGGTGGCTAGCCGCTGAGCCCCAGCCGCTCCGCGCGGCGCACCGCCTCGGCCCGGTTGCGCACGTCGAGCTTGCGGTAGAGCGCGCTGGTGTGCTCCTTGATGGTGTGCGGAGACAGGTGTAGCTGCGCCGCGATCTCCCGGTTGGTCGACCCCGCCGCCATCAGCGCCAGCACCTCCCGCTCACGCGGGGACAGCGGTGCGGAGGGCTCGCGCGGGCTGCGCGGGAACACCAGGTTGCCCGCGCCGACCGCCTTCACCGCCGCGGTCACCACGTCCGCGCTGGAGTCCTTGGACACGAACCCCGACGCGCCCGCGGCGCGGGCCGCCTGGGGCGAGATCCAGCCGGCGCCCGAGATCAGCAGGACCTTCGTCGACGGGTGCTCGGCGGTGATCGACGTGCAGAGCTCGGCGCCGGAGTGCTCGCCGAGGAACAGGTCCACGAGCGCCACGTCGGGGTCGTAGCGCCGGGTCAGCTCCATGGCCTCGTCGTGATCGCGCGCGGTCAGGCAGCGGCTGACCCACGGCTGCTCGGTCAGCAGCAGCCGGAATCCCCAGTGCACGACGTCGTGGTCGTCCACCACCAGCACACAGAGCTTGCGCGTGTCGTTCAGCTCTCCCCCTCGTCCTCGAGCGGCACCAGCAGGCGCACCCGCCAATGGTCGTCGCCGTGCGGCCCGAACTCCAGCACCCCGCCCCGGGCCAGGGCGTCCAGGGCGGCGAGCCGCAGGCCCATGCCCGCGCCGGTGCCCGAGCGCGCAGGGTCCACCCCGTCGTTGGTCACCTCGAGCACGAACGCGCCGTCGGGGGCGGCCACGCTGACGTCGAGCTGCTCGGGCCGGGCGTGCTTGTCGGCGTTGCGCAGGGCCTCGGCCAGTACCACCTGGCTCAGCCCCTCCAGCTCGTACGGGACCTCGAAGTCGTCCTGCCAGCTCACGTCGACGGGGCGCTCGTAGTGGCGCGCCAGGCGGTCCAGCTCGTCGCGGAGGGTGGCGTCGGGAGGCGTGATCCGCGCCTCGGGCGAGCGGGCCAGCAGGGTGCGCAGGTCGGCCACGGCGTCCTGCAGCTCATCGGCGGCGCGGGTGCGCTCGGACCGCCCCAGCTCGATCTCCGAGCCCAGCACCAGCGACACGCCGAACAGGCGCTGCATGACCCGGTCGTGCACCTCGCGCGCCATGTCCACGCGCTGGGCCAGCAGCCGGGAGCGCTCGTGGGCGGTGGTGCCCGTGCGCACGCTGGAGGCCAGCGCAGCCGTCTTGCCCAGCGTCCACATGGTGCGGCGCTCGTTGTCGGTCAGGTCGAACGGACCGCCGCCGCGGTCCGCGAAGATCACGCCCAGCCAGCGCCCGCCGGCCGACACCGGCGTGCAGGTCAGCGTGGTGAACCCGCCCAGCTCGGCGTAGCGCGCCGGGATCTGGTGCTCGAGGTCGTGGGAGACCACCACCACGCGGTCCTCGGCCAGCGCGGTCTGGGCCACCGGCGTCTCTTCGAGCGTGCCGTGCACCTGGTCCAGCAGCCACGGCTCCACGCCGTGGCTGCCGGCGGGCAGCACCAGCTTGCGCAGATCGTCGTGCAGCAGCAGGCCCGCGCGGGTCATGGACGTCAGCTCGCACAGGCCCTCGCACAGGCGGTCGTAGAACACGCGCGGCGTCTCGTCGGCGGCGCCGTCGACCCGGGAGATCAGCTCCACCATCACGTCCAGCGGCTGTGCTTCCTCGCGGGTGCTCACGGGCACATGGTCGCACCCGCCGGCGGCGTGGCCGGCGGAATGCTCAGGTGGGATCGGCGGGGCGGCGGTCCAGTGACAGTCGCAGCGCCTGCTCGCCGGTCAGCCAGACGGTGCGCGTGTGGCCACACGTCTCGCAGCGGCAGTCCACGCCGGCGTCCCACTCCTCGGTGCGCAGGCTCCACTCCACCTCGCCCGACAGGCAGACGCTGCACGCCAGCGACGCCTCGACCAGGCAGACGTCGTCGTCGCCCCGGAAGGTCGCGGTCTCGGTGATCACGGACATGCATGCAGTGTTCCCGCCCGCGAGCGGGATTCGTACCCCCGTGACAGCGAATCCCCCCGCTTGGGGGGTCAGAGCACCGACGTCCTGCTGACCGGCTGGTCGGCCACGGCGGCGGTGAACGCGGCCAGCGCCGGGCCGCCCGGCAGCGCCAGCTGCGGGTCCAGCTCCAGCAGTGGCTCCAGCACGAACCGCCGGCTGGTGACCTCCGGGTGCGGCAGCGTCAGCCGCTCGCCCTCCCGCGTGACATCGCCAAGCAGCAGGACGTCCACGTCGATCGGCCGTGGCCCGTGACGGGGGCCGCCGGGCACGCGTCCGAGGTCGCGCTCGACCTGCTTGCACGCATCCAGCAACTGCTCCGGGCCCAGCTCGGTGCTGATCTCCAGGCAGGCGTTGAGGAAGTCGGGCTGGTCGGTGACCTCGCCCTGCGGCGCCGTCTCGTACACCGACGAGGAGGCCACGACCTCCACACCCACGCCGGCCAGCGCGTCGCGCGCCGAGCGCAGCGCCGCCAGCCGGTCGCCCTGGTTCGCGCCCAGGCCCAGGAACCCGCGCACCGGGCTACTTGGGGTTCAGGTCGTCGACCAGGTTCAGCAGCTCGAGCGGGCTGAACGGTTTGGTCAGGAAGAGGTCGGCGCCGGCCTCCTCGGCGGCGCGCGCGTTCTCGTCGCCCGCGAAGGCGGTCAGCATCACGATCGTGGGCTGGGGCTTGGGCGCCTCGCGCATCCGGCGGGTGGCCTCCAGCCCGCCCATGCGGGGCATGTTCAGGTCCATGAACACGATCTGTGGCTGCTCGCGCTCCACGGCCTCCAGCGCCTCGATTCCGTCGCCGGCCTCGGCCGGGCGGTCGCGGGCCGTGTCCTCGAGTGTCGAGACGATCAGCTGGCGGATGAATGGGTCATCGTCGACGACGAGGACGGCGGCCATGGCCGTTCCTACCCGACCGTTCCCCGGAGGCGGTCGAATTCCGTGTCGGAGATGCCGTCCAGGACGGCGACGACCTCGGGGTCGAACTGGTGCCCGGCCCCCGCCGCGATCTCCCGGCGGGCCTCCGAGAACGCAGCCCCGGGCCGGTAGGGCCGGTCGGTGGTCATGGCGTCCAGCGCATCGGCCACGGCGAAGATGCGTGCCGCGAGCGGGATCTCCGAGCCGGCAAGCCCGTCCGGGTATCCGCCGCCGTCGAAGCGCTCATGGTGGTGGCGCACGATCAGCTCGGCGTCGGCCAGGAACTCCACGTGCGAGACGATCTCGGCGCCGATGACGGGGTGGCGGCGCATCAGCGCCTCCTCCTCGGGCGTCAGGTCACCCGCCTTGTGCAGGATCCCGTCGGGAATGGCCACCTTCCCGATGTCGTGCAACAGGAAGCCGAACTCCGTCTGCGGCTCGGCGGCCAGCGCGGGCGCCAGCCGGCGGGCCAGCTCCAGCCCGTAGGCGGCCACCCGCTCGGCGTGCTTGCCCGTGTAGGCGTCGCGCGCCTCGACGGCGTTGGTCAGCGCCCGCACGGTGGCCACGTACGAGGCCCGCAACTCGTCCGAGCGGCGCCGCTCGGCGCGGAAGGTCTCGCTCAGGTCGGAGGCGTAGCGCTCCATCTGGCGCTCGCGCTCGCGAGCCTCGGCGCGCTCGGTCTCCAGATCGGATTGGAGCGTACGGACACGATCCAAGTCAATCCTGGCCTTATCCCCCTGTTCACTTTCGAACAGCGTCTTTCCCATCCCTAGCCCGGCTCCAATGTAGCTGTTTGGGGGTCTGCGAGCGCCTCCACGACCGCCGCCCCCGCCTGTTCGAGCGATACGACGGCGCGAACCCCCGCTCCGTCCGGGAATTCCGGTGCGGGCGTATCGGGGTCCACGAACACGATCACGGCCTTGTCGGTACGGGCGCCGCGCAGGTCCAGCGCACCCAGGACGTCGCCGACAGCGCGCATCCCGGCGTCGACCAGCGCGACCTCGAAGCGCTCCGCGCGGCAGGCCTGCGCCGCCGCGGTGCCGGTCGTGGCCCACTCGTGGTCCAGCCCCGTGGCCAGCAACTCGGCCTCCACCCGGTCGCGGACCGCCGACCGCCCGACCACGAGGATGCTGGAGCGCTCGGCCACGATGGCCGCGCCCAGCGTTCCCGTCAGCGAGTCGACGTCGTCGTCGGCCCGCACGCGCCACTCACCGGCCAGCGTGTTGTCCTGGCTCGGAGCGCAGACCACGACCAGCGGCCGGCGGCCCAGGTCCGGATCGTCGCGCAGGTCGGCCAGCAGCCGCAGGCCCGGCTCACCCAGGCCCTCCACGTCCAGCAGCAGGACGTCGTAACGCTCACGGCGCAGGTCGTCGAGCGCCGGCGCGGTGGTCTCCAGGACCGACGCCTCGGCGCCGCCGGCCACCAGCCACGCGGCCAGCTCGCTGCCCGTCTCCGGGCGGGAGGTCGCCACCAGCACCTTCCGCCCGCCCACCGCCCGCCGGGAGGCCTGCGAGTCCGAGCCCTCGGCGGGCAGGCGGACGGTGAACACCGTTCCCTCGCCGACCTGGCTGCGCACGTCCACGGTGCCGCCCTGCAGGTCCACGAGCGAGCGCACGATCGCGAGGCCCAGCCCGGTGCCGCCGCCGGAGTCCTCGTCGCGGCGCACGAACCGGTCGAACACCCGGTCCAGGTCCTCCTGGGTCATGCCGCGACCGTCGTCGGCCACCGACAGCTCGATCTCGTGGCCGTCGCCGTCGGCTATCACCGAGATCTTCCCGCCCTCGTCGGTGTAGAGGTGCGCGTTGGAGATCAGGTTGGTCAGGATCTGGCGGACACGGACCGGGTCGGCCAGCACCTTCGGCAGCCCGGGCGGCAGGTCGAGCACCAGCTGCTGGTCCTTGGCCTCCATCCGCGGCCCCATCAGCGTGGCCACCTCCTCGATGACGGCGGTCACGTCGAAGAGCCGCGCGTGGATCTCCATCCGGCCGGCCTCCAGCCGCGCGACGTCCAGGAGGTCGTTCACCAGGTCCACCAGCCGGTCGGTGCTCTGCAGCACGACGTCGACGAACTCGCGCTCGCGCTCGCCGAGCGCATCGGAGCGGCCCAGCAGCTCGACGAAGCCCTTGATCGAGGTGAGGGGGCTGCGCAGCTCGTGCGAGGCGGTGGCCACGAAGTCGCTCTTCATGCGCTCCAGCCGCGCCCGCTCTGACACATCGCGGATGGTCCACACCAGGCCCGCGCCCGGACCCGCGCCGGGCACCCGGCCGGCGGTGGCGGCCAGCGTCCGGTCGCCCGCCTCGATGGCCACGTCGCCGGCCAGCCCGCTGTCGGGGTCCGGCAGCGGGCTGTCGGAGCCGTAGGCGTCGGCGCCGACGGCCAGCGTGGGCACCAGCTCCGCCGCGCGCGGGTTGGCGGCCGTGACCTTGCCATCGCGGTCGGTGACCACGAGCGCGTCTCCGAGGCTCTCGATGGTCAGGGCCAGGCTGGCCCGCTCGGCCTCCAAGCGCACCTGGGCCTCCTGGAGGCGCTCGGCCATCTCGTTGAAGGAGGCGTCGAGCTGCTGGATCTCGCGCGGGCCACCGGGCTCGACCCGCTGGTCGAGGTGGCCGGCGGCCAGCCTGCGGGTGGCCTCGACCAGCTCGTCGAGGGGGCGCCGGATGGTGCCGGCCAGCGACAGCACGAGGCCCACCGCGCCCAGCAGCGCCAGCAGCCCCGCGCCGCCGGCGATCAGGGTGGCCGAACGGGTGTCGTCGCGCGTCTGATCGCGCGCGGCGGCGCGGCGGTCGGTCTGGCGTGCCACCAGCGCGGCCTCGGCGCGCTGGCCCTCCTGCAGCGCGCGGCGAACCTGCCGGTTGCGAGCGGCGGCCGACCGGCGCGAGCCGCGGCTGAGCCGCACGATGCGCTCCTGGATGGCCACCGAGCGGCGCACCAGCCGCAGGCTGCGCGGATCGTCCGCGGCCAGCGCCTGTGCACGCCGGGCGCGGGCGGCGTAGGCCTCGCGGGCGCGGCGCCGCAGCGAGGCGGAGGCGTTGGCGTCCCGGAGCGCCGCCTGCTGGACCACGCCGGCCGCGAACAGGGACGAGGAGGCGCTTTCCAGCGCGTATGCGCGGGCCAGCGTGTCCTCGTAGTCCTGACGCGCGGAGTAGATGCCGCCGATGCCGGCGGCCGCCGCGAAGGCCAGGACCAGAGTCAGCCCGACCAGCGCCGCGGTCAGGCTGCGGGCCAGCGAGGGCCTGCGCCGGGCCGGTTTCGACCGCGGGCTTTGCTGCGGCTCTACCATGGGAGCGTGGAACTGACTCGGCACTGGACACGCCAGGCCACCGGCGCCGCCGGCGCGACCGCCCTGGCCCCCGCGGTGCTGCTGGCATCGGCCGTCCTGCTGGCCGCCGGCGCCGGCTTCGGCGGGCTCGGCTCGCTGGGCCAGGTGGCGGGCGGCCCGTCCCTGCCCGCGGTGGAGCAGTCCCAGTCCGCCTCGGCGGCGTCCCGCGCGGGCGACGATGCCCCGACGCCGGTCGCGGCGCTGGCCGCCACCGCGCCCCCGGCGACCGCGACCACGGCCGCCGGCACGACAGCCCGAGGCGGCGCAGGCGGCGGCGAGGGGCGGGAGATCCGCTCCATCACACCCGTGGGCGGCCCCCAGCGACCCGACGGCACGGGACCGGGCACAGGCCTCCCCCGCAGCGACACTCCCACGCCGAGGACGCCGTCGTCGACGCCCCAGACGGGCTCGGCCCCATCTCCTACGAACACACCCGGCCAGGCCGCGCCGGTCACACCGCAGCTGCCCCAGAGCCCACTGCCCCAGGCGCCGCAACTGCCCGCGCCGGTGCAGCAACTCCTGGACCTGCCGCGCAGCGTCGGCCAGAGGCTGCCGGCGCCGGTCGGGCCGCTGACCGATCGCCTGCTCGCGCCGCTCACGGGCGACGCACCTCGCTGACGCCGGGCACCCGTCAGCCCTCCCGCAGCACCTCGACCGAGACCTCGTCCACGGGCAGTGCGATCGGTGGCTCGGGCTTGGTCGCCTTGACGCTCAGCGACTGCGCGTCGTAGCGGTCCATCAGGCGGTCGGCAACCGCCGAGCACAGCCGCTCAAGCGTGCGGTACGAGCGCTCCTGGGCGGCCAGCGCCACCTGCTCGCAGACCTCGCCGTAGTCGACGGTGTCCTCGACCCGGTCGGTCACGGTGGCGTCGCAGTCCACGAGCTCGAACTCGATGTCGAAGACCAGCCGCTGGCCAAGCTCGCGCTCCGCGTCGGAGACTCCGTGGCGGGTGTACAGCGACAGGCCGGTGACGGCCACGGTCACGGTGGCCTCGAACGCGTCCTCCTCCTCTTCGAAGGCGCCTTCGTCCAGATCGTCGTCAGGGTCATTCGGATCAGACACGGCGCCCTCCTCGCCACTCGCTGGCGGCGACCGTAGCACCGGCCACCGCGAGGGCATCCACGACCTCGGCCACGTCGTGCACCCGGAAGACGGAGGCGCCCCGCTCGAGGGCCATCACGTTCGTGGCGATGGTGCCGGGAAGCCTGCGACCGAGCTCGCGGCCACCGGCCAGGCGGCCCAGGAAGCTCTTGCGCGAGGTGCCCACCACGACCGGGCGGCCCAGCGCGACGATCTCGTCCAGCCGGGCCAGCAGCTCCAGGTTGTGCTCGGCCGTCTTGCCGAAGCCGATGCCGGGGTCCAGCCAGATCGCCTGCTCGTCGACGCCGTGGCCGACCGCGAACTCCAGCCGCTCCTCCAGGAACGCCTTCACTTCCGAGACCACGTCGTCGTAGCGCGGGTCGTCCTGCATGGTCCGCGGCTCGCCGAGCATGTGCATCAGACAGCAGGCCACGCCGCTTGCGGCCACCACGCCGGCCAGCTCCGGGTCCGCTCGCAGGGCGGACACGTCGTTGACCACCGCGGCGCCCGCCGTCACCGCCCGGCGGGCGACCCCGGCCTTCGTGGTGTCGATCGAGATCGCCGTGCCGGGGACGCGCTCGGCCAGCCCCTCGACCACGGGGATCACGCGCCGCAGTTCCTCGTCCAGGCCCACCGGGTCGGCGCCGGGGCGGGTGGACTCGCCGCCCACGTCCAGGATCGCGGCGCCCTCGGCCACCAGCTCGGCGCCATGCGCCACGGCGGCCGCGGGATCGAGGTAGCGCCCGCCGTCCGAGAACGAGTCCGGGGTCACGTTGACCACGCCCATGACCTGGGCCGCGAAGTCCATGGAACCAGTATGGATGGCCCACGGGGCCGCCGGACCGAATTGGGACTAGCGCGCCAGCCTCCGCGTGGGTTAGGTTGCGCCCATGGCCCTCTCACCCAGGGTTGTCGCCACTGTCGCGGTGGGACTTGGACTCGCTGCTCCAGGAAGCGCACAGGCCGCCCCGATCATCGACTCGACGCTGCTGAAGGGCAGCGCCGTGACCGGCCGGACGGTCGAGCTACACATCCGCGCCTCCGACCGCCAGGCCCCCGTCACCGGCCTGGTCGTGGGCTTCGGCCGCGGCGAGTCCGGCTACGGCCTCAGCAGCTGCCTGCCGCCCGACTACCGCGGCCGATCGTTCGGCCCGGTGACCAGGCCGGGCAGGAAGGTGACGCTGGCCGCGCCCCACGTCTACTCGACGACCGGGAAGCGGTCGGTGGTGGCCAACGTGTCCTCCGGCGGGTGCACGCTGGGCAACGCCTCGACGGTCCAGAACATCCTGGTCCAGGTGGTCCGCCCGGGCCAGCGCCCGCCGCCGATCATCACCACCACGCCGGTCACGGTGCCGATCGGCTCCCTCGTGCCCAGCCTCCCGGGTCTGGGCGAGCTGCCCAAGGACGGGGTCAACGTGGGCCTGCCCGGCGTCCCCACCGTCGACCTGCCCGATCTGCCCCCCATCACCCTGCCCGCCCTGCCGGGGCTGCCGCCGCCCCCCACCATCCCGGCCGTCCCGACGCCCCCGATCACCCTGCCGACCTTGCCCAAGGTGCCCATCGTGGGGGGTCTGCTGCCGAACGCGGCCGCCCGCGGCCGGGGCTGCCGCAACCGCTTCCGCTGGTACTCGAGGAGCCGCGCCGAGGAGCGCAAGGCCAGGGCCGCGCTGCTGTGCCTGCTGAACGCCGAGCGGAGGCGCCGCAAGCTGCGCCCGATGCGGGCCAACGCACGGCTGGAGCGGGCGGCCCGGGCCCACTCGCGCACGATGGTCCAGCGCCGGTTCTTCGCCCACGTGGGCCCGGGCACCATGAACCCCGCGGCCCGGCTGCGCTCCACGCGCTACCTGCCCGGCCGCGGCCGCTGGGCCATCGGCGAGAACATCGGCTTCGGCACCGGCGCCCTGACGCGGCCGATCGCCATCCACACCGCCTGGATGCACAGCACCCCGCACCGCGCGGCCATGCTGAGCCCGCGCTTCCGCGAGGTCGGCTTCGGCGTGTACCCCGGCAGCCCATACCTGTCGCGCGGGGCCACGTTCACGGCCGATTTCGCCGTCAACCGCTGATCCCGGAGGGGATCGCGGCAGGTTCGGGCCGCGATCCGCTGCATCCCTGCACGAAGTGGCGAGAACCCCTGATCGCACCTACCTTGGGCCGCCTTAGCAGGGGATTCGCACAAATTTGGGGGACAGCATGGATGCTGGGAAGCTGGGCAAGGTTGCCTTCGCCGCCACGGGAGTGGCGGCACTGTTCGCGACCACGGCCGCCGCACAGGCCGTGCCGCGGATCGAGTCCACACGGCTCGACGACGCCATCGCGGGCCGCCAGGTCGACCTGCGCGTACGCGCCACCGATCCGCAGGCGCCGGTCACGGGCATGGTCGTGGGCTTCGGCCGCGGCGAGTCGGGCTTCGGCCTGAGCAGCTGCCTCCCCCGGGACTCCGCCGGGGGCGTGTTCAGCCCCGTGGCCCTGCCGGGCCGCCGGGCCACGCTGTCCGCGCCGCACGTGTTCGCCACGCCGGGCACGCGTCAGGTGGCCGCCCGGGTGACGTCCGCCGGATGCACCGGCGGACAGCCATCGACGCTGCTGCGGCTCCGGGTGCCCGTGGTCGCACCGGGCCAGAAGCCGCGGCCCATCCAGGACGAGCGCACACAGACGGTGCCCCTGGGCGCCCCCGTGCCCGCCCTGCCCGGCCTGGGCCGGCTTCCGCTGAGCCGGGTCGACCTGCCGCTGCCCGGCCCGGTCGCCGGCACCGCGGCGGGGTGCCCGGAGTCGACCACGCGCGTCGGCCGCAGCCTGGCCAGCCGGCGCGCCGGCCGGCGCGCGCTGCTGTGCCTGCTCAACGCGGAACGGCGGCGGCACGGGCTGCGTGCCGTGCGCGCCAACCGGCGCCTGGCGCGAGCCGCGGGGTCGCACTCGCGCCGGATGGTCCAGCGCCGCTTCTTCGCCCACGTGGGCCCCGGGTCGCTGGATCTGACCGCCCGGCTCAGGAACAGCCGCTACATCCCCCGGCGGGGTGGCAACTGGCTGATCGGCGAGAACATCGGCTTCGGGCGCGGGCGCATGAGCCGGCCGATGAGCATGCACCGGGCCTGGATGAACAGCTCGCCCCACCGGGCGGCCATCCTCGAGCGGCGCTTCCGCGAGGCGGGTTTCGGCATCGCGCCCGGCAGCCCCTACCGGCGCGGCGGCGCGACCTTCACGGTGGACTTCGGCCGCCGGGGCTAGGGCAGCTCGCCGGCGTCCAGCGCCGACCACACGCGGGCGAGCCGCCCGTCGCGCTCCTGGACGCGGAACCACAACACGCCGCTCAGCTCGATCCCCTGCACCTGCTCGATGCCGCGGAAGCCGACCTCCAGCACCTTGCCCTCCTCATCGAGCACCTGGAAGCGGAACACGTCCCAGTTGGCCCGGCCCTCAGCCCAAGCCGCGCGCAGCCCCTCGTGCCCGCTGAACGTGCGCGGCTCGGGGCCGGCGTACGTCACGTACTCGGCGTCGGGTGTGTGCGCGTCCAGC
>DASQLM010000074.1:0-11272 GCA_035630015.1 Thermoleophilaceae bacterium | reverse complement strand
GCGCTGGTGCCCGGCCATCTGGCCACGGGCGGGGGCGGCTGCGCCGTGGGCATGATGCTCCAGGAGCTGGCCCTGGACCCTTCGTGGCAGGAGGAGGGCGCGCTGCCCGCGCCGCAGCGCCGCTGGAGCTCGCTGCGCCGGTACGCGTCGATCTACGACAGCTGGCCCCGGCTGGCGGCGTCCTACCCGCGCCTGCACCACGTGGAGATCGTCTTCGACGTGACCTGCAAGCGGCTGCGCGAGGACGGCGAGATGGAGCAGGAAGACATCCCGCGCGCGGTCGGGCTCTGGATGGCGGCCGAGACCCAGTCCGAGATCAACATGCGCCACCTCGAGGAGGAGGCCGAGACCGGGGCCACGCCGCCGCTGCCCGCCCGCAGCGTGCCGCTGGACGCCGAGCTGTTCGAGGCCACCGTCGAACGGCTGAGGCAGCTGCGCCCCGGCCTGTCGCACGCGCAGGCCACCGCGGCGGTGGAGTCGCTGATCGGGGCGCGCCGGCTCGAGCCCGACCCGCTGTTCATGCCCTCGGCGTGGGAGAACGAGCTCGAGCTGCAGCGTCAGCGGCTGGCGGCCACCAGCAGGTAGCGGCTGGTGGTCCGGAAGGCGTCCGGGTCCTCGTTGCCCTCGGTCAGGGCGGCCACGCTCTCCGCCGCCACCTCGCTCCACTGCTCCTCGCCCAGCTGACGCCGCGCCCACCGCCACACCGGGTGGTTGGTGCACTGCTCGTCCAGCCACGCCTCAGGCGACGCGGCGGTGAAGGTGATCCCGGCCTCCTCGATGCGCACCTCGCCCGCGCCCGCCGCGGCCAGCGTCGCGCTGGCCCAGTCGGGATCGCCCCAGTTGCGCGGCGGGCCGTCGGATCCGGGCAGCCGCCTGAACATGATTCCGCCGACGGCGCTGATGGGGCCCGACGGCCTCCACGACGTCAGGGCGACCGTGCCGCCCGTGCGGACGGCCCGCACCATCTCGGCGGCGGCCGCGCCGGGGTCGGGGGCGAAGATCACCCCGAACACGCTCATCGCGACGTCGAAGGCGCCGTCGGCCACCGGCAGCTCGTCGGCGCCACCGCGGATCCAGCGCGCGTCGATGCCCAGCTCGGCCGCCCGGGCGGCGGCCTGCTCGACCAGCGCCGCCGCCGGGTCCACGCCGGTGACCGCCGCGCCCTTCTGGGCCGCTGCGATCGCGGCGTTCCCGGTGCCGCAGGCCACGTCCAGGACCGTCTGCCCGGCCGAGATGCCGGCGAACTCCACCAGCGCCTCGGACGCGGGCGCGATCGCCTCCGCGGTGCGCGCGTAGTTGCCCTCGCCCCAGTCCAGCTGCTCCATCGACCTACCTCGGTCCGTCGGTGTGGATGTACAGGACGGGGCCGGGGCCCAGGTCCATGGCTCGGATCGCCGCCATCGTCTTGGATGTGTACACCGGATCCAGCTCGAGCGCCTCGGAAGCGGCGGCGTCCGCGATCGCGCGGGTCGACTCGGGTGTGGGGTGGCCGTAGCCCGGGCCCATCCAGGAATCCAGGCTCCGGAGGCGCAGACGGGGGACGCCGACCGCGGCGCCGCGGCCGGCGAGGAGCTTCGCGGTGCGCTCCGCCAGCCGCGTCAGGGCGGGCGTGTCCAGGCGCAGGCTGTCGTTGACCACGATGCCGACCACGGTCGCCTCGATCCCGGCCAGCGCCAGGCCCAGGGCC
Source organism: Thermoleophilaceae bacterium (assembly GCA_035630015.1). Classification (GTDB taxonomy): domain Bacteria; phylum Actinomycetota; class Thermoleophilia; order Solirubrobacterales; family Thermoleophilaceae; genus JAAYBF01. The sequence goes on along the minus strand of DASQLM010000074.1, from coordinate 9,585 downwards.
AGCCCGGCAGCGGTGCCGCCCGACCCCACGGTGGTGACCACGTGCGAGGGCGCGGGCAGCTCGCCCGCGGCGACCTGGTCGGCGATCTCGTACGCCGCCTCCACGTAGCCCAGCGCCCCGACCGCCGACGAGCCCCCGGCCGGCTGCAGGTAGGGCGGGCGGCCGCCGGCGCTGTGGCGGGCCATCACGAGTGGCAGCGACGCGACGGTGCGCGCCTTCGTATGCGTGTAGTGCAGCGCGGCGCCGCTGTGCTTCAGCCGCTCTTGCTGGGCCAGCACGTGGTCGTCCACCGGCTGGTCCAGCAGCATCAGGGCTGTGGCGATCCCGTGCTCGCGCCCGTACAGCGCGGTGGCCAGGCCCCAGTTCGTGCCCAGGCCGCCCACCGTCACGATCGTCCGCGCGCGGCGGCGCCGGGCCTCCGGCAGGATCCACTCCAGTTTGCGGACCTTGTTGCCGCCCCAGCCGCCGTCGCCGAACGCGCCATCGTCCTTCATCCACAGCTCGGTGCCCGGGTGCTCGAGCGCCTTCAGGCGGCGGACCGGCGTCGGGCTCGTGCCCAGCGGGACGTGGCGGAGGGTGGCCGCCAGCTCGGGGTGACGGCGGTGCAGGCGGGGCGTCACAGGCCGAACACGAGCGACTGGTGCACCGATGCCGCGGCCATGCTGCCGCCCGCGATGGCCAGGGCGACCTGCTGCATCGTCGCCGATGCGTCGCCGGCCGCGAAGACGCCCTCGACCGTGGTGCGGTGCCGGGCGTCGGTGACCAGGACGCCGCTGGCGTTGGGCGTCTCCATGGTCTCGCACCCCAGCCGCGGCCCGAACTCGTCGCGCGGGCGCACCGGGGCGAACACAAGGACGCCGTCGCGCTCCAGCGCTTCGCCGTCGGTGAACCGGACGGCGGTCAGGCGGTCACCCTCGCCCTCCAGCGCCGCCACCGGGCGGTCGTCGATCGGGACGCCCGCGCCGGTGAGCGTGGCCCGGTCCTCCTCGGTCACGTCGTCGGCCAGTACGACCACGTCATCCGACCATTCGCGCAGCAGCAGGGCGCGGTGGGAGGCCCCCTGGCCACCCAGAACCGCGAGGTGTCCACCGCGGTGCTCCCAGCCGTGGCAGTACGGGCAGTGGAACGCGTCGCCGCCCCAGAACCTCTCGATGCCCGGCACGTCCGGGCGGTCGTAGTGCATCCCGGTGGCCAGGAGCAGCCGGCTCGCGGTCACCGTGCGGCCGCTCGCGAGCGTCGCGGCGAAGCCCTCGCCCAGGTCGGTCACGGTGTCGTCGGCGAGCGTGACGCTGGGCAGCTCGGCCAGCTGCTCGCGGCCCGCGGCATAGAGCGACCCCGGTGCCGTCCCCGGCTGGCCCAGCAGCCCCCCGATGGTGGCGGCGGCCAGGTTGCTCTGATCGCCCGCGTCCACCAGGAGGGTGTCCACCTGGGCGCGGCCCAGCACCAGCGCGGCCGACAGGCCGGCGGCGCCGCCTCCCACGATCAGGGCCTGGTGGTCGGTGCTCACCGGCAGCGCTCCCGCCCGCCGCTGAGCCCGCTCACGATGGTGTCGGTGTTGGCCTCGATGGAGCCAATGTAGGTGGCGCCGCTCGAGCCCTTCGGCCCGAGGGTGTCGGCCCACAGGTCGCCGCCCACCTTCGCGCCCGACTCGCGCGCCACCGCCTTCTCGATCTTGGGATTCAGCGAGCTCTCGGGAAAGATCGCCGCGACCCGGTCGCGCCTGATCCGGTCGACCAGCCGGTTGACCGCCCGCGACGAGGGCTGGGCCTGGGTCGACAGCGAGGGGATGACCGCGCCGGCTACGTCAAGTCCGTAGCGGTCGGTGTAGTAGCCCAGGGCGTCGTGCGAGGTCACCAGCGTTCGCCGGGCAGGGGGCAGGCGGTCGATGCAGGCGGCCACCCGGCGGTCGAGCGCGCGCAACCGGCCGGTGTATGCCCGGGCGCGGCCCGCGTAGCCCTTCCCGCCGGCCTTCGCAAGCGCCGTCTCGATGGCCGCGACAGCCCGCTCGGCGTTGCGGGGGTCCTGCCACCAGTGTGGGTCGTCGCCGCGCAGGCGCACCGACTTGCCCAGGTCGACCACGCGCGCATCGCCGCCGTTCGTCGCGATCAGGTCCTCCATCCACTCGTCCACCTCGCCACCGGAGCGGAACACCACGTCGGCGCCCTCGATGGCGCGGGCGTCGCTGGGCCGCGGCTCGTAGTCGTGCGGGTCGGAGTTGGGCTGGAGCACCTGGGTGACCGCGACCTGGTCACCGCCCACGGCGCGGACCAGGTCGGCCACCTGCGTGGTGGTGGCCACCACGCGCACCATTTTGTCGCTCTCCTCGTCGCCGGGGCGAGCGCCACAGCCGGCGGCCGCGACGGGCACAATCAGAACGATCAGGGCGACGAGGAGGCGGGCGGGCACGCCGCCAGGTTATCGAGAATCATTCTCGTTTGTGTCCTCGAGGAAGCCCGGCTCGGCGATCAGGAACACGCCGCAGACGATGAAGGCCACCAGGAAGGCCACGCCCAGCGCCAGGGTGATGGTGGCGTCGAAGGGGAACAGCAGTCCCACGCCCAGAACACCACAGGCCACGGTTGCGCGGAACAGCGTCACTTGGGCTTGAACCTCTGGTCCAGGGGCTCGTAGTTCTGATCCAGCGTGCCGCGAAGCACCAGCCGGTAGAGGTAGACCAGCGACGGCACCAGGATCAGGGCGCCCACCGCCAGGCTGGCCAGGAAGGCCACCAGCGTGGAGTCCCCGGCGGCCGCCTGCTCCAGGGTCAGCTCACCGGGCAGCAGGTACGGGCTCTGCGCGACGCCCCAGCCCACCACGACGGCCACGACCGCCGCGGCCGCGGTCACCCGCGCCGCGCCGAAGCGCGAGCTCCAGACCAGCGCGAGCGTGCCCACGCCGAACACCCCCGAGCCCAGCACGCAGACCAGGCCGAACCCACTGGTCAGGCCCTCGTAGAGATCCGGCGCGTCCGAGGCCAGCACGGGCAACGCACCTATGGCCACCGCACCGGACAGCGCGCCGGCCAACAGGGCCCGGGCGCGGAACGCCCGCTCCATGTCGGGAAGGTCCGCGCGCACCGAGTCCGCCGCCATGTACACGGCGGCCAGGTAGGCGCCGGTCAGCACCGCCAGCACGCCCACCGTCAGCGACGTGGGGTTCAGCCACGAGCTCCACGCGTCGCCGGCGGCGTTGCCCACGGGCACCCGGCCGGAGGCCACGCCGCCGAGCACCGTGCCCAGGAAGAAGGGCACCAGCAGTGAGGCCAGCGCGAACGTCGCACCCAGGCCGCGGGCCTCGCCGATCGTGGCCGCCTGGCCCCGGAGCGCAAAGGCCGCGCCGCGGAAGATGATGCCGATCACCGCGCCGAACAACGGGACGTACAGCGTCGAGAAGATCGAGCCGAACGCCGTCGGGAAGGCCGTCCACAGCACCACCACCACCAGGATCAGCCAGACGTGGTTGGCCTCCCACACGGGGCTCATCGAGCGCTGCACCATGCCGCGCACGCGGCCGCCGCGGGTGGCGCCGCCGGCGGTCAGGTCCCACACCCCCGCGCCGAAGTCCGCCCCGGCGAGGACGGCGTAGGCGGCCAGGCCGGCCAGCGTGATCACCATGCACGCGACAGCCAGGGTCATCGGGAAATGTCCTCCATCGCCGGCGTTGCGCTCAGCCTCCGTAGGAGCCACCAGGCGGCGGCCAGGAGCCCGGCGTAGACCACGCACATGACCCCGAAGGCGATCCACATCCCGCCGGCGTCGGTGACCGCCTGGTCGGTCTTCATGACCTCGTAGACCACCCACGGCTGGCGGCCGACCTCGGTCGTGATCCAGCCGGAGATCAGCGCCACGACCGCCAGCGGCCCCGCCGCCGAGAGCGCGCGGTAGAACCACTTCGACTCGGGCAGGGCGCGCCGGCGCCACCACAGGACCAGGTACCAGAGGCCGAGCGCCATCAGCGCGGTGCCGATCGTGACCATGGTCAGGAACGAGAAGCGCACGATGTTCACCGGGGGCTGGTCGTCCTTCGGCACGGTGTTCAGCCCCTTGACGGTGGCGTTGGGGTCGTGGAAGGCCAGGAGCGACAGCAGCTTGGGGACCTCGATGGGCCCGGCGTGGAAGGGGGCGCCTTTCGTCGTCTCCTCCAGGCCCTCGAACGCGGCCAGCTTGACCGGCTGCTTTACCGCCACCGTGCGCGCCGCCCAGTCGCCCACGAGCACCTGCACCGGCGCCGCCAGCGCCGCGAACGTCAGGCCGATGATCAGCGCCGAGCGGGTGTACTGGTCGCGGCGCCCGGCCAGCCAGCGGCGGCCGTAGTAACCGGCCACCAGGAAGCCGACGACCAGGTAGCCGGCCAGGTACATGTGCACCAGCTCGTGCCACACGTTGCCGCCGAACAGCGCGGCGAACGGGCGCACGTTCTCGACCTGGCCGTTGACCACGTCGTAGCCGCCGGGGTCGTTCATCCAGCCGTTCACGGCGATCACCAGCAGCGAGCCGGTCACGCCGGCGATGGCCACCGGGATCCCGGTCAGGAAGTGTGTGCGCCGGGGCAGCTTCTCCCAGCCGTACACGTAGATCGCGATGAAGATGGCCTCGACGAAGAAGGACACGCCCTCCAGCGTGAAGCCCACGCCGAAGACCTCGCCGAAGGTGGCCATGAAGTTGGGCCACAGCAGGCCGAACTCGAAACTCAGGATGGTGCCGGTGACCACGCCGATGGCGAACAGCACCAGCGTGATCTTCGACCACCGCTTGGCCAGCGCCTTGTAGACCGGGTTCCCGGTGCGCAGCCACAGGCCCTCGGTGAACAGCACCATGGCCGGGAAGGCGATGCCGAAGCAGACCAGCGGGATGTGCACGGCGAACGACAGCGCCTGGAGCTCGCGGGCAGGCAGCAGCTGATCCTGCTCGGGCCGGCCGAGCACCCCGTCCACCTGTTCCGCGGCGAGCAACAGGTCCAGGGCAGCCATGTTCCAGATGGTCGCAGAGGGATCAGGCGGCGAAAAGATCAGGGTGGGCCCCTGAGGCGAAGCGCGGCGATCGTTCCTAGCGTGGGTGGATGCGACGACTCGGCGTGGCCTTCGCGACGGCGATTGCGCTGGCGGTGGCTGCGGCGCCGTCACAGGCGCAGGGGCCGTACCCGGGCTACCTCACGTTCACCAATGCCGCTCCGATCACCAGCACCGGCGCGTACGGAAAGACCTCCCTGTATCCGTCCCCGGTGACCGTGACGGGCGGTACGGGCTTCCTGTTCAGGATCAACGTCACGCTGAACGGGGTCACCAGCCCCTTCCCGGGGGACTTCGACGTGATGCTGGAGTCGCCCAACGGCAGGAAGACCCTGCTCATGTCCGACGTCGGCGGCACGAACGATCTGACCAACGCCACGATCAACATCACCGACAGCAGCTCGACCCCGATGACGACCGGTCTGCTCACCTCGACGGACTACCAGCCGACCAACCTCGCCGGCACCTGCCCCAACGCGACGGGAGGCGACGACGAGTTCGTGGACGACCCCTTCCCCGCGACCACGGCCACCTTCAACGACTTCAGGCGCGCCCAGGTCAACGGCACCTGGAAGCTGTGGATGATGGACGACTGCAACGGCGACGCCGTGCAGATCAACGGCGGCTGGACCCTTCGGCTCTCGACCAATCCCGACTTCGGCGTCGCCATCCCGGGATCGGGCACCGCGGGGCCGGCACGGGTCTATCCGATCGAGATCCCGATCTCCGGCCGCGGCACGGCGGTCACCAAGGTCCGGGCGAAGCTGGACGGCGTCAACCACACCCAGTCGAACGACCTCGACATGCTGCTGGTCGGGCCGACGGGTGCCACCACGATGCTGATGTCGGATATCGGGCAGGGGCTACTGGAGAACACCGACTCCGACATGGAGTTCGACGATTCCGGGCCGCCGCTACCCAGCACGGCGCTGCCAGGGTCCCAGGCGACCGACACATACCGGCCCACCAACTACGACACCGGACCTGACCCGTTCCCCGCCCCGGCGCCCCCCGGGCCGTACGGCGGTGCACTGGCTGCCTTCAACGGCACGAACCCCAACGGCACATGGAAGCTCTACGCCTACGACGATCTCGGTGGGGACGTGGGGGGCATGCAGTCGGTCACCCTCGACATCACCAGCGTCACGCCCGCCGGCCAGACGGAGACCACCAGCCAGACCGTCAGGCCCAGGGCCAGGGACTCGTTTGCTCCCGTGGTGCGCGTGAACCCCGGCAAGCTGCCCAAGCTCGGCAGCGTTCTCAAGAGCGGTGGCTTCCGGATCCCCGTGAACACCAGCGAAAAGTCGAGGATCTCCGCCCAGGCACTGGTGTCGCCCCCGCTGGCCAAGAAGCTGAAGCTCCCTCCCAACGGCAAGGCGTTCACTTCGGCCAAGAAGGCCAAGCCCGCGATCGTGGCCACCGGCAAGGCCGCGGCGGCTCGGGCCGGGACCGTGCGCGTGAAGTTGAAGCTGACCAGGAAGGCGCGGCGCGCACTGACCAAGCGCAGGAGGCGGGGCAAGGGCGTGGCCCTGGATATGCGCATCCGGGTCACCGACTCGGTCGGCAACCGGCGGTTGGCGAAGACCAAGATCAAGCTCAAGCCCTGAGCGCCAGCGGTAGGGTGCCCGCCGTGGCCGGCACACCCCCCGACGTGATGATCCTGTGCGGTGGCCGGGGGACCCGGCTGCAGGAGCACACCCAGACGCTGCCCAAGCCCCTGGTCGAGATCGGCGGCCGGCCGATCGTCTGGCACGTGGTGCGCATCTACGCCGCGCAGGGCTTCCGCCGCTTCGTGCTGCTGACCGGCCACAAGAGCGAGGCCGTGGAACGGTTCGCCGCCGAGGCCGCCTGGCCCGACGGCGTGGACGTGGAGTGCGTGTTCACCGGCGAGGAGACCCCGACCGGCGGTCGTGTGCACCGCGCGGCTGACCGCGTCCGTGACCGCACGTTCGCCCTGACCTACGCCGACGGCGTCGCCGACATCGATCTGGCCGCCGAGCTGGCCCACCACCGCCGCCACGGCGACCTGGCCACGATGACCGTGGTGCGCCCCGAGCTGCAGTTCGGCGTGACCGAGATCGGGGAGGACGACCGCGTCAGCGGCTTCCACGAGAAGCCCCGGTCGGACCACTGGATCAACGGCGGCTTCTTCTTCCTCGAGCCCGGGGTCCTGGACTACCTGGACGACTCGAGCGTGCTGGAACGCGAGCCGCTCGAGGGGCTGGCCACCGACGGCAAGCTGCACGTCTGGCGCCACACCGGCTTCTGGGAGTGCATGGACACCTACAAGGACGCGGTCACGCTGAACGACCTCTGGCTGGGTCAGGCGCCCTGGCGGGTGTGGGACTGAGGCGCACGGACGTCGCCCTGATGGCTCCCTGCTACTGGCCGGAGGTCCGGCGGGGCACGGAGCGGTTCACACGAGAGCTGGCGGATGGCCTGGTGGCGCACGGCCGGCGACCCACGCTGGTGACCAGTCACCCGGGGCGCCCGTCGCGGACGGTCGAGGACGGCCTGCGCGTGATCCGGCTGCCGCGCCCACCCTCGGGTGCGCTCGACCGGCGGCTGTACGAGGACCACCTGACCCACCTGCCGCTCAGCGCGGCGGCGGTGCTGGCCCTGCGACCCACCGTGGCGCACGCGCTGTACCCGACCGACGGGGTGGCGGCGGGCGTGTGGTCGCGCCTGACCGGGCGGCCGTCGGTCCTGTCCTATATGGGCATCCCCGAAGCGTCCTGGCTCGAGCGCAAGCACCTGCGCCGCCGCACCCTTGCGCGCGCGGCGGCCGGCTGCGACGCCGTCGTGGCGCTGTCGCGCACCGCGGCCGCGGAGTTCCGCGCGACGCTGGGGGTCGAGGCCAGGGTGATCGCGCCCGGTGTGGACCTGGAGGCCTTCAGCCCCGGCGGGCAGCGCGCCCCTGAGCCCACCATCTTCTGCGCGGCCTCGATCCTGACCCCGGCCAAGCGCGTGCACGAGCTGCTGGCCGCCTTCCCGGCGGTGCGTGCCCGCCACCCGCGGGCACGGCTGCTGCTCTCGCGGCCGGCCGACGTGGCCGCGGCGGAGGCGCTGGTGGCCGGAGCCGAGGGGGTGGAGCTGGTGGACGTGGACGACCGGGCCGCCCTGCGCGATGCCTACCGGGCGGCGTGGGTCAGCGTCCTGCCCTCGGTCGGCGAGGCGTTCGGTCTGGTGCTGGTGGAGTCCATGGCCTGCGGCACGCCCGTGGTCGGGCGCCGGGCGGGGGCGATCGCCGAGGTCGTGGACCGGCCGTCGGTCGGCGTCCTGTTCGACGGCGGGCCCGACGACCTGGCCGGCGCCCTTGAGGAGGCTCTGGAGCTGGCGGAGCGGGCCGAGACGCCGGCGGCCACCCGGGCCCACGCCGAGGGGTTCTCGACCGCGGCCTGCACCGGCGCGTACGAGGATCTGTACGAAGAGCTGGAGGCGGCGCGGAAGGAACTCGATGCGCGCGGGCGAAACACCGATGCGTGAAGTCGACCGGCACCGCAGCCCTCACCCTGTCCGCTGAGATCCGCTCCCGCTTCGACGAGTTCTCCCGCTCCCAGAAGGACGTCGGGCAGTACATCGTCGATCACCTGGACGAGGCCTCGTTCCACACCGCCGAGGAGCTGGCCCGGCGGGCCAACACCTCCAGCTCGACCGTCGTGCGCTTCGCACAGGCGCTGGGCTTCGAGGGCTTCCCCGAGCTCCAGGCCTCTGCGCGCGAGGAGTACCGGCGCATCCGCGACGGGGAGGAGGGCGTCCCCGATGTCTCCAACCCGCCGCTGTTCCCGATCGACCAGACGGAGTTCGAGGCCTCGCTGGCCGCCGACCACGTCAACGTCGAGGACACCGCGCGCAAGGTCGACCGCGAAGAGGTCGAGGCGTGCATCGACCTGATCTCCCACGCCGAGCGGATCGTGCTCTGCGGCACGGACCAGATGGCCTTCTTCGCCTCCTACCTGCGCCACCTGCTGATGCTGCTGGACCTGCGCTGCGAGGTCGTGGCCAGCCCGTCGCAGGAGGGCCTGGCCCGCCTGGGCCGGATCGACGAGAACTCCGTCTTGGTGGGCTTCTCGGCCGGCCGCCCGCATCCGCTGGTGGTCCGGGCGATGAAGCTGGCCCGCAACCGCCGCGCGGCCACCATCTCGATCGCCGACGCAACGCTGTCCGAGGTGGCCAAGCTCTCCGACCACAAGCTCTTCTACTCGTCCAACTCGCCCGCCTACGTGCGCTCGCACGCGGCGCTGCTGAGCCTGGTGCAGGCGCTGGCCTACGGCATCTACGCCCAGGACGAGCCCGCGTACGCGGACCGCATCAAGGCGTTCAAGCTCAAGTAGTCCGGGGTAGCCGCCCCGTGTGAGCGGCGCCGCACTGGTGACGGGAGCAGCAGGCGGCATCGGCCGCGCGGTGGTCCAGCGCCTGGAGGCCGACGGCTTCGATGTCCACGGCGTGGACGTCGACGACGCCGACCTGACCACCCGTGATGGCAACCGGGCCGTGGTGGACTCCGCGCTCGAGCGCTTCGGCCGCCTGGACGTCGTGGTCGCCAACGCGGGCGTGCAGCACGTGTCCGCGATCGA
>DASQLM010000073.1:0-58684 GCA_035630015.1 Thermoleophilaceae bacterium | reverse complement strand
CGAGCTCCAGCGGCGCTGCGGCGCGGGCAGCGCGCCCTCCTCCTGCCACGAAGGGTCCAGGGCCAGCTCCTGGAGCATCATGCCCACGGCGCAGCCGCCCCCGCCCGTGGCCAGATGGCCGGGCACCAGCGCGTCGGCGTGACGGCGCAGCCCGCGAAGGAGGGGCTCGAGCAGCGCGACGGGCAGCGTGCGCAGCGCACGGTGCAGCACCGCTCCGCGCTCTCGCGCGAGCTCGGACGGCAGCGGACTGAGCGACGCATCGCTCCAGGACGGGTCCACCGGACCAGGGTACCCCCTGCCCCGGCCACGATCCAGGGGGGTCAGACCGCGGTCATCGGCGTCACGCGCCCGTTGCCGAGGGTGCGGAGCACGCGGTCGTAGTCGTCCTGGATGGCGAACATGAACAGGTGCAGCAGCTCGGCGCGCAGCTCGGGGTCCTCGCCACAGATCACGTCGTACTGGTCACGCGTGAGCTCCAGCAGCCGGACGTCGCCCACGGCGTGCATGGTCAGGAGGTGCGGGTTGCCGGTGACCACGTATAGGTCGCCGAAGCACGTGCCCGGCGTCAGCTGGGCCAGGCGGCGGGTGACCCCGGCCCCGGTGGTCAACGATGACTGCACCCGGCCGGCCATGATCAGGAACACGCCGGCCTCGGCGTCGCCCTGCTCCACGATCAGCTCGCCGTCGTCGAACTCCCGCTCCTGCATGCGCAGCTCGAGCTCGTCGACCAGCTTCTGCGGCACGTCCTGCAGCAGCGGGTGGCCGGCCAGCTCCAGCTCCTCCTGGGCCTGCTCGAGCGGGTCGCCGTGGCGCTCCAGCAACTTGTCCTCGCACCACACCGTGGCCGCCAGGAGCGTGGGGAACACCTGGATCCCGTTCTCTTCGCCGGGTGGCACGGGCAGCGTGCCGTCGGGGTCCACGAGCACGGCGTCGCAACTGCGCTCGAGCAGGCTCTGGCGCAGCGAGACCAGCAGGCGCTGGGCCACCTCGGACACGTCCCCGATCCGGCGCACGTCCAGCACCAGCAGCTCGAGGTCGTCGGCGGTCTCGGCTATCGCCCGCACCACCGATTCGGCGCCCGCGAACAGCAGGTCTCCGTGGACCTCGTAGATGCGGGCGTGGCGCCCGTGGACCTCCAGCACCTCGCGGTCGGCCTGTGGGCGCTGCATGGACGACGGCGCCTCGACGATGTCGTAGGAGTCGCGGATCGCACCGTGCGCGGCGCGGGTCACGTGCAGCGCGTGCAGCTCCAGGTCCTGCGAGAGCTGGCGGCACGCCTGGACGCCCCGGACGCTGTTGCCGTGCTCGTCCAGGCGCGGCGAGAACACGGCCAGCGCCAGCTGGCCCGGCAGCACCGCCACGATGCCGCCCCCCACCCCGCTCTTGGCCGCCATGCCCACCGACGCCACCCACTCGCCGGCGGCGTCGTACATCCCGCACGTGGACATCACGCTGAGCACCCGCTCCATGTGCAGCTGGGGCAGCACGGTCTTCCCGGTCTGGGGGTTGATGCCGAGGTTGGCCAGCGTCGCCCCCATCATCGCCAGGTCGCAGCAGGTGACCATGGTCGAGCACGCGCGCAGGTACACCTCGAGCGCGTCGTCGGGCGAGCACTCCAGGATCCCGAACTCGCGCAGCATGTGGCTGATGGCCCGGTTGCGGTGGCCCGACTCCTGCATCGACGCGTAGATGTCGTCGTCGATCTCGAGCCGACGGCCGGCGTAGTCCGAGAAGTTGGACTGGACCCGCTCGATCTGGTCGTGCACGCTGGCCCCTCTGACCAGGCTGGCCGCCGCGATGGCGCCGGCGTTGATCATCGGGTTGCGCGGCCGGTGCGTGACCGGATGCAGGCTGATCTCGTTGAACAGGTCGCCCGAAGGCTCCACGTCGATCTTGGCGTCCACCTGCTTGGTGCCGTTGTCCTCCAGCGCCATGCCGTACGTGAACGCCTTCGAGATCGACTGGATGCAGAACGGAAGGTCCGTGTCGCCTTCCTCGTACACGTGGCCGTCGGCCGTGGCCAGGCAGATGCCGAACGTGTCCGGGTCCACGTTCTCCAGCGCGGGGATGCCGTGCAGGACCTCGCCGGACCGATCGTCCATCCAGCGGTCATGGACCTGGGCCAGGAGGTCGTTGACGAGCGTGCGCTGCACGCGTCGAGTCTACGTGGCCGCGTAGTCGTGCAGGCGCTCGGCGAGCTCGCCGGGCCGGGTGATGTACGGGCAGTGGCCGGCGTCGATCTCGTCGGCCTCGATGCCCAGGCGGTCGCGCACCATCGCGCGCGTCCAGGCCACCGGGTTGAAGTTGTCCCTCGTGCACGCCAGGTACCGGGTGGGGACCTCCGGCCATGCCTCCAGCGGAAACGGCTCGCTCATGGGCGTGCCCGACTGGTCGCGGCCCAGCGCCAGTGCGCGCTCGGCCTGCTCGGGCGTGGCGTCGGGCAGGTAGGTCTCGATCTCGTCGTCGGTCCCGAAGCGGTGCCCGGTGTCGGCCCAGAACTCCATGGGGGTCTCGCCGGGGCGCGGGACCATGGCGGTGACCAGGACCAGCAGCTCGGCCGAGACACGGTCCGCCACCAGCGTGGCGGTGTAGCCGCCGAGCGAGTGCCCGACCACGGCCACGTGGTCGCTGTCGGACCCGATGGCCTCGACCACGGTGTCGGCGTACTGCTCGAAGCCGGCGTCGTCGTCCTCGCACGGCAGGTCGACCGCGACGACATCGTGGCCGCGACCCCGAAGGGCCGCGGCCACGTCATCCCAGCTGGCGGCCTGGTCGGCCGCCCCGTGGACCAGGACGAACTTCATGCGGCCTCGGAGGACAGCTCGGCGCGGGCGGGCAGGCGCTCGGGGGCCGGCTGCTCGGCCTCGGCCGGAGCCTGCTCCTCGTCCCGGGTGACCACCAGGGCCACCACGACGCCGGCCAGCACCAGGCCGGCACCCACCAGGAAGGCGGCGTGGAAGCCGCCGGTCAGTGCCTCGCGGACCGAGTCGCCGGCGGCGGTCAGGCTCTCGGTGCGCGAGGACGACACGGTGGCCAGCACCGCCAGGCCCAGCGCGGCGCCCATCTGCGTGGTGGTGTTCACCAGCCCGGAGGCCAGCCCCGCGTCCTCGGGGGTGGCGCCGGACATGGCCACCGTCATCAGCGCCGGCATGGAGATGCCGGCTCCCAGCCCCAGCAGCGCGGTGCTGGGCAGGACGTGCTGCACGTAGTTCGCGTCGACCGGGGCCAGCGCGAACAGCGCCAGGCCGACGGCGATCAGCGCCATGCCCGGGGCCAGCAGCCGAGCCGCCCCGAAGCGGGTGATCAGCGCCTCGGTGTAGCGCAGGCTGAGCGCGCCCATCACGACGGTGCAGGGCAGGAAGCCCAGGCCGATCTCCAGCGCGGAGTAGCCCAGGACCTGCTCCAGGTACAGGGCGCCGATGAAGAACATGCCGAACATGCCGGCGACCGTCAGAGCCGCGATGGCGTTGGCGCCGGACACGTTGCGCGAACGGAACATGCGCAGCGGCACCAGCGGGTTCTCCGCCTTGGCCTCGCGGACCACGAAGCCCACCAGGAGGGCGACCGACACGGCGCCAAGGACCAGCGTCTGCGCGGCACCGAAGCCCAGCTCGGCTCCCGGCTTGACGATCGTGTACACGCCCAGCATCAGGGAGCTGGTGATCAGGACCGCACCCGGGGTGTCGGCGCCCTTGGAGAAGCCGATGCCCTGGTCGTCCTTGAGCAGCCGCTGCGCGGCCACGGCGGTGCCGAGGGCGATCGGGATGTTCACGAAGAAGATCCAGTGCCAGTTGATCGACTGGGTCAGCACGCCGCCCAGCAGCAGGCCGATGGATCCGCCGGCCGAGGCCACGAAGCCGTAGATGCCGATGGCCTTGGCCTGCTCGCGCGGCTCCGGGAACATCGTCACGATCATGCCCAGGATGACCGCGGAGGTCATCGCGCCACCGACGCCCTGCACGAACCGGGCCGCCACCAGCATCTCCTGGCTCTGGGCCGCGCCGCAGGCCAGCGAGGCCACGGTGAACACGGCCATGCCGGCCATGAAGATCTTCTTGCGGCCGATCAGGTCGCCGAAGCGGCCGGCCAGCAGCAACAGGCCACCGAACGCGATCAGGTAGGCGTTCACCACCCAGGCCAGGTTGGAGGGCGAGAAGCCCAGATCGTCCTGGATCGAGGGCAGCGCCACGTTCACGACGGTCACGTCGAGAACGATCATCAGCATGCCCAGGCAGAGCACGTACAGCGCTGCCCATCTGTTTCGGTCGGTGGTCTGCATTGCGGCCTCCTTGGTCGTCGTCTGGTCCACGAGGCGGGACCGTACCAGAGTTAGTCGGTTTTTCCAACTATCTACTTGGTTCTTCCGATCATTACGCCTCATCTACCAGTACGTCGAAGCTGCGTTCAGAAAATCGACAACCACTCCCCAACCGCATTCCTGAGCGCTTCCGCGTCGCCCCGCAGGCTGTGGTCGCCCTTGATCTCGACCACCCTCCGGTCCCCCGCGCTCGTGGGCATCCCGAACCGGTCCTTGACCCCCTGGACGACCAGCATCGGGACCCCGACCGCGTCCAGCTCGCCCTGGCGGCTGTCGCTCTGCGAACCGTCCTTGCGCGCCGGCGGCTGCAGCGGGAAGGCCAGGCACAGCACCCCCACAGCGCCGCCCTCGGCCGCCGTGCGGCAGGCCACCCGCGCCCCCGCGGAGCGCCCACCCGTGATCTGCGGCAGACCCTCCAACTCGTGCCCGGCCAGGCGCGCGGTCACCGCCAGCCAGGCCGGATCGAGCTGGTTCGGACGCGGGCTCGACTTCTTCCCCGCCACGCGGTAGGGCTGCTCGACCAGGGCCACGCTGACCGCCCGCTCCAACGCCTCGGCGGTGGCCGCCTTCAGATCGGGCGCCTCCACCCCGCCGCCGGCGCCGTGGCCCAGCACCAGCGCGGCACGGGGTTTCTGGGCGTGGTGCAGGTGCGCTCGGGCGGGACCGTGAGGGGTGTCGATGTCGATCGTCTGGGTCACCCGGCCATCCTTACTCGTCCAGCTCGTCGGGGCTCAGCGCCGGGGCCAGGTCACGCCCCGCCCGCAACAGGGTCGCCCGGGTCACGGCTTCGGGGCCGAACCGCTCGCGCACCAGGTCGACTGCCTCGTCCAGCCCCTGGGGCGCGCCGGGCTCCAGGGCGAGCGCCAGCTGCACGCCGTCGCGCACGTGGCCCAGGTTCGTGAACGTCAGCCCCAGCAGCGTCAGGCCGCGGGCGGCGATCAGCGGCCGTGCCTCCGCGTACAGGGCGCGCACGGTCCGCAACGTGGTCTCCGTGCCGGCGGTGGCCTGGGCCAGGCTGCGCGAGCGCGACGCGCGCGAGTAGTCGGCGAAGCGCATGCGCAGGGTGATGGTCCGGCCCACCAGGCCGGACGAGCGCATCCGGCGCGTGACCCGGTCCACCAGCGCCACCAGAACGGCGTCCAGCTCCGCGGGCGTGCGCGCGCGGCTGCCTAGCGCGGACTGCGAGCCCAGCGAGCGCCGCCGCCGGCGGGCCCGCACCGGCCGCGGGTCGCGATTGTTGGCGATGGCGTTCAGGTGCCAGCCCACGGCGCGGCCCAGCATCGCCGCCAGCGCCCCACCCGGTACGGCGGCCAGGTGCTCGACCCGGTGGATGCCGCGCTCGTGCAGCTTGGCCGCGGTGGCGGGCCCCACGCCCCACAGCGCCTCGATCGGCAGCGGGTGCAGAAACGCCGTCTCGCCCTCGGCCGGCACCACCAACAGGCCGTCCGGCTTGGCCGCGGCGCTGGCCACCTTCGCCAGGTGCTTGGTCCGCGCCACCCCGACGGTCACGGTGAGCCCCACTCGGTCGCGCACACGCGCGCGCAGACGCTGGGCGATCTGGCTCGGGCGGCCGGAGATCCGCTCGAGCCCGCGCACGTCCAGGAACGCCTCCTCCATCGAGAGCCCCTCGACGACCGGGGCCGTGTCCTCGAAGATCGCGAACACGTCCTTGCTGGCCTGCACGTAGGCCTTGAACCGCGGCCTGACCACCACCGCGTCCGGGCACAGCTGCCGGGCCTGGCGCCCGCCCATGGCGCCGCGGACCCCCATCGCGCGCGCCTCGTAGCTGGCGGCCATGACCACCCCGCCGCCCACGATCACGGGCTTCCCGCGCAGCCGAGGGTCGTCGCGCTGCTCGACCGAGGCGAAGAATGCGTCCACGTCGGCGTGCAGGATCGTGGGCTCGCTGGACACGAACGTATGTTCGCATGCCGGGGCGACGTGCTGCAACGGATGTACCGTGGCGCCATGGCCAGCTGGAAGGAGTTCGAAGCCGCCGCACCCGCCCTGGCCGCCGAGGTGCAGCGCCGCCTGGACGCGTACACGCACAAGACCCTGGCCACCCTGCGACGCGACGGCGCGCCGCGCATCTCCGGGACGGAGACCGAGATCATCCAGGGCGACCTCTGGATCGGCTCCATGTGGGGCGCGCTGAAGGCGCGCGACCTGCAGCGCGACCCGCGCTTCGCACTGCACAGCGGGTCCGGCGACCCGCCGGGCTGGACCGGCGACGCGAAGCTGGCCGGGGTGGCCGAGGAGGTCACCGACCCGGAGCGTGTGCGGGCCATCAACGGCCCCAAGGCGCCGCCCGGGCCCTCCCACCTGTTCCGCCTGGACCTCCGCGAGGCGTCCACCGTCAGCGTCGACGGCGACGAGCTGGTGATCGAGGTGTGGACGGCCGAGGCCGGGGCCCGGACCATCCGGCGCGCGTGAGCGGGAGGCTGGAGACCGTGGTCGCGAGCCTGGACCTCCGGCCCGATCACCGGGTGCTGGAGATCGGCTGCGGGCACGGCGTGGCGGCGACGATGGTGTGCGAGCAGCTCGACGGCGGCGCCTACACCGCCATAGACCGCTCCCCGAAGATGATCGCCGCGGCCGTGCGCCGCAACCAGGCACACGTGCAGGCGGGGATCGCGGAGTTCCTGCCGGCCACGCTGGAGGAGGTGGACCTGGGCGACCGCCGGTTCGACCGCATCTTCGCCGTGCGGGTCGGCCTGTTCCACCGGGAGCCCGAGCGAGCCCACGCCCTGGCGGAGCGCTGGCTGGCGCCGGGAGGCGCCATCCGGGCGGTGTTCGACCCACCCGGTTGATCCCCCGGGCTGTGGCGCCGTCCGCCGAGCGCGGATAGGTTGGGGCCTGCGCAGAACCGGCTGCGCAGCTACCCCCAGGAGCTGGCCCTCCGATGAAGGTCGACCTCACGCTGCGCGGTGATCTGCATGCGCCTCGGGCTGCCCGAATGGCGCTGGACGACCTGGTTCACGACCTCGACGGCCGGCTGCTCACCGACCTGCGCCTGGTCATCACCGAGATGGTGGCCACCATCATCCGCAGTGGATCCGGTCAGCCGCTGTCGGTGCGGATCGAGATCCTGTCGCCCCAGCACCTTCGCGGTGAGGTCACCGAGGAGGGCGATCCGATGGAGGGGTTCGCGGCGCTCAGCGAGGAGGCCGCGCCGATCCTGGAGGAGCTGACCAGCCACTGGGGCCTGGGGCCCCAGCCCCGCCGCATGTGGTTCGAGATCGAGACCCGCGGCGACCAGGCCTGAACCGGAGCCGGCCCCGCGCCCTCAGTGGTTGCGCAGCGCGTCGATCAGCTCGTCCTTCGACATGTCCGAGCGTCCCTCGATGTCCAGTTCCTGGGCGCGGTCCTCGAGGTCGTCCTTGGTCCAGTCCTCGTAGCTCGGAGACTGGCCGCCACGCTCACCCGCGGTCTCGCGGTCGGTGTTGGCGATGCGGGCCGCCTTCTCCTTGCTGGCCCCCTCGCGCCGCAGCGCCTCGTACTGCTCGTCGTCCTTGACGCTGGGTCCGTGGTCGTCGGCGGGCATGGCTGGTCCTCCTGCGGTCGGAGCCGTTGCCGGGCCGCTATCCGGCGTCCCATGGCCCGAAACGCCTCTGGAATGCCTAATGCGGGCCAATGGGGTTCCGGAGGCCTCCCCTGGGTAAGGCGTCGTATCAGGGCAGGGGCCCTACCCCGAGGAGAGGAGCTCCCATGGAAGCCATTCTGATCATCATCGCCGTCGTAGTCATCGTCGCGATCATCGTCGCCGTCGTGGCCGGCCGCAAGCGCAAGGTCACGAAGGACCAGCACCGTCGCGTCGAGGCCCACGATCACCGCCAGGAGGCCCAGGTCCGCGGAGCGCGTGCCGAGGCCCGCGAGGCCGAGGCCGAGCAGCAGGCCGCCATCGCCAAGCGCGAGCAGGCCAAGGCCGACGAGCAGCGCATCCAGGCGCAGCGCGAGCGCGAGGGCGCCCAGGAGCGCCACGAGCATGCCGACCGGCTGGACCCCGACGTCGACCACGAGACACGCCGTGACGAGCGGGCCGATGGCCGCGACGAGAGCCGCAACGGCCGTCGCACGGAGGAGCACACCGAGGAGCGCACCACGCGCTGACGTCCCCCTAGCCGGCGCGCAGTTCGTCCAGCCGCCGGGCGGCCTCGTCCGCCGCGGCCTGCGCGCCTTCGTGGGCGCGGGTCGCGCGCTTGAGGTCGCCCTGGGCGCGCTGGGCGGCCTGCTGGGCCTCGTCCAGATCGGTCTCGGCAGCCGCCAGCTCACGGTCGCGGCGGGCCGCGTCGGCCTCCGCGGCCTTCAGATCCTCACGCCGGCGGCGCTTCTGGTCGGCCTGCTTGTCGCGCTTGCGCCTGGCCGCCGCGCCGCCTTTCGCGGCGCCCCCCTTCGGGGCGGCGCCGGCGCCCGTCCCGAACGCCCCGCCCAAGCCGCTGGCCTCGTGATCGGCGGTCAATCGCGCGGCCTCGAACTGCTCGCGGACGTCGTCGTCCAGCGCCACGGCGTGCAGCGTCTGGCGCACCCGCTCCGTCGCCGCGGGATTCAGCTCGGCACCGGCCTCCTTCGCCAGCGCGGCGATGGCGTCCAGCGCGGCGGACACCGCGGCACGCTCGCGATCGCGGGCCTTGATCATCGCCTCGCGGCCGGCGCCGCCGGAGACCAGGCCCTCCTGTGAATCGCGCAGGGCGGTGCCGGCCTTGAGCACCTCCGTGCGCAGCTTCTTGCCGTGGGCGGCGAACTGGTTCACCGCCCAGGCCGTGCGGCTGGGCTTCTTGAGCGCCTTTACCCCGTCGGCCGCCTCGGCGTCGCCGTCGGCCTTCAGCCGCTTGGCCAGCGCATCGCGGCGGGCGACGAAGCCCTCGAAGTCACCGAGGTAGACCTCGTCGAGCTCCTTGTCCGAGGGGCCGGCCACGGCGGGGATTCTGCCACCCGCCGGGACCGGCCTCCCTAGCGCCGCTTGTTGCGCTTCGCCGCCTTGAGGGTCAGCGTGCGCTTGCTCGAGCTCTTCGCACCCTGCGGGTTCGTACCGGCCACCGTCACCGTCACGCGCAGTGAGCGTGAGCGCTTGATCAGTGCCAGGCCCTTGCGCGTGAGCTTGATCTTGATCTTGCCCGTCGTTCCCCGGGCGAGGGCGAAGGTCTTGCTGCCCAGCGCCAGCTTGCGCTTCTTGCCGGCAGAGACCTTCACCTTCTTGGTGGTCTGGAGGCTGACCCTGCCCTTCAGACCGTAGGCGTTGCGATTACGCAGCTTGTAGGTCACGATGCCGCGCTTGTCGGCCCGCAGCGCCGCGCCGGACAGCGCGAACACCGGCCTGGCAAGGGTGGCGTTGCCGCCCCCGCCCGCGGTGCCGCCTCCGCCTCCGCCCGTGGTGCCTCCGCCCGTGGTGCCTCCCGCGCCGCCGCCGCCAGCCGCGGCCGGCTTCGGAGCAGCCCGGAAGACCGAGAACTGGGTCAGGTGCCTGGTCAGGATGTGGATGACCCGGCTGGCGCCCGTGCCCGTCACGTAGTAGCCGTCCTGCTGGCCGGCCGGGAGCGTCGGGGGGCTGGTGATCAGGGGGATCGCCGTCCAGGTCGGCGACGCGCTGCTCGCGTCATAGAACCGGGGAGCGAGCTGGGAGTTCGGGACACCCGCGGCGGAGGCTGGGACGGGAATAGTGACCTCCAGCGGCGGGTCGAACGGCCCGGTCACCGCTTCGCCGGTGTCCTTGTTGACGATGGTCACGTCGTAGTAGCCGGTGAGCAGCTGGAAGTCCGTCGCACCCGTGTCGGGGGGCGTCGGCGGAGCGTCGGCCGAAGCCGGGTCCTGGTCGAGCGCCAGCCCGACCGGGAACCCGAAGTTCTGCCCGGCCGGGACGATCAGACCGCCGCCGCCGGGGTTCGTGAGCTGCGACTGGGCGGCCTCGTTGTAGTCCGCCTGTACCGGCGCCGGATCGCCGGGCGTCGTGTCGTCGTTGGTGATGGTGCCCTGGCCGGAGCTGTCGCCCAGCGAAGCGCCGGTTCCCGGGGCGGAAAGCGTGAGCAGGAACGTCTCGTCGGCCTCGTCGCTGGTGTCGCCGCTGACCGGCACGGGGATCGTCGTGCCGGCGTCGCCGGCGGCGATCGTCGCCGTTCCCGAGCTGGAGGTGTAGTCGTCGCCCGCGGTCGCCGTGCCGTCGCCGGTGGCGTACTGCACCGTCACCGCGTCGGTGGTCGGTCCCTCGCGGGTGACCGTGAACACACTGTTGCCGGTGCCGCTGTTGCCCTCGGCCTGGCTGTTGTCGCTCACCGACAGCTGCCCGTCCACGGGGGCGTCGTCGTCGGTGATCGTCCCCGTCGCGTCGCCGTCGGCGATCGTGGCCTTGCTCGACGGAGCGGACAGGCTGGCCGTGAACGTCTCGTCCGGCTCGTCGATCGCGTCGCCCTTGACGTTCACCGTCACCTGCTTGGTGCTCTCGCCGTCGGCGAAGCTCACGGTGGTGCCGCTCAACGCGGTGTAGTCGCTGGGTGCGGTTGCGACGCCGTTCGCCGTCGTGACCTTGACGGTGGCCGCGCCCACGCTGCTGGTGCGGTTGACGTCGAAGGTGGCCGCCACCGTGCCCGTGTCGCCCTCGGTGACCGCGCCGGCGTCATCGATGTCGAACGCGAACGGCGGGTCGTCGTCGTTGGTGATGGTGCCCTCGCCGGTGCCGTCGCTGATCGTCACGCCTGGGGAGGAATTGCTCAGCGTGAGGTTGAACGTCTCGTCCGGCTCATCGGCCAGGTCGCCGTTGACCGGGACGGTGACTGTGGTGCTGTCCTGCTCGTCCCCGATCGTCGCGGTGCCGGTCCTGCTGTCGTAGTCGGTGCCCTCGGTCGCAGTCCCGCCTCCCGTGTCGTAGGCGACCGTCGTGTCCGCGCCGGTCCCGAACCCGCTGCGGGTGATCGTGAAGGTCATGTTGGTCTTCCCGGCGTCGCCTTCGGTCAGCGACACGTCGTCCACCGACAGCAGCGTCGGGGGCGGCCCGGTCCCGTCGTCCTCGCACGTGGTCGTGTCCACGACGTCGCCGTCGTTGCTGATGGCGGTATCGAACCCGCCCTCGCAGTCGACCTGGGTGTCGTTCGCGGGAGGGAACTCGCGACTGGTGATCGTGTTCGGGCCCTCGTTACCGCGGAGCTTGTCGCCGGCGCCGTTGCCGCCGACCACGTTCTCGATGTCATCAACGAAGGTGTCGCTCTCGTCGGGGTCACCGGCGTCGGGGTCATCGATGCCGTTGCCCGTGCCGGAGTCCAGATCGACCTCGATCGGGTTGGTGAGGCCTCCGAAGAACACGGCGTAGCTGACCGTGTCCGTGCCGGTTCCTCCGGTGATGGTGTCGTCGTCGCCGTCGTTGGGGACGCCCTGGGGACCCGGGGTCTGCCCGGCGGCGAAGAAGGTGTCGTTCCCGCCACCACCGTCCATGTCACCGGGACCCTGGCCCTGGATGGTGTCGTTGCCGCCGCCACCGTCCAGCGTCTCTTGGGTGACCGGTGTGGAGACGAGCGTGCTCACCTGCCCGCCGTTGATCTGGTTGTCCCCGTCGTTGCCGGTCAGGGAGTCCACGTAGAAGCCGCCCTGCAGTCCCTCGACATCGGTTGCCACCAGGTCGCCTCCGCTGGGTCCGTCGTCTCGGGTGCCGTCGAGGTCCGCGGTGACCGGGCGCATGGTGCCGGTGAAGTCGGCGGTGTCGCCCTGCCCGAAGGCGTCGCCGCCGCCGTTCAGCGTGTCCAGGTCGTCGTCGTCGCCCGGGTTGAGCTGATCGTTGCCCGATCCGCCGTTGAGCGTGTCCGCCCCGTCCTCGCCGCGGAGCAGGGCGCTGAAGTAGGTGCTCGCCGTGGTGGGAAGCGAGATCGTGTCGTCACCGGCGCCGAGAGCTGCGTTGAAGCTCGGTGGCTGCTGGGAGCCGACGGTGCAGGTGACCGCGTTCACGCCGGCCTGCTCGCAATCGCCGGCGTCGATGTCGCTCACGCCTGTGGTGTCCGCCACGGTGACCACCAGGCCGCTACGTGACACCGTGATGACGCTGTTGCCCGCGTCGCCGGTGATAGTCAGGAAAGCGCCACCGTCCAGCGTGACGGTGGAGCTCGCGAACGCCGCAGGCGTCATCGCGGTGAGCCCAAGCAGCGCCATCGCGCCCGCAACCATCCATGCCACTACCGACGTACGTCGCCGCATTCGACTCCCTCATCTGACGTGAAAGGAGATCGAGCGCGTCACTCAACGCACTACCCGGTTGCCCCCCATGGGCTTGAGGCACCCTGACGGGCGCCTCGTGAAGCGCCCCTGCCGGGCACCTGACTGCAACGTACGCTACAAGCGCGACAACCGCCACAAACGGTCTGGCATGGCGCCAAGACCCAAGCGAACGGCTAGCGGACGATCCTGAAGCCCTTGCGCTTGGGCAGCGACGCGTTCCTCGCGGGGTCCTTGGCGGTGGCGCTGAGCCGGTAGCTGCCGGTCCGGAGCTTCCTGCCGCCGATGCGCCCGCGGAAGGTGAAGCTGGTCTTCCCGGCCTTGGCCGGCACCGTGAAGGAGCCGCGCACGTTCTTCCAGCGGGTGCACTTGCGCCGCTTGGCGTTCTTCCTGGTCTTCGCCCGGCACTTGCTCCTGACGCGGCGGCCGGAGGTCTTGCGCTGGACGGTGAAACGCACCGAGGCCGCCTCGGTGAGCCTGAAGGAGACCTTGGTGCCCGTGGGCGCCCTGCTCCTGCGCCTCTTCCTGCCCTTCTGGGAGGTGAAGGCGCCGCCCGATCCGGCCGCCTTGAACACGGTGCGCGAGAAGCTCAGGCCACGCAAGGCCGGCTTGGTCGTGTCGGTGCCGCCGCCCGGCCCCGTCGGGTTGGTCCCCGCGGGGCAGCCCCCGCTCGGGCCGCCGCTGCCCAGGCAGCGGTCCTGCGTCTCGTCGCCGAAGCCGTCCCCGTCGGCGTCCACCTCGATG
This sequence comes from Thermoleophilaceae bacterium, assembly GCA_035630015.1. GTDB lineage: Bacteria > Actinomycetota > Thermoleophilia > Solirubrobacterales > Thermoleophilaceae > JAAYBF01. The sequence continues at coordinate 45,432 of DASQLM010000073.1, read as the reverse complement.
GTGGCCTCGAGGTTCATGAATTTCGTGCTGCTGAAGTCGTCGTTCACGCTGTTGAACGAGCTGCCTGGTTGTCCGGAGCTGGGACCACCACGGGTGTCGTCACTACCGGACCCATCCGTGTAGCGACAGGCCTGCGAGGGCCCACTCGGGAAGAAGTAGCCGAGCTTGTCCCCGGCCTGCACAGCTATGCGGGTGGCGAAGCGGTTGACGGCGTTGGGTGTAAGAGCCTGCAGCGCGCTACTCCCCTGAATCGAGTAGCTGAACTCCCCACCAGGTGCACTGCCGGTCTGCCTGAGCGTCTTGAGTGCAGCCTGCTGCCCGGCGTTGCCGTTGGCCCTCGTCGCCCAGGCGGTGATTACTCCTGCCGAAGGAACGATGAACGGAATCTGCGCTGCTTGCTGCGTGTAGACCTTGCCGGGATCACAGTCGTTGCCGCCGGGGTCTGGATTCACCTTCCCGATGGTCACGGCGGCATGGCTCGAAGCCGGCGCGAGCAGCACCAGCCCGGCGAGCGAGACCACAATGGCCGCCACACCGCGACGACTACGACGATCCCTCGGCTCCACCACTACCTCCCGTGCTCCGGTTTGCCCACGGGCCCACCCTAAGTGGACTCACAGCCCCCCGCCACCCACCGCCGCAAAGTTCAGGGGTCCCCCCTAGACGCAGGGCGGACCCGCCCGCGCACGGGCGGCCTGACGCACCAGGTGGTCGCGCTCGGCCACGTTCGTGGCCCGGTGGGCGGCCTCCGCGTAGGCCGTGGCGGCTGACGGCAGGTCGCCGCCCAGCTCGTGAAGGTGGCCGCGGACCGCGTGCCACCGGTGCCGGTCGCCGATCACCTCGCGCAGCCGGTCGGTCTCGCGCAGGCCGGCGGCGGCGCCCATGACGTGGCCCACCGCGACGGCGCGCCCGAGCACCGCGGCGGGATCCTGGCGCACCGGTTCGGCGGTCAGGGCGACGAGGTCGTCGTACCAGGCCAGGATCTGCAGCCAGTCGGTCTCCTCGGCGGTGGCCGCGTCGTCGTGCAGGGCGGCGATCGAGGCCTCGATCTGGTACCGGCCGGGGCGCTCGGCGGCCAGCGCCGACTGCAGGATCCGCACGCCCTCGGCGATCTGCCGGGTGTCCCACAGGCCGCGGTCCTGGCAGTCGAGCGTGACGAGCCGGCCCTCGAAGTCGAATCGCGCCGGGGAGCGGGCGTGGTTCAGCAGCATCAGCGCCAGCAACCCGCGCGCCTCGGGCTCGTCGGTGGCCAGGGTGAGCTGGCGGGCCAGCCGGATCGCCTCGCCGGCCAGGTCCACCCGGCCGGCGTGGCCGGTCGTGTAGACGAGGTAGAGCACGCGCAGCACGACCGCGAGGTCGCCGGGGCGGTCCAGGGAACGCCCCTCCAGGGTTCGCTTGGCCCGGCTGATCCGCTGGGCCATCGTGGCCTCCGGCACGTAGAACGCGTCGGCGATCTCCCGGGTGGTCAGTCCGCCGACGGCGCGCAGGGTGAGCGCCACCTGGGAGGTGGGCGAGAGATCCGGGCTGCAGCAGCAGAACAGCACGAACAGCGTCTCGTCGCCCTCCTCGGTGGGACCGGGCGGCGGCTCGGCGTACACGACCTCCTCGCGGCGGCTGCGGGCCGCCTCGCTGCGGTGGGCGTCCACCAGCCGGCGGGTGGCCACCTTCTCCAGCCACGCGCGCGGGTGCCGCGGCGGGTTCTCGGGCCACACCCGCAGCGCCTCCACCAGCGCCTCCTGGAGCGCGTCCTCTGCGGCGTCGAAGTCCTCGCCCCGCCGGACCAGGCCCGCGAGCACCCGAGGGACGAGGGCGCGAAGCGCGCCCTCGTCCAGTTGGGGCGTCGGCTCGTCGATCACGCCGCGTCGGTCGTCTGAGGACGCTCCCACATGATCTCCCGGACGTCGATCCACTCGTACAGCGGCGTCCCGCCCGGCCCGGGCTCGGACGAGGCGTAGGCCGCGACCTCGACCGCGCGCTCGTAGGACTCGACATCGATGATCCACCACCCGGCGATCAGGTCGCTGGTCTCGGGGTGTGGGCCGTCGGTGGTCACGGGGGCGGCGTCCGGGCCGCCGTAGCGCACCCAGGTGCGCGCCGGCGCCAACGCCTGCGCGTCCACGTACTCGCCGTTGTCCTCGAGCAGCTCGCTGACGTGATGCTGGAAGGCCATGTGCGCCTCCACGTCCTCGGGGGCCCACTGGTCGATCGGGGGCACGGGACGGTGCGGCTCGGGGCCGCCGCGGTAGTGCTTGAGGAGCAGGTACTTCGGCATGGTCGCCTCCTGGTGTCGTGGGCCCCGCCTCTCGTGGCCCTTCACCTGGTGAGCGGAGCCGGCCGGAGCTTCTCGACATGCAATCAGTCAGGCCCTATGGGCAGGCCCGGCGATCAGGCGTCCGGCGGGTCCTGCAGGGCGCGCACCTCGATGCGGCCACCCAGTGCCTGCGCCGCCTGCGTGGCCCACCGGACCGCCGCATCGTGGTCGGCGGCCTCGATCACCCAGAAGCCGCCCACGTACTCCGGCGCCTCCACGAACGGGCCGTCGACCACGACGGACTCGCCGCTGCTGGCGTCGACGGTCTTGGCCGACGACGGCGGGTGCAGCCCGCCGGCGAAGCGGAAGGCGTCGGACGCGTGCAGGTCGGCGTTGAATGCCTCCACGGCCGCCATCACGGCCTCCAGTTCGGCGGGGTCCATCGACGTCATGGTCGGCTCCTCGGCGGAGTCGTGGGGCACGGTCAGGAAGAACTGCATCTCGCTGCTCCTTTGGGTGGCCGATATTCTGCGCCGATGCATCTGAGCAGAACAGTGTGCCCGCCTCAACCAGTCCGGCCCGATGGGTCTGCGCAGACCGGTCCGTAGGCCATGCGCCTGAAACCGGGGTCCTACCTGATCCTGGGGATGCTCCAGCGGGGGGTGCGGACCGGCTATGCGATCAAGCGCACGGTCGACCGGAGCACGAGCTTCTTCTGGGCCGCCTCCCTGGCGCAGGTGTATCCCGACCTGGCAGCCCTCGAGGAGGGCGGATACGTGGTCAGCGCCGACGAGCCTCGAGGCCGGCGGCCGCGCAAGGCCTACCGCCTGACCGATCGAGGGGACGAGGCGCTGGCCGAATGGCTTCGCAGCGAACGCCAGCCGCACTTCGAGTGGCGCGACGAGGAGCTGCTTCGCCTGTTCTTCGCCGACGCCGTGCCCCTCGAAGATGCTCTGGAGCTGGTGGTGCGGGCCCGAGAGCGAGCGGAGGAGGCCGCGCGCACCTTCCGCTCGGACGTCCTGCCGCTCGCCCAAGCCGCGGCAGGACGCTTTCCCTCGATCGTGGCACGTGAGGGCGCGGACTACTTCACCTGGCGCGCCGACTGGTTCAGGGGGATCGAGACCGAGCTCAGGCGTGCGCTCGCGAGCGCGGCGCCCAGCGCCAGCAACGCCGCGCCGTAGATCGCGAACCCGTACGGGAACAGGTCGGTCGGACCGAGGAGTGTGGGAAGGAGCGCGGCGATCCCCAGGCCGAGCGGCGTGAATCGTCCCCACCCATCCCACCGCCGGGCTCGGAGCGTCGCCCGCCCCGCCACGATCAGGCCGACCGCGGCGAGCAGGCCGCCGAGCGCGAACATCGGGATGATCACCGCGGTGACCGTGGTCGATTCCACGTCGAAGTCGCGGGCGGGGATGCTCGCGAATTCGGCGAGGAAGACGACGACGGTGCCCGCCATGGCGACCCCCACGCCGCGAGTGGGACCGGTGAGCCCACTGCGCCGCAGGCCCAGCAGCAACCCGAAGCAGAGCGCGTGGAGGACTGCGAAAAGGAGCGTCGTCGCGACGAAGGTCGCCCCCGACCACGGGTAGCTCCAGATGTCCTCGGAGACGTCGGTGCTCGCAATGGCCACCGCGTCCGCGATGGCGCCGGCGATCCCGATGCCTCCGGCAAGCGCTCCGCCGAGCGCCAGGGTCCGTATCGAGATCGCGCCCCTCCGCGGCTCGGCCGCGCCGATCGGTCCGGCTTCGGGATCGTGATCCCGGGTCGTGTAGGTCCGAGTTGCCATCTGCCTCCTGTCGATTGCCTGCACGGACCACGCTAGGTCCGGCCTGGCTGGCGATCGTCGGTGGCTGCGCGGAACCTGGCTACGCGCTAGCGCTGATCGCGGGTGGCGTTCAGGTGGGCCAGCACCGCGAGCACCCGGCGGTGGCCGTCCTCGCCCTCGGGCAGGTCGAGCTTGCCCAGCACGTGGCGCACGTGCGTCTCGACCGTGCGATCGCTCAGGAAGAGCCGTTTGGCGATTGCGGCGTTGGTCAGCCCCTCGGCCATCAGCGCGAGCACGTCGCGCTCGCGCTCGGTCAGCTCGGCCAACGGATCGTCGCGGCGGGCGGACGAGACGAGCCGGGAGACGATCTCGCGGTCGAGTGCCGAGCCGCCCGCGGCGACCCGCTGGGCGGCCGCGAGGAACTCGCCGACGTCGAGCACGCGGTCCTTGAGCAGGTAGCCGAAGCCCCCCAGCCCGACAAGGTCGCCGATGTGGGAGGTCTCGACGTGCTGGGAGAGGATCAGCACCCCGACGCCGGGGTTCGACTCCTTCAGCCGCTTCGCGGCCAAGGCCCCCTCGTCGGTGTAGCTCGGGGGCAGCCTGACGTCGACGACCACGAGGTCCGGCCGGTGGCCGGCGACCACCGCCTCGATGCCCTCCGCCCGCTCGGCCGAAGCGACGGTCTCGTGGCCGGCGTCGGCGAACAGCCGGATCAGTCCCTCGCGGAGCAGGAGCTGATCCTCGACGATGACTACCCGCACGGAAGCTCCGCGGTCAACCGGGTCCCCGTGCCCGCTCCGTTCACGATCGTGAGCACTCCGCCCTGCGCCTCGACCCGGTCGATCAGGCCCGACAGGCCGGAGCCCTCGGCCGGCTCGGCTCCCCCGCGGCCGTCGTCGGTGACCGACACGCGGAGCCCGTTGACGCAGCGCTCGGCGGTCAGGACGACCGTGCTAGCGCCCGAGTGCTTGATCGCGTTCGTGAGCCCCTCGGTGGCTACGAAGTAGCCGGCCGTCTCGATGAGGTCGGGGAAGCGCTCAGGGGTCGCGGTCACGGTGACGCGCAGAGGAGCCCGCCGCGCGAGGTCCTCGAACGCCGGCGCGAGACCGCCGTCGAGCAGGGCGGGACGCACGCCGCTCGCCAGCTCGCGCAGCTCCTCGATCGCCAGGCGGATCTCGCTCACCGCCCCGTCGAGCGCCTGGCTGACTTCCGAGGCGGACCCGTCCAGTTCACTCTGGGCGTGCCGGAGCGCCAGGCCGATTGCGACCAGCCGCTGCTGCGCTCCGTCGTGGAGGTCGCGCTCGATCCGCCGCCGCTCCTCGTTCCCGGCGGCCACGAGGCGGGCGCGCGAGGCGGTCACCTCGTCAAGGTGGCGGCGTAGGTCGACCCGGAGCCGTCCGATCTCGAACGCCAGCCCGGCTGCGTCGACTACGTCATCGAGGTCCGGGGTTCGCTCGAAGCCTGGTCCGTGGACGAGCATCGCGATCGGCGCCCCGGCGCGGGAGACGACCGAGCGCTCGCGCCCGTCGTCCCCGTCGTCGAGCTCGGCCTCAGGCGGCAGGTAGCGCAGCTCCAGGTCGGGGTCGGAGAGCACTTCCCGCAGCACCTCCTCGATGCGCTCGGGCGCCGCTCGCCCGGCTCGCAGGTCCTCGAGGAATGCGGCGACCCGCTGCAGGCCCGCATACCGCGACCGGTTGTAGCGGCGGTCGACCTGGTCCTGCAGCCACGCTCGCAACGGGCCGAACGCCAGGGCGACGACGAGGGTCGCGGCTGCCGTGCGCCACGCGGTGTCCGCCCCGAGGCCGGTCCCCAGGACCAGCGTGGTTGCGACGTAGGCGGCGGCGAGGGTTACGGTCAGGGCCGCGTAGACGAGCGTCCGGTTGATCGTCCGGTCGACGTCGTAGAGGCGGTAGCGCAGGATCGCGACGCAGGCCGCGATCGGGAGCAGGGTCAGGGCGGTGACCGTGGCGGCCTGGATCAGCCACCCCGAGAAGAAGCCGACGACGACGGTGATCGGCAGGACGACCCCGTTCACCGCCGCCGCCAGCGCGAACCACTTGATCTGCTGGCGCTCGATGCCGCGCGAGCGCCGGAAGCGCACGACGAGCGAGAGGATCGAGGCCAGCAGAACCCCCATGTAGACCGTCACCCCGACCCACAAGAGAGCCTCGGGCAGCGGCCCCGTCACGGCTACCGGATTGCCGGCGGACTGGATCTCGGCGTCCCGATCGGGGCTCAGCGCCCAGCCGACCGTGGCCGGCACCACGCACAGGCCCGCCAGCCAGGGCACCGCCCGCCACCGCGGCGATGGCAGCCGGCCATCCGGAAACAGCAGGAAGACGACGGCCCAGCCCATGACGAGCGGGAACGCGATCCAGGTGTCGATCCATTGCGCCGTCACCGCCCCGGTCCAGCCCTCCGGAGTGCCACGCAGGCCGTAGCCCTGCACCAGGTCCCCGACGGTGCCCGCCAGCGCGAGCGCCAGGAAGATCCAGCCCATCGGGTTCCCCCGCTGCCGGGAGGCCACCAGCGCACCGGCCCCGGCGAGCGCGAACCCGTGCAGCGCGAAGAGCAAAGTGTCGAAGTGCGGCTCGACGCCAAGCGAAAGCGCCACCGCCACGACCGTGATCAGCTGCGTAAGCAGGAAGAGCGCGACCGGGACGGGCCTGAGCCCGAGTGCCTTCATCCCCGCGATGATGCTCGTCGATCCGCAGCACGCCCGCAACCGTGCTGGCACTGAGTCCCGCTCAGGACATCCGCGCAGCGCCCTTCTTGATCGCCTCGCGGATCCGCGGGTAGGTGCCGCAGCGGCAGACGTTGCGGATCTGGTCGATGTCGCTGTCGGTGATGGTCTTGCGGCCTTCCTTGCGCCGGATCTCGTTGACCTTGGAGACCGCGGTCATGATCTGGCCGGGCTGGCAGTAGCCGCACTGGGCGACGTCCACGTCCAGCCAGGCCTCCTGCATGGGGTGCAGCCCGTCGCCCTTGACGGTGTCGGCGAGCCCCTCGATCGTGGTGATCTCGTCGGACCGGTCGATCTTGGACACCGGGACGGAACACGGGTTGAAGGCCTTGCCGTTGATGTGGCAGGTACACGCCTTGCAGACGTTGATGCCGCAACCGTACTTGGGGCCGGTCACGCCCAGCAGGTCGCGAAGGACCCACAGCACGCGGACGTTGTCCGGGCACTCGACCTTGACGCGCTCGCCGTTGAGCTTGAACGAATGGGTGGGCACGAGGCCTCCTCCTAGCGCTGCTTGGGCGCGTTGCGGTAGCGCAGCCCGTTGGTCGGGGACGCGGGTATCGGGGGCTCGGCGGGGTAGGGCTTGAAGCCGAGCTTGTGCTGGTTGACCGGGAACTCCTTGGGCATCTTGCCGGTGGCGCGTCCCAGGGCGCAGGCGGTGGCGGCCATCGAGGCGGCCACGCCGAACTCGCCGGCGCCGCCGGGCGGGTCGCCCGTGGGCGGCATCACGATCACGTCGACCCGCGGCGGCGTGTTCCACTGGCGCGTGTAGAAGGCGTTGTCCCAGCTGGCCTCCAGGAACGCGCCGTTCTCGAGGTGCAGGCCGTAGGTCAGCACCTGGCCGATCCCGTCCATGATCCCGCCCATCATCTGCGCCTTCAGGCCCAGCGGGTTGATCGGCAGGCCCACGTCGACCACGTACGTCACGCGGGTCACACGCGGGCCGGTCACGCCGCCCGTGACCTTTCGGTTCACCGTCTTCTTCCGGGCGTCGATCTCGACCACGCAGGCGGCGAACCCGTGGTACTCGTTGTGCACGGCGACGCCCTGGGCCCGCCCCGGGCCCAGCTTGCGGCCCCACTGGCTCTCCTTCTTCAGGCGCGTCAGCACGGCCTTCAGGCGATCGAACCGGGCGAACTGCTGGCGGAAGGCGAACGGGTCCTTGCCCATGTCCTTGGCCACCTTGTCGGTCATCAGCTCGACCGCGGTGCGCACCTCCGGGCTGTAGATGTTGCGCACGCTGCTGGTGTTGAACGTGTTGTAGTCGTAGACCTCGTTCAGCAGCTGGGTGACCAGGCCGAAGTCGTAGGGCACGTTCGCGGTCAGGTTGAACACCGTCTGGGAGTACTGGAGGTAGTTCTGCAGCGGCGGCGTCGAGGCGGACGCGGTCAGGACCTCGCCCAGTCCCTGGGTGAAGTCGGTCTGCACGCTGGTGTGGCGCTGCTCGCACGCCAGGACCTCGTTCCTGGTGTGGGTCAGGCGCACGCGCGAGATGGCCATCGGGTGCGCCCGGCCCTGGCGCGGCATGTCCGCCCGGTGCCACATCAGGCGCACCGGCTTGCCCATCGCCTTGGACACAGCGACAGCCTCGAACGGCGCATCGCAGAACAGCCGGCGCCCGAACGATCCGCCGCCCTGCGTGACGTGGACCTTCACCTTGTCCAGCGCCAGGCCCAGCTCGGCGGCGACCCGCTCCTTGAACCAGATCGGCGACTTGAGCGGCGCCCACACCTCCGCCCGGCCCTTGCGCACGTCGGCGACGGCGGTGTTGGGCTCGAGCGGGTCACCGGGCCGGAAGTGGAAGATGAACTCCTCCTCCGCCTGCTTCGGGGCCAGCTCCTTGACCTGGGGCAGTCCGGGGATCTCGGGGATGCCGGGCGTCATCGGCAGTTCGGCCTTGCGCAGGTCGGCCAGCACCGTGTCGGCGTTCTTGCCCGGCGCCGACCCGGCCGACCAGCGCACCTTCATGGCGCGGATCGCGTCGATGCACTGCCCGAACGTGCGCGCGCGCACCGCCACACCGCCCGGCACCACGCCGGCCCGCTCGTCGTTGGTGCTGGGGATCAGGACCACGTCGGTCACGCCGGGCATCGCCTTGATCCGCGCCTTGTTCAGCACCGCTTCGGCGTTGCCGTTGATCGTCGGCGGCCGGCACAGCATGGTCGGCAGGGCGTTCTTGACGTCCAGGTCCATCGCGTACTTCTTGCGCCCCGTGACGATGTCGCGCCCGTCGACGCGGCGCTGGCCCTTGCCGACCACGGTGCGCTGCGAGCGCCGCTTGGGCTTGACCTTCCGCGCCCGGCGGGTCTTCGAGACCGCGGCTGCGCGCGACAGCTCGCCGTAGCCCAGCGACCGCCCGCCGGCCGAGATCTTCCCGTCGGCGATCTTCAGCTCGCTCTCGGCCACTCCGAGCTGGTCGGCCGCCACGGTGGCCAGGCGCCCGCGTGCGATTGCGGCCGCGGTGCGTAGCGGCTGGTAGAGCTCCTGCATCGAGACCGAGCCGGCCGTGAACTGGTTGAACAGGAGCTCGGGCTTGGCGTCCGCGAGGGTGACCTTCACCCTGCTCAGCGGCACGTCCATCTCGTCGGCGATGATCATCGCGCAGGCCGTGTCGATGCCCTGGCCGTTCTCCGAGCGCGGCATGTCGAACGCGACCGTGCCGTTGGGCTTGACGGCGACCTTGATCAGGCTCTGCGTGGGCCGCGTCGAGTCCATCAGGAGGTTCGACAGGTCGTAGAGGTCGACCGGCTGCTTGGTGGGCACAGCGGCCGAGGCCGCCGGCGGGTTGACGAACCTGGCACCGGTCACCAGGAACGGGGCCGCGATCAGATACCCGACCGCCTTCCGCCTCGTGATCCCGTCCCGCGTCTCCGCAACCTCGGTGTCCTCGCGCACGCGCGTCACGCCCTGCCCTCCCTCAACCCATCGGTCCCCGTGGTTACCAGCGTCCCCTCATCGGGGAACGGCTACACACCCGTCCCGGGTTTCGGCGCGTGGGCACAAGGAGCCGGCGTCATGCCTCGGGCGGCGGGGGCCGCCACGGCTCGCGCTCGTGCGTGAGCCAGACCAGCTCGGGGTCGAGCTCGAGCACGCGCAGCCGGCCTTCGGTGGGCGGCTCGTCGAACTCGCCGTGCCAGACCGCGACGTCGCCTCCGACGATGACCGGCCGCCCGCCGGTCTCGACGACGACCATCTGCATGCCGTCGCAGTGGCCCGGCGCCGGGACGAGCCGCAGCCCGGGGAGCAACTCGAGCTCGCCGTCGACCGGCATGTACTGCACGCCGGGCGCCTCGACCCACTCGCGAATGGTGTAGCCCTCGCTGCGCGCGTCGTCGAGCTCCCGGCGCTGGACGTAGACCGGCTTGCCGGCGAAGAGGTGGTTGCCGCCGCAGTGGTCGGCGTGCAGGTGGGTGTTCACCACGATGTCGATGCCGGCCAGATCGAGGTCCTGCTCGCTGAGCGGCCGGAGGCGGGGATCCATGTCGGCCATCGCCGGGTGCAGCTCCGTCATGCCGGTGTCCACCAGCACGCGCGCATCGGGGTGGTCGATGACGTGCACGTAGACCGGCATCCGCTCGCCCTCGACGGACAGGTCGGCGACGAAGACCGGCGTCACCGTGATCGAGCCGGGAGCGGTCATCTCAGCCGAGCTACTCCAGATCCTGCTGGGACATACGCGGGCGCGGATGGATGTTCGTCATGTGGGCGGGAACGTCGCCGACGTTGACGAACTTGTGCGCGCTGCCGGGCGGCGCGATCACGATCTGGCCGGCCTCGGCGTCGATCGTCTGGCCGTCCACCGTGAAGGCGATCCGGCCTTCGTGCACGACGAAGGTCTCCTCGTAGGGATGCCGGTGCAGGCTTGGCCCACCGCCGGGCGGCGTCCGTGCGAGGAAGAACGACACGCCGGACCCGTGATCGGCGCCTTCGAACCGTCCCGGTAGATCGTCCTGCTCGATCTGCGCCGGGGCCGACGCTCCGAGCAGCACCTTCATCCGGTCGACGGCGTCGAGGAGCGTGGCCAATGGCCTGATCATCAGCGTCAGCTCCGCGACGGCACCATCGCGCCCGCCGGTCGCCAGGAGAAAGCCGTCGCCGGCGCCGCCCTCGAGCTCGGCGGTGAACGCCAGCAGTGCCTCGTCGGGACCCTCGATCAGCCGGGTCGCCTGCGGCGCGGTCAGCACCCGGGTGACCGCCGTGAGCACCACGCCGATCCGATCGCGGCCCTCGTAGTCGGCCACCGGGCTGTGGAAGACCGCATCCGATGCGAGCTCGGCGACGATCGCCGGCACGTCGCGTTCGAGGAACGCTTCCGTCAACCGGCGTCCTGCGGATCGCTCAGTGGCCACCAACGACATTGAACCAGCCGACCCGACGCGACACCCGCTCAGCGGAGTTCTTCGACCAGCCCGATGATGACGCCGGCGGGCCCGCGGACGTAGCCGTAGCGGTAGGTGTCCTCGTACTCGACCACCTCTCCCACGAGCTCGGCGCCGTGGGAACGCAGGCGCTCGAACGTCTCGTCCACGGCATCGACGACGAACGCGAGGCGCGGGATCCCCGGGACGTTGACCGGCGCCCTGGGCGCGGGGCTCGTGGCCACCGGATGGGCAAACGCCGACAGCTCGACCCGGCCCGGGCCGCCGGGCACCCGCAGCATGGCCATGTCCGCCCGGACGCCCTCCAACGCGATGAGCCGGTCCGGGAACTCACCCTCGACCGTCGCCTCCCCCTCCAGTTCGAGGCCCAGCTCGACGAAGAACGCGATCGCCGCCGGGAGGTCCTCGACCACGACGCCTACATGATCCATCCGGTGAACCGTCATGCCGTTGGTCCTTTCTCAGGTGTTTGGATTGTGGTGCGGGCCGGGGTCTGGGGCCCTCGATCTCTTGAGCGAAGGCGGTCGGCGATTCTCGACACCGGGACGTAGTGGGGCCCAAGCCACGCCCAACGGCACCCTTCGCCATGGTTCTGGTTGAAGGTGGCCTCGCCGGGCAAGGTTCAAGCGACAGTCAGCGACTCGGAGGTCTCACTTGTTCGACGATGACGACATCACCACAGGCACGGGCGACGGCGGAGCGGACGGCGGCGCCGAGCCCGGCCCCGAAGGACCCGCGGACAGCGGCGCAGACACCGGCACCGGTGACGGCGGCGCTGACGGCGGTGCCGAGCCCGGCCCCGAAGGACCCGCGGACAGCGGCGCAGGCACCGGTGACGGTGGTGCCGACGGTGAGGCCGAGCCGGGCTCCGAAGGTCCCGCCGACGGCGGCGCGTAGCCGGTCGATTCCCAACGTGGCAACTGACGTGTCGACAGGCGGCCCGGCGCTCGCGCGCTGTGTCGCCTGTCCCGCGCCGGTATTCGCCGAGGAGCACTGGGGCCGCGCGCCGCGACTCTCCCGCTCGGCGGAGCTGCCCGCCGATTTCACCGACCTGTTCGACCAGGGGTCGGTTGACGAGCTGGTCTCCGAGCGCGGTCTGCGGACCCCGTTCCTCCGGGTGGCCAAGGACGGGGCGGTCCGGCCCGCGACCGCGTTCACCCGCGGCGGTGGCGCCGGGGCCTCGATCGCGGACCAGGCGGCCGACGACAAAGTGCTGGCCGAGATGGCAGCCGGCTCGACGCTCGTGTTGCAGGGCCTGCACCGCACCTGGCCTCCACTGGTCGACTTCTCGGCGGGGCTGGCGGACGAGCTCGGGCACCCGGTGCAGATCAACGCCTACGTCACCCCGCCCCAGAGCCAGGGGTTCGCCCCCCACCACGATGTCCACGACGTGTTCGTGCTGCAGGTGTCCGGGCGCAAGCACTGGACCGTGCACCCGCCGGTGGTCGACGATCCGCTGAACAATCAGCCCTTCGACGCGTTCAAGGGCGAGATCGCCGAACGCGTGGCCCAAGCGCCGCAGATCGACACCGTCCTGGAGCCCGGGGACGCGCTGTACCTGCCCCGCGGCACCGTGCACTCCGCGCAGGCCCTGGGCGAGACGTCGATTCATCTGACGATCGGGATCCACCCCGTTACCCGTTACGACCTCGTGCGGTTCCTGCTGGACGCGGTCCAGGACGACCCCCGGCTACGCGCTTCGCTGCCCATGGGCGCCGACTTGGGCGATCCCGAGGTCCTTGCGCCGCACCTGGCCGCGACCGTGCGCGCTCTGCAGGAGGCGCTGGAGCATGTCCCGGCGACCCGGATCGCAACGCGGGTCGAGGCGAACCTCATGCAACGCACGCGCCCGCAGGCCGTGGGTCCGCTCGCGCAGCTCGCAGCTGCGGACGCGCTCACGGCACACACCCCACTACGCCGGCGCGGTGCCCTGCGCCTCCGGCTGGGGTCCGGTGAGGGTGGGCGGGTGCGCCTCGACTATCTCGACCGGACCATCGACCTTCCCGCCGAGACGGCACGGGCCGCCGCGGTCATCGCCGACTCGGACGTCTTCTCACCGTCCGAACTTCCCGGCCTGGACGCAGACGACCAGATGACGCTGGCCCGCCGCCTGTTGCGGGAGGGCGTCCTCGTTCCGGCGTGACGGGCACACGGTGGCCCCCGGCGGCGGAGCGCTGCTCGATCCGTGCCGACGACCGCGATGACTGGATGCTGGGCACGGCGTTCCCGGCCGCGCGCCTGCTCCTGGTCGAGCAGCCGTTGCCGTGGGGCTCGGAGGGTCTGCGCGCCTCACGGTTCGACCGCGACGTCGCGCTGGCACTCGAGGCCCGGGCCCGGGAGAAGGGCGTGCGCGTTCAGGCCGTCCGCCGCCCCGGCGGTAGCCCGGAGGGCCTGCGCCGTCGATGGATGCTGGTCGACACGCGCGATGAGACCAGGTGCACCCGGTGGGGCGAGTTCAGCGCGGACGGGGAGTTGCTCGAGCTTCCGCTCGATGCGCCAGGCGCAGCGGACCCCGACCCGATCTACCTGGTGTGCTCGCACGGCCGGCACGACCCGTGCTGCGGCCAGCGCGGGCGGCCGGTCGTCGCCGCCCTGGCCGCCCGCCGGCCGGATCGCGTCTGGCAGGCCAGCCATCTGGGCGGCTGCCGGTTCGCTCCTACCGTGCTCGTGCTGCCCCTGGGGCTCATGTACGGACGTGTCCCTCCCTCGGCCGCCGATGAGCTCATTGCCGCAACCGAGGCGGGAGAACTGGCCGAGGGGATGCTCCGCGGACGGATCGGCGTTCCGCCGGCCGCGCAGGCGGCGATCGGCTTCGCGCACGCGCAGCTGGGCACGCCCCGCCCGGGTGACCTCTCACTGGTATCGACCACGACCGTGGACCAGGCGACGGTGATCGTGCGGCTCGCCGGCCCGGCGGGCCTCTTCGACGTCACCGTCGAGCGGGAGCGCGTGGATGCCGGCGGGCTCACGTGTGCGGCCCCCGGGCCGAGCCTGTTCGTAGCCCACCGGCCGGTGGGAATGGCGGCGGCCACGGCTGAGGACTGACAGCCCGTTCAGAGGTTCCGCGGTGGACGGTTCTCGGCCAAGGCCGCATCCACCTCGTCACACCACTCGATGAGGCTGTCGTACATCTGCAGGCCGTGGGCCTTGAGGTGGCGCCCGATGGGACGCGGAGGCTCGATGGCGGCGAGCGTGTCGCGCGTCCGCACGGTGTCGGCGCGGAGGCGGCGGATTATCGCCTGCTGCTGGTCGCTGCTCTCGGAGATGAACAGCTTCATGAACGCCTCGATGCGAACCTCGAACAGCATCTCGTCCTCGGAGCCCAACCAGGCTTCCAACTCGCGCTCGCCGGCTTTGGTCAGGGTGTAGGCCGTGCGCCGGCGCCCGCCGTTCTTCTCCTGGCGGCTGCGCAGGAGCTTCTGGGACTGGAGCCGCTTGAGCTCCGGGTAGAGCTGCCCGTAGCTGACCGCCCAGAAGAACCGGGCGAACTGGTCGACCACGGACTTCATCGTGTAGCCGGTGTTGGCACCGCGGCGGACCAGGCCGAGGATCAGGTAGGCGTTGCGCGGCCGCTCCGGCATCCGGGCAGCCTACCCACCTTGACGAGATATATCTATTCGAGATATCGTCGTGATATGTCCCCTTCGCGTCGGCTCTGGATCCCCGTCCTGCTCGTGTTCGCGGCGGCGGCGCTCCCGGCCACCGCCCAGGCCCGGCCGGCCTCCGCGGCCAAGGACGGGCGGCCGAACATCCTGGTCGTGATGACCGACGACCAGTCGGCCTCCGACTTGGCGAAGATGCCCAACGTCCGCCGGCTGCTGGCCGCCAAGGGCACGACGTTCGAGAACGCCGTCGACTCCTTCCCGCTGTGCTGCCCGGCGCGCGCGACGTTCATCACCGGCCAGTACGCCCACAACCACGGCGTGCTCGCGAACTTCCACCCCTTCGGCTGGTACGGGATGAAGAACCGCCGCAACACGCTTCCCGCGTGGCTGCAGCGGTCGGGCTACCGCACCGGGCTCGTGGGCAAGTGGCTCAACGGCTACGGCGCGAAGGACGCCCACGGCGAGGTCCCGCACGGCTTCGACATCTGGCGCGGCCTGCTGGACGCCTCCGCGTACGACTACTTCAACTTCGTGATGAACCGCAACGGCAAGCTGAAGACCTGGGGCGACAGCGACTTCGCGCGCAAGCTCGTGAAGTTCTCCAAGGTCGAGGTCATCGATGTCCCGACCGGGCTGACGGGACTCTTCGCCGCGCTGCGCAAGCAGTTCGGGCCTCCCCCGTACCGCTACTGGGGCACCGCGAAGGCCAAGGACTACTCGCCGGACGTGACCGGCGCGGAGACCGCACGGCTGGTGAAGGCCGAGCGCCGTTCGAAGAAGCCCTTCTTCATCTGGTGGGCGCCGGCGGCATCCCACCGCGAGGACGTTGCCACGACGCTGATGGGCCGGCCCGGACCGGACCCCCGGCCCGCGCCACGCTACGCGAAGCGCGTCTCGCGCCTGAAGCTTCCGCGCGGCGCGAACTTCAACGAGCCCGACCTCTCCGACAAGCCGGCGAACATGCGCAACGGCGCGCCCCAGCTGAACCAGAGGGAGATCGCAAAGCTCGAGAGCAACTACCAGGGGCGGATCGGCTCGCTGCTGGCCGTCGACGACCACGTCAAGAAGCTGGTCAGCACGCTGAAGCGGACCGGTCAGCTGAAGAACACCACGATCGTGTTCCTCTCCGACAATGGGTGGATGCAGGGCGAGCACCGCATCTCCGGCGACAAGTTCCTGCCCTACGAGGAGTCCCTGCGGATCCCGCTGATCGTGCGCGGACCCGGCGTGCCGGCGGGTCGCAAGGTGGCGCGCCAGGTCTCGAACATCGACTTCGCCCCGACGTTGCTGGACATGGCCGGAGCACGCGCCGGCCGGACGACCGACGGCGTGTCGCTGTTGCCGACCCTGCGCGGTCGCCGCAAGCCACCCGCCCGGGTACTGCAGATCGAGGCGCCGCGACCCTTGTTCTCTCATCCGGTGCCGGTCCACAGATGGGCCCGGCCCTACAAGGGCGTTCGCACCGACCGGTACACCTACGTGTTCTACCCCGAGGCGGGCGACACCGAGCTGTACGACCGGCGCTCCGACCCGGCCCAGCTGCGCAACGTCGCCGGGCGGCCCGAGTACGCGAGGATCCAGGCCCGGCTCGCCCGCGATCTGACCCGGCTCGAGCGCTGCAAGGGCCGCGCCTGCAACGTCAGGCCATAGAGAGGGCCCCATGGAGATCTTGCGCACCCCAGAGCATCGCTTCGAGCACCTGTCCGGTTTCGCCTGGGAGCCGCAGTACGTGGACGTCGAGGCCGAGGGGGTCTCGCTCCGGATGGCCTACGTCGAGGATGGCCCCGCCGACGGCCCCGTCGTGCTGCTGCTGCACGGCGAGCCCACCTGGTCGTTCCTCTACCGGCACATGATCGGGCCCCTGGCCGCAACGGGGTGCCGGGTGATCGCGCCGGACCTGGTCGGCTTCGGTCGTTCCGACAAGCCGGCCGAGCGGTCGGCCTACACCTACGACCGGCACGTCGGCTGGGTGAGCTCCCTGCTCGACGCGCTCGAGCTGCAGGACATCACCCTGTTCGGCCAGGACTGGGGCGGCCTGATCGGCCTGCGCATCGTCGGCGAGCAGCCCGGCCGGTTCGCCGCGGTCGTCGCCTCCAACACCGGGCTGCCGACCGGCGAGCAGTCGCTGGGCGAGGCCTTCGAGGCCTGGCGCCGCTTCTCGCAGGAGGCACCGTCGTTCGACATCGGGCAGATCGTGAACGCGGGCACGGCGCGAACGCTCGGTGGCGACGAGATCGCCGCCTACGACGCGCCGTTCCCCGACGACCGCTACAAAGCCGGAGCGCGCCAGTTCCCCGCGCTGGTACCCAACACGCCCGATGCCCCGGGCGCAGCCGCCGCCCGGGCGGCGTGGGAAGGCCTGAGGACCTTCGACCGCCCGTTCGTGTGCGCCTTCGGCGACTCCGACCCGATCACCCGCGGGGGCGACCAGGCTTTTCTGGAGCTCGTCCCGGGTGCGGCCGGCCAGGCGCACCGCACCATCGCCGGAGCGGCCCACTTCTGCCAGGAAGACGCCGGGCGGGAGCTGGCCGAAACCATCATGGCGGTCACCGGGCAGCGGGACTAGAACCAGTGGCCACAATGGCCTTCGGTTGTCACTGAGGTCCCTCACCATTGCTGCAGCGCTCGCCGGCGTGCTGATCGTTGGATCCGGCACGCAGGGCGCATCGTCGGCTCCGCGGGCCGCCGGGTCGGTCCTCGCGATCTCCTCGCCATTGGACGGTGGTTCGACGGTGCTGCGCCGCCTCGACGCCGACACCCTCGCCCCGCGCCCGGGCGGACGCTTCACGCTCGGTGAGTACCACGACGCCTGGGCGTTCTCGCCGGACCGCCGGATCCTCGCGTTCGGCACGTACCGGCGCACCGGCCTCCGGCTGGTCGATCCCGTGACCCTGCGCCCCGTGCGCGACGTGCCGATGCCGATTGCGGCTATCGGCCTCGGCTGGGTGGATCCCGAGCGGGTGGCGGTGCTCCTGCAGAGCGGCGGGGTCGTCTTGGTGGACGCGCGGCGTGGCCAGATCCTGCGGCGGTGGCCGTTTGAGTACCAGCTGCCGTGCGAGGGCCTCCGCCAGACGGTGACGCCGCACGGCGTCGTGTTCGCGATCGCCTCGCAAACCGGCGGCGGGCTCCGGCTCCTGCGGATCGGCCCGTCCGGCGAGCTGGACGTGGCGGACCTTGGGCGAGCACGCTCGCCATCGACCGGACGGGGGTGCGGTGTGCCGGCGCTGGCCGTCGAACCCTCCGGCCGTCGCGCGTTCGTGGCCGGGTCGCACGGTCCGGCGGCGATCGTCGATCTGCGCTCTCTGCACGTCTCCTATCGGTCGGAGCGCCGCCTGACCGGGCCGTGCCGCCTCACCGTGCGGGTGTGCACGGCCCGGCGCGGCGCCATCTGGTCCACGCCGGGTGTCCTGGCCCTGTCCGGGGTCGAGCGCACCGCCCGGCCGGGTGCGCGACCGCGGGAGCGCGCTCTCGGGGTCGCCGTGGTCAATACGGCCGGGCGGCGATCGCGCTGGGTCGACCGGTCGGCGGGGCGGGTCGCCGCCATGCGCAACGGCACGTTGCTGGCGTACGGGGGTCGTCGCCGCGGCATCCGCGCCGTTACGCCGAGTGGCGTCACTCGCTGGACCGCGCTGCGCGGCACCCTGATCAGAACCGCACAAGCCACCGACCGTCGCGTGTATGTCCTCGACGCTGCGGGCAAGGCGACATACGTGCTCGACGCGAGGTCAGGGCGGTCACTCTCGAAGTCGGCCGGGCGTAGTCGGCTCGATGTCCTCAACGGGCGCGACGAGGCCGGTGACTCGTAGCCTGCCGCGGGGATGCAGTGCCTCAGACCCGACCTCCGCCTGGCGGGCCGCAACTCTGTTGCTCGCAGCCTGCACCTCATCGACCTGGGTGAGCCATTCCTGCCTCGCTGACACGACCTCACGTGCATTCTCGAGCTTGACATAGGCCCCGAACTCGGCCGAAGTGCCGACAGCACTCTGGAACCGCTCTCTAAGCCGGTCCTGATCGCGCAACGCATCATCGAGGCGTCGCGCTCCGGTCTTACGGGCGGCGGTCAATGTGGCCATTCGGCCAACCTTTCAAGTCCCTCTGGAGGGACGCACGCAAGGAAGAGGGGCGAGACCCGACGAGCGATCAGTCGCGTTCGACACTACTCCTCGCGGCGACCGCGGGCCGAGGGTGGGACCGTCAGACCGATCTTCGGGCGACGTAGACGATCCAGGTGAGGCTCTCAAGTTCAGGGCCGACAAGCTCGGCCTCTCGCAGCAAGTGATCCGTCGGGGTGGCACCGAGGTCCTCACGGAGCTCGGCGGCGTGCGTCCCCGTCAGGTCGTACAGCCGCCGCAGCGCGTCCGTCGTCCCAGCCAACTCCGCGGCCGACTCAAGAGCAAGGCCCGATTCGTTAAGAAGGGTCGCCCAAACGCGATCCGCCGGATCGCCTCCCGCCGCTTCGCTCGCGGTGAACGCCACTCGGCCGCCCGGCGCGGTGATCCTGCGCACCTCCGCCAAGGCCGCAGCGGGGTCCGGTGCCAGAGCGAGCGCGTCGACGCTGACGACGGCGTCCGCGGCGCCGTCAGGCAGCCCGGTTTCGGTGAACGTCCCGGTCCGCATTTCGTACCGGCCGTTTGGAAGCCACCCAGGAGCGCGGCCTTCGGCGAGCTCGACCGCAGCCGCGGACCAGTCGATCCCCACGAGCCGAGCATTCATGGCGCGTGCAAGCCACAGCCCGGGACCGCCGCGTCCGCACCCAAGATCGACGAGCGTCGCGCCTGGCGGAAGCCGCAACGCATCGACGAGCGACGAGAGCAGCGACCAGGAACACGGGCTGAACGGCTCAACCTCGTGCGGGTAGTCCTCCCCCCATGCACGAGACCAGAGTTCGAGCAAGAGCGTGCTGCCGGCCTGCGCGCGAAACAGTTCGTCGAACGCGGTGGGTGCCAGTTCTGGGCCGTCGACCTCGCCCATGATCCGACGGCTTCCTGGTCGCCTACTTCGCGGCTGTCGCTTCGATCTCGATCATCAACTCCGGCATCGCGAGTCGATTGACCTCGAGGAGAGTTCCCGCGAAGCGGCAGCCGGCCTCGCCGAGGCGCTGCCCGACCGCCTCGGCGGCACCAAAGTACGCGTCGACGTCGGTGACGTAGAGGTTCAAGCGCATCACGTCGGCCAGCGTGAAATCCGCCTCCCTAAGAACCGTCTCGAGGTTGTCGATGCACTGATGCGCCTGGAGGACCATGTCCCCCTCATGCAACGGGTTGCCGTCCTCGTCAACGGAGGTCTGCCCAGCGCACCACAGCACGCGCGAATGGCCGCTGACTTCGTTGGCCTGCACGTAGCCGTACTGGTCCTGCCACGTCCAAGGATTGATGATTCGCTTTTCCATGCGCCGAACCTACCCGATAGTCCACTGGTCTCAGAAAGCGATCCGGGGGCGCCCCGTCAGCGGGATGCCTCGATCGCCTCGATGACCCGCAGGTCGTCGCGCACTGCCCAGTGCTCGGACAGACTGTCGCCCTTCACTGCGAAGACGTGCAGCTGCTTCCAAGCGATCTGGGCACCGCTGGCCGGGCGGTCCGCAAGCCAGGGCAATCCGCTCCCGACGTGCCTGCCATGCAGGGTGACCCAGACCGCGATCCGTCCGTCGTCGAACGTTCCTGAACCGTGGAGCTCCGCTCGCCGTTCGTCGAAGCTCTGCTCGATCCAGCGCCACACCGGATCCCAGACCTGAGGGCCGGTGCCGCCGCTGACGTGGTCATACAGATCGGGGCTGATCATCGCTTGGAAATCGGGCTCGCCATCCGCGATCCAGCGGCAATAGGCCTTCGCTACCTGTTCGGCATTCAGCATCTACGTAAGCCCATCATCATCGGCGGACAGCGCCTACCTAACGCCGGGCTTCGCGCACTCGGGGCCACGGTTCGGGACACGCCTCTCGTCCGACCCCTGCCAGCTTGCCACCTCACCGAGCGCGGACCGTCAGCGTGTCCGGCACTCGGCACGCCTTCTCGGTCGAATCCGCCGCTTGATCGCCGGGATTGATACAGCCACCGCGATCATCGACAGGCTCACCACCGATGCGAACCTGTCGACCAACAGGACCAGGTCGACAGCCCGTTGGCCGATTCCGTAGCCGAGGCCCGCGACCAGACCGGTCAGCAGCAGGGCGCCAACGAAGTCCAGCAGGAGGAAGGTGGTCAGCCTCATCCGGGCCCAACCGGCCATGGCGTAGACCACGGCAGTGGGGACGCCGGGCACAACGGCAAGGACGACCGCGGCACGGACGATCCAGGGGTTCAACTCGGCGGCCCGGGCGGCGAAGCGCTGCGCTCGCTCGCTCGTGGTGAACACTCTGATGATGCCCCCGCCCCACTGGCGTCCGGCCCACCAGGTCAGCCAGTCGGTCTTAACCATGCCGGTCGCCCCGGCGACGACGACCAACCAGAGCGGCAACTCGCCGATCCGGGCGTAGGCGGCGGCAGCCCCGATCGCGGTCAGGTCGCCGGTGAGAAACTCCAGCGCGGCGGGGTGCGAAGCGAGCAGGAACGGTTTGAGTGGCCTCGATGCCAGCCCGAGTGCGACCACTCCGAGGATCGCCCCGATCAAGGCCAGGTCAGTGCGGGAGGCGGGTCCCTGCCAGGGCGCGAACCGACGCCACGCGCCGGGTGCCCGCGGCTGGGCCTTTGGGATCTGCGTCATAGGCCTTGACGGGTGGGACCCGCCCGGGAGGGTTTCCCCACGGCGCTGGCGCTCGCCGGCCCCGCTTGGGCTACTGCCGAGCGTCGCCCGGGACGGTTCGGGCGAGCAGTCGTCTCGTCGTTGGCTTCGGATGCGGAGGCCGGTCGCCGCAGAGTGACCGCCGCGACGATGGCTCCGACGACCGCGATGCCTGCAGCGCCCAGGAACGCGGCCGAGTAGCCGTCGGTGAGAGCGACGGCGTCGCCGAGCTCGTCGGCGCCCTGCGAGCTCGCCAGCGCCGTCATCGCCGCCAGGCCCAGTGCCGAACCGACCTGGTAGCCGGTGTTGACGATGCCCGACGCGAGTCCCCCCTCTTCAGGACGAGCGCTCGAGATAGCCGTGCTCAGCGAGGGGATGAACGCAAGCGCCATGCCCGTCGCCGCCACCAGCGAGGCCGGCAGCACGTCTACGACGAAGCTGCCGTCGGGCCGGGCGAGGGACAGGCCCCCGAGGCCGGCGGCGAGAACGAACAGGCCACCGACGATCATGGGCTTGGCACCGACGCGTGCCATCAGCCGTGGCGCGGCAACGACCATCAGGATGAGAATGGTCGCTGTCATCGGCAGGAGCGCCGCTCCACCCTCGAACGCTCCGTAGCCGAGCACCTGCTGGAGGTAGAGGTTGAGGAAGAACCACATCGGTATCCACGCCGCGCCCAGTAGCAGCTGCGCGAGGTTGGCCGCACCGAGGTTGGGGGTGCGGAAGATGCTCAGCCGCATCAAGGGCTCACGCCGCTGATTCTGGATGAGCACGAACCCGGCCAACAGGACCACGGAGCCGGTCAGGATGAGCAGGGTCTCCGTCGAGCCCCAGCCGACCTCGGGTGCGCGGACGATGCCGAACACTGCCAGCGCGAGACCGGCCGTGACCGTAAGCGCCCCGGCTACGTCGACGCTGCCACGCCTCGCCGGCGCCGCCGGCATCAGGCTGGGAATGAGCGCCAGCGCTACAAGCGCGACCGGGATGTTCACGTAGAACACCCACGGCCAGCTGGCCCACTCGGTGATCACGCCGCCGAGGAAGACGCCGGCGGTACCTCCCGCGGGTGCCGCCGCGCCGTAGACGGACAGCGCCTTCACGAGCTCCTTCGGCTCCGACCCGAACAACATCATCAGCAGGGTCAATGCCGACGGGGCGATGAGGGCCGCGCCGATGCCCTGGATGGCCCTTGCCGCTATCTCCATCGTGGTCGAGTCGGCCAGGCCCGCGATCGCCGAGCCCGCGGCCAGTACGACCCAGCCGGCCGTGAATACGCGCTTGGCGCCCACGAGGTCGCTGAGTCGGCCGCCGAGCAGCAACAGACCACCGAATGCGATGACGTAGGCGTTGAAGACCCAGGACAGGTCTCCGGGGGCGAAGCCGAGGTCGGCCCGGATGTCCGGCAGGGCGACCCCGATGATCGACGTGTCCATGATGACCATGAACTGGGCGAGGGCGATGACGGCGAGCGCCGTCCACCGCCGCGAATGTGCGGTCGATTCCATTGGATCTACTCCTTGGGCGTCTAGAGGCGGTATCCGCCGCCTGCTTCGATGACTTGGCCGGTGATCCATCGCGCTTGCGGCGAGAGGAGGGCGACGATGGCGTCGGCGACGTCTTCGGGCTCGCCGATGCGGCGCAGCGCCGTCGCCGTGGCGGTGTCCTCCGCGTAGCCGGGCGTGGCGAGGTACGGCGTGCTGAGGTCGGTGCGGACGACACCGGGCGCGACGTCGACGACGCCGATGCCGCGCGGGCCCAGCTCGGCCGCGAGGTTGCGACTTGCGTCCTGTAGCGCCGCCTTTGCCGCGGACTGCATAAGCACGTCCGGGTTCGCGCGGCGGGTGATCGCCGCGCTCACGGTGACGATGCGCGCGTCAGGCGCGAGCAGCGCCAGCGCCGCGCGGACCACCAGGAGCGGGGCGAGCACGTTGACCTCCATCGCGCGGTCGAACGACTCGGCGGAGAGCTCTTCGAGCCCGCCCACTACGAGCTCTCCAGCGCTGAGCACGAGCCCCTGCAGCGCCGGCTGGCCGCCGAGGGCCTCGAGGCCGCAGCGCACCTCGTCGACAAGGCGCTCTGGCGCGCCGGCAGAGGCGAGGTCCGCCCCGAGGGCGAACGCGCGACCGCCGCGGGCCTCAACGGCTGCCACGACCTCACGCGCCAAGTCGTCGCGACGGGCGTAGTGCACGGCAACGGTTGCGCCGCGGGCCCCGAGCGCAAGGGCGACGGCCCGGCCGATCCCGCGCGACGCACCCGTGACCAGGAAGGCGTGGCTCTGGAGCGACATTTCTACGCCGCCGCGAGCCACTCTTCGAAGCTGGGGCCGGCGAGCTTCGCGGCCGGGTTGGGCAACGCGGCGCCCTCCGCATAGGCCGCGGCGTCCGGGTCGCCGGGCTGGCGGTCCTCGCGGACCTCGAACGGATCACCTCGGCTGGCGAAAAGCGCCGCGGCCGCGTCGGCGAGACGCTCCTCCTGCGGGCCGGCGATCTCCGTGATCCTGCCGTTCTGGATCTCCGGCTCCTCGGCCGCGTCGGCGAGGCTTTCGGCGACGACGCGGGCGGCCACGAGCTGGGTTCGCATCTCGGGCAGGTAGGCGACGCCATCCTGGATCATCCACCCGACGAGCTGATCGACGAACTCGTGGAACTGGGCCGCGCGCACGATCCGGACCGGGAGCGGGCCTTCGAGCAACGCCTGCTCCTGCGCCACCTTTGCCGCGTTGTAGCCGCCCTGGAACTTGTCGATGCCGATGATCGAGACGACGACGACTCGCTTCGCCCCGGCCGCGGCGCCGGCTCGCTGGAGATTCCGTGCCGAAGCGGTGAAGAACTCCGTCGCCGCGTCCTGGTCGGGCGAGGGCCCCGTTGCCGTGTCGATGATGGTGTCGGCCCCGGCGAGCGCCTCGTCGAGACCTTCGCCGCTGACCACGTCCACACCCTTGGAGCGCGCGATCGGGACGACATCGTGTCCGCGTTGCTCGAGGATCTCGACGAGGTGGGATCCCACCCGGCCGGTGGCTCCCGTGACGGCGATCTTCTGGCTCTCGTTTTCGGTCTGCATCGTGATTCCTTTCTCAGCGCCGGCGGCTCACCGGCGAAACGTGTTCTGGTGTGGTGGGCGTGGTCACGCGATGTCCCGGCGTCGCAGTAGGAGCGCGGACAGGGCGGCGAAGGTCGCGATGAGGGCGGCGAGCACGGCAAGGGCCTGCGGGCTGTCGACGAACGGCCCGCTGAAGGAGCCCGGTCCGTTGGATTCGATGTTCTGCGAGGAGGCCCCGAGCGCGGTGGCGAGCGAGTACCCGTTTGCGCGCAGGAAGACGCTTGTGAGCGGCTCGAGGACGCCAACGCTGTCGGCGAAGGCGCTCAGGAGTCCCTCGATGACGAGGGCGTAGAGGATGCCGATGCCGATCGCGAGTGAGGTTCCCCGCGTGAGCACGCCGAGCAGCACACCAAGCGCCGCCCATGCCGCCAGGATCAGCCAGCCCGCCGCGATCGCGCGCACCAGCAGCCAGGCGGACGGCCAGCTGATGGTCGCGTTCTCGATCTGGGCGATCACGCCGCTGGCCACTGCGCCGGCGGCGAACAGCGCCAGCACGAACGGTACGAGGACGATGGCGAGCGCTGCCAGCTTGGCGGCCAGCACGCGGAGCCTGCCGGGACGTTGCGTGAACAGTGTCTTCAGCGTGCCCCAGCCGTACTCGCTGCCGAGCGCGAACACCCCGAGCATCAGGGCGAAGACACCGCCGAAGAAGGGAAACCCAGCGAGCAGCGTCCCGGCGAGCGACTCGGGGAAGAACTGCTCGACTCCCCCGGCCGCGTCCTCCGGGTCGAGCGCGTACGGCACGACATAGGCGAAGAAGACGCCTAGCAGCGTCCAGATGCCAAGCAGGATCCAGGTCGCGGCACGCTTGCGCAGCACCAGCAGCTCGGCGCTCACCGCGCGGGTCATGACGGGTCTCCCCCACTTTTCGTCAGCTCGAGGAAGACGTGCTCGAGCGAGGCCTGCTGGGCGTAGAGCTCCGAGACCGCGATGCCGGCCTCCACGAGCAGACGGTTGATGACCGGGGCCCGCGAGCTGTCGACGGTCACGTCGAGCACGCCGTCGACGCTCGTGACCTCGTCGACATCCGGAAGCGCACGGATCAGGCGGGCGGCCTCGGCTAGCGGCTCGGCGCGGACCGTCAGTCCAGCGCGGCCGCGCAGCTCCTCGACGGTCCCCTCTGCGACCAGCGAGCCGTCGCGGATCACCCCGACCCGGTCGGTCACCTGCTCGACCTCCCCCATCAGGTGGCTCGAGAGCATGACCGTGCGCCCGCCGTTGCCGATCGAGCGGATGAGGTCGCGCATCTCGGCCATGCCTGCCGGATCGAGTCCGTTGGTCGGCTCGTCGAGGATCAGCAGCTCTGGATCCTTCAAGAGCGCGGCAGCGACGCCCAGGCGCTGCTTCATCCCCAGCGAGTAGGTCGCCGAGCGATCTGCCGCACGGTCAAGCAGCCCGACCTGGTCCAGCACCGCTTCGATGCGATCCCCTCCCACACCGGCATAGCGAGCGAGCACGAGCAGGTTGTCGCGCCCCGACAGGTAGGGATAGAACGCCGGTACCTCCACCATCGCCCCGATGCGCCCCAGGCCCTGCGGAGTGCCGGGCCGGGCGCCGAGCACCGCCACCCGCCCCGAGGTCGGTCGCACCAACCCGAGCAACATCCGCAGGGTGGTCGTCTTCCCGGCGCCGTTCGGGCCGAGAAAGCCGTACACCTCGCCGCGGCGCACGCCCAGGTCGAGCTCGTCGACGGCGACGATCGAGTCGCCGTAACGCTTGGTCAGCGCCCCCGTCTCGATCACGAGATCTCCGGGACCGTCTGTCATGCCGCTCGCCCCATGCGTCCGCGCACCACGAGTCCCCAAGTGAGGCAGCCGAAGGCCGCCGTCAGTGCCAGCGTCCGGACGATGTTCCAGGCGACCCAGGGGGTCACGAAGTCGTCGCGCACGGCGGCGAGATTCTGGATGCGGGCGGGGTCACCCGCGTTCTTGAGGTCTTCGTTGAGCGGGAAGTGGACCGCGACGGTGATGACGACCATCACCGCGTAGAAGGAGAGGCCGGCGACGATCCAGCGTACGGTCTGTGGCGAACCGGAGCGACGCGCCTGAACGAGAGCAACGACGGCGAGCACCGGAGCTACGAACAGCGTCAAGGGGAAGGCCGGCAGGTCGAGCGTCTGTTGCATCGCATCGACGAGCGTGCGGTCGTCGGCCGCAGAGAGGGCTGGCATGAAGGCAACGTCAAAGGCGTAGAACAGCCCCGTCAGCAGGCCCATCGCGATCACGGCCGCGGCCAACACGATGTCCGAGCTGCGGTTCGATCCGGATGAAGTCATGCCGCTCGGGTGGTCGTGGGGTTCCAGACGCCGCTGGTGGCCGCGTCGCGTGCGTAGTCGCTGAAGTCCCGCGGCTCGCGGCCGAGGGCGCGCTGAACGCCGTCGGCCAGCCGCGCGTTGCGACCATCGAGGACCTCACCGAAGAGGAAGGTCAGCCCCTCGACGACCTCGCTCGGAACACCCTGGTCGCCAGCAGCGACGGCGAAGTCCTCGATCGAGAGCGGCACGTAGCGGACCTCACGGCCCACCGCCCGCGAGATCTCCAGGACCGCCTCCGTGAACGTCAGCAGCCGCGGCCCGGTGAGCTCGTAGAGCTCGCCGATGTGCCGATCGTCGGTCAGCGCCGCAACCGCGACGTCAGCGACGTCGCCAGCGTCGACGAACGGCTCGGGCACCCCTCCGGCCGGAAGCGCGACCTCGCCTCCCTGCACCTGTTCGCGCCAGTAGTCCTCACTGAAGTTCTGGGCGAACCAGGTCGAGCGCACGACCGTCAGCTCGGCGCCGGAGTACCGCACGGCCCGCTCCCCACGCTCGGCCTCCTCCTCGCCGCGCCCCGACAACAGAACCAGGCGGGGCACGCCGCTCTCCACGGCCAGGTCTGCGAACGAGCCCAGCGTCTCCGCGGCACCCGGACGCGCGTCCCAGTAATGGGAGACATAGGCCGATCCGACCCCCTCCAGAACCGCCCCCCAAGTCGAGCGATCCTCCCAATCGAAACGAGGCTCACCCGAGCGCGACCCGATCCGAACCCGCACGCCGCGCGCGGTGAGCCGGTCCACCACCCGCCGGCCGACCTTGCCGCTGCCGCCAAGCACCAGCGTCGGTTCTTGACTCGTGTCGTAGTTCATGTCGTCGATCCTGCATCCGTCCCTTGACCGCAGGCTGACGGTCCGCTGACGAGCCCTCGCAGGGCGGTAGCGTGAGTGCGATGGAGTTCCGCATCCTCGGTCCGCTGGAGGTGTCAGACGGCGAGGCCGCGCTACCGGTTGCGGGGGCCACCGAACGGGCGCTCCTGGTGGCGCTGATATTGCGAGTGGGACGGGTCGTCCCCGCGGACCGCCTGATCGACGAACTCTGGGGAGAGGAGCCCCCCTTGAACGCGCGGAACGCGCTGCAGGCGCGCGTCTCGCGGCTGCGCAAGGCACTGAGGTACCCCGAGGTGATCCTGACCGAGCCGCCCGGCTACAAGCTCGCCGTCGGCCCGCAAGCGGTCGACGCTTCCCGGTTCGAGGTACTCGTCAGGCAGGCGCGGGAGGCCCTGGAAGGCGGTTCGACGCACGCCGCTGAACTATTCGACCAGGCGCTCTCCCTGTGGCGCGGGCCCGCCCTCGCCGACGTGGCGGATCTCCCGTTCGCCAAGCCGGAGACGGACCGACTCGACGAACTGCGGCTGGAAGCCACCGAGGACCGGCTGGAGGCGCTACTCGCCACGGGCCGCCACGGCGAGGTGGTGGGAGAGGCAAAGGCTCTCGTCGCCGAGCATCGGTGGAGGGAGCGGCCGCGCGGCCAACTGATGCTGGCCTTGTACCGATCCGGCAGACAGCCGGATGCACTCCAAGTCTTCGCCGAGACTCGCGAGGCGTTGGTCGTGGAACTGGGCATCGACCCGTCCCCCGAGCTGCAGAGGCTCCACGAGGGGATCCTGCGCCAGGATTCCGCCCTGCAGGCGCCTGAGCGCGCGCTCCGCCCCCGCCACGAGCTCCCAGCGCGACTGACCAGCTTCGTCGGGTGGGAGGGCGAAACCGACGAGCTCGCCGATCTGATCTCCGCCCGCCGCCTGGTCACGGTCACCGGAGCGGGCGGTGCGGGCAAGACCAGCCTGGCCGTGGAGGCGAGCCGCTCGCTGCTCGGTCGTTTTTCCGGTGGGATCGTCCTGGTCGAGCTGGCGGCCATCACCGATCCGACGGCGGTCGCCCTGGAAGTGGCCGAGGCGTGCGGGGTCGGCCTCGAAGGGCCGCCACTCGTGTCGGGCTTCGCGGAAAAGAGACTCGTCGATTTCGTCCGCGGCGTCGAGCTGTTGCTCGTCCTCGACAACTGCGAGCACCTGGCGGACACATGCGCCGAGCTCGGGTACCGGCTGCTGCGATCCTCGGAGTCGCTTCATCTCCTGACGACCAGCAGGAAGCCGTTGCATGTTCCCGGGGAGGTCACCTGGTCAGTTCCTCAGATGGCGCTGCCCGAGCCGTCCACGCCCGCCGAGCAGCTGCCCGATTACGACGCGATCCGGCTGTTCGCACAGCGTGCCTCCGACGCTTCCCGTGACTTTCGGCTCGACGTCGGTACGGCGCCAGTGGTGGCCGAGATCTGCCGCCAACTCGATGGCATCCCCCTGGCGATCGAGCTTGCCGCAGCCCGAGTCAAGACGGTTCCGGTCGACGAGGTCGCGGCTCGCCTCGGCGACCGCTTCCGTCTGTTGACGGGTGGCTCGCACACCGCGGATGCCCGGCAGCAGACGCTCCGCGCGACCGTCGAATGGAGCCACTTGCTCCTCGAGGAGCCGGAACGCGTGCTGTATCGCCGGCTGTCGGTATTCCGTGGCGGTTGGAGCCTCGAGGCGGCCGAAAGCATCTGTGCCGGCGCCGGGATCGACCCGCCCGACGTGCTCGACCGGCTCGCCCGCCTGGTTGACCATTCCCTGGTCATCGCCAACCATGTCGACGGTCGTTTCCGCATGCTCGAGACGCTACGCCAGCACGCCGGGGAGCAGCTCGCTGAGGCCGGAGAGCTGAGCCTGCTCACGGAGGCCCATGCCCAGTACTTCGCGAATGTCATCGAAGGCGCCGAGCCGGAGCTTCGCGGGTCCGATCAGGGCCGCTGGCTGACTTGGCTTCGACTCGAAAGCGACAACGTCCGCGCAGCGGTCGGGTGGTGTCGCGAGCGCATGGCGACCGAGTCGGACCTCGGGCTGCGGCTCGCCGCGGGGCTGGGCTGGTTTTCGTACTTCGCCAGCCGGCAGGAAGGCCGGCGCGAGCTCGCGGACATGCTGGCCGCAGCCGAGAACGCGTCTCCGGCGGTGCGCGCCCGCGCTCTGCAGGCGAAAGCGCTGGTGGCCCGTCCAGCCGCGTGCGTCGTCCATCCAAGCGCAGACTGCGCGGCCGCCGCGCGGGAGAGCCTCGACCTGTTCACGGAACTGGACGAGCGGCACCGGGCGGCGTTCTCGAAGGCATTCCTCGCCATCGAGGGCATCTCCGGCGCCGATGTCAGCGGGTCGTTCGAGCTGCTTGCCGAGGCGGATCGGGAGTTCTTGCGAACCTCCGATGAGTGGGGACGGGGCCTAGTTCGCTTCGTGCGGATGGAGCTTCACTTCACGGCCGGTGCCTTCGACGAGGCCATCAGCGAGGGCGAAGGCGCCCTGGCGATCTTCAGGGTGCTCGATGATCGGTGGGCCGTCACGGCGATTCCCTACCACTTCGGCTTGGCGCTCCACCATGCGGGGCGACTCGAGGCGGCACTGAGGTCGTACGAGGACGCGGTGAGCGAGGGTCGGAGGGTCGGACGCACGAACACCGTCCAGTACGCACTCGCCAACATGGGGCACGTGTCGCTCCTGCTCGGGGACATCGAGCGCGCTGAGGGTCACTTCGGCGAAGCCAACGCGACGGCGCGAGAGATCGGCGCCGACGGCAACCCGCTGGCCTGTCTCGGCCAGGCCGCCCTGGGCCGTCAGCGCGGTGACTTCGCGTATGCGCGAGAGCGCAACGCAGAGGCGCTCCGGCTACTCGATGCGCAGGAGGGCGAACAGGACTGGACTTCCGCCGCGCTGGCAGGTCTGGGATCCGTGCCGGAACTCACCGACGAGCTCGAGCGGCTCCGAGCCGCGCATCGCATCGATCCCGGCCCGAGCTAACGGGAGCTCTGCCGGTAGCCGAGGATCTTCGTGACGGTCACGAACCGGTAGCCGCGGGCCTTCAGCCGCTTGATAATCGTGGGCACCGCCGCGGTCGTGTTGGGGCGGGGCCCGTCACCGTCAGCTTCGCCATCGTGCAGCACGATGATCGACCCTGGACGGGTGCCGGAAAGCACGCGCGAGGCGATCTCCCTGGCCGGCGGGTTGTCGTAGTCCTGCGGCAGAACGTCTGCCATGACCGTCCTGAGCCCCTGCTCACGGGCACGCCGCGTCAGGTCGCCGCCGACCGAGTCGAAGGGTGGCCGGAAGGCGCATGGAGTGAACCCGGTCGCGCGGCGGATAGCCGCGGTTGCCTTCCGCATCTCGTCGGTCGCCTGTGAACCGCCGTTGCCGAGGTCGGCGTGGGTGTGGGAGTGATTCTGGAACTCATGCCCATCGCGGACGGCGCGTTTGACCACGCTGCGGCGGCGGCTGAGCTTGTTGCCCATCGGGAAGAAGGTTGCCTTGACCTTGTTTGCCTTGAGGACGGAGAGCAGGCGGCTCGTCCCCGGCGAAGGGCCGTCGTCGAAGGTGATCGAGACGCGCTTCTTCGTGCGCGGGCCGTTCTTGACCACAGATAGACCGGGCTTACTCTTGCAGCCGGTCGCGCGCGCGGCGCCGACCGACGAGGGCTCGGCCGCAACGCCTGCGGCAACCCCGGCGAGGAGCAGGATCACGAACACCCCTGACATGCTGATCCGCATACGCGCCACCCTATAGTCGCGCCGCGACCGGTGCCGCCGCCGGGACCGTGACTCTCTGCAGGGACACGGTTCGGGACACTCCGGTCCTGAGCGAGTCGCTAGGGCAGTGCCGGGTCGACGTCCACAGTCGGCGGGTCGAACTCGAGCGGAGCGTCGCTGACGGCGGCCAGCTCGACGCGATTCCGCCCGGCTTCCTTCGCGGCGTAGAGCGCGCGGTCGGCCAGGCGGGCGACTACCTCGACGTCGACCCCGTGTTCCGGTGCTGTAGCTACGCCAATGCTGACCGTGATGCCCCGTTCTACCGCGGGCACCTGGATGAGCTCAACGCCTGCGCGGATCTTCTCGGCAACCACCCCTGCGCCCGCGAGATCGGTATTCGGCAGCAGTGCGATGAACTCCTCGCCGCCGAAACGACCGCAGAAGTCCGCGTCGCGGACAGAGGAGCGCAGCGTTACGCCGACGGCGGCCAGCACGTTGTCGCCGGCTGCATGGCCGAAGACGTCGTTGACCTGTTTGAAGTGGTCGAGGTCAAGCATCAGCACCGAGAGCGGCTGCCGAGTGCGGTCGGACTGGGCCATCATGCGCTGGAGCGTCTCGTGGCTTGCGCGCTGGTTCGGCAGTCCGGTGAGCGAATCCGTACCTGCGCGCAGTTCGGCAAGTGCGAGGTTCCTGAGGTTCGCGAGCAGCGGGGCCGCCTGTGTCACCGAACCGCGCATCGTCTCGCTCTCGCTCTCGCTGAGGCCGATGTCACGGCTGGCAAGTACCGAGCCGATGACCTCGCCGCCTACGAGAAGCGGTTGACATGCGCTCGCCTCGGTCTGACCGCAGATCTTGCAGGTGAGCAGAGTCTCCTTGCCGTCGCGGCGCTGGGCCTGGCCGCTACGCACCGCCAGGCAATCCTCGGGCGCTGCCTCGCGCAGGCCTTCGGCGATGGAGTCCGCAGGATCGACCGCCGTGGTGGGCTCGAGCCGGTCGGCGCTGTTGTTGCGGCTGAGCACGGTTACCACGCTGCCCGGGATCGAGCGCTCCAGGTGGCGTTTCAGAAGATTGTGGGCGTCGCTCTCGCTGCCGGTCAACTGCATCGCCTCGGTGAATTCCGAGCGCTGCAGACTCTGAGTCTGCTCCGCGTCGCGGTGATCGACCATTCGGTTCAGGAGCTCGCCGAGGTCGGTCAGCTCGTCGTTTCCGCGCAGGTGAAGGCGTTCACCAAAGCTGCCGGCCGCGACCGCCGAGGCAAATCGCGAGTAGTCACGGGTGCGGAGAACCAGACGCCGTGTCAGCAGGAACGCGATGCCGCCGGCGATCAGTGCCGCCAACGCAGCGGTGATGATCAGACCCAGACGAATCGTGTCGGCGTAAGCGGCCGTGTCCTCAATCGCGGCGGTGGCATGGTCGGCCTCACCCTCCGCAAGGATCTCGGCATCGGCGATCAGGCGGTCGAGCACTGCCCTGATCGCTTCAGCAGCTCCTTGCTCGCCGGCGGGGCTCGCGGCGAACAGGGCCGGTCCGAACCGCTCGAGGTAGGCCTGCCAGTTCTTTCGCAACCTCACCAGTGCCCTGCGGGTTTCGACCGGCTCCGAGGCGTGGCTCAGCTGGTCCTCCGTCTTGTCGAGTGACGTGTCGACCGAGGGGACGAGCGAGCCGGAGATGGCAGTCTCCAGCGCGCGTCGGCGGGCCGGCTCCTCTACCAGCGCGTACTCCAGAGAGGCAGCCTTGGTGTCCTTCAATGCGCCGCGCAGCTCCACCGTGATCGCGGCACGCTCGAAGGTCCCTGTGTAGAAAGTGTGGATCTTTTGATCAACACGGCTCACTCCCACCGCTCCGATCACCGCGACCGCCATGGTCGCGAGTACAAGGAGACCCACGAGTAGCCCGAGCCGCCGGCCGATCGTCAGCCTCGGAGCGGTGTTCCCGTTTCGTGCGTACCCCATCTCCGTTACATCGGCAGCACGGAGCAAACCAGTGAATGACGCGCAGCGAGACGGACCAACTGTCGTGCTGCAGCGCGAAGCAGGAGGGCGGAGGTCGGGGCACCCAATGCGGCGGAAAGCACAGTTCCCGCCCAAAGTGGCGCACAGGCGCGCACACTCGTCGGGGCCGCCGAGACGGATTCACGTCTTAGCCTGATGGGCCGGCCTGGACTCGAACCAGGGACCTACGGATTATGAGAACGCGTGCGGCCTTTGCTGGGGTTCAGCGTACTCCAGGAAAGCCGCGTGGAGAGGGTTCTAGGGCGCCTCACGCGTCCGGGTTTTTCGTCCTGTTCATGGGTGGTGGGTTGCCACCGGGTTGCCCTCCGGGCGGTAGCCTCATCGGGTGGCCGGGCGGAACACGAAGATCGCAGCGGTGCTCATCGCCACCGCCGCGATTGGTTGCGGAACTGAGGAAGAAATCGGGACCCAGGTGGCTGGAATGCAAGCGGGCCTCGGGAGCCATCTTCGCATCCTCGGGACCGCCGACAAGACCTATGCCACCCCGGATGGGGTGACCTGCGACAGGCCAAAGCCCCAGCGCTTCACGTGTCGCGTGTATGTCGACGTGGATAAGAACACGTCGATCTTCACCGAGTACCACGTGCGAGGCGACTGCAACCAAGGGTGGCGTGCTCGGCGTGTCTCGGACCATCCTTCGCATCCGTTCCCCAAGCGGATCGTGCGGGACGAAGAGTCCGACGACCTGTGCTCCTAGTGCACCATC
The DNA here is from genome assembly GCA_035630015.1 of Thermoleophilaceae bacterium. Classification (GTDB taxonomy): domain Bacteria; phylum Actinomycetota; class Thermoleophilia; order Solirubrobacterales; family Thermoleophilaceae; genus JAAYBF01. Next base: position 11,308 of record DASQLM010000073.1, on the reverse strand, counting down.
GGGCGTCCCCGCCCAGCGGAGGTGCGGGGTGTTAGGGCGTCGCCCCGGCCACTGACGGCCCGACGATCCCATCAAAAAAGCTCGCATCGCCCACGCCGTCGTCCATGAGGTGCACATACACCTCCAGCGTGAACGACGCCTTCGCGTGGCCCAGCCAACGGCTCACCTGCTTCACGTTGCGTCCCTCCGCGAACAGCATCGACGCGCACGTGTGACGGAACACGTGGAAATTCACCCATGTCCGCCACTCGCGCACCACCTTGTCGCCCTTCTCTACGTCGACGTACTCGCCCAGACCGACCGCTTCGGTCGCTGGCAGGAGCACCCGGCCCCGCACGTTCGAGGGGTTCAGCGGCGCGCCCGAGCCTGAGGCAAACACCGGTGAGTTCGCACCGGCGAACGAGTCACGGCGTCGAGCCATCAGCGCCTTGGCCATGTCGGGCGACAGCGGAATGTCTCGCTGCGAGTTCTTGGACTTCAGCCGCCTGCGCTTGCCTCGGTACACCTGCTCACGCACCTTGACCTTCGGGCGCTCCCCCAGGTCGACGTGCGCCCAGGTCAGTCCGACGGCCTCGGAGATGCGCATGCCAGTCTGCGCGAGCAACCGGAAGAACGTCCGCCACTCGTCAGGCAGCTCGGACAGGAGCAAGGCCAGCTCGGTCTCCGTCAGCGCCTTGCGTACGTCCTCGCCGTCGTCGTCCGGCTCGCTCGTCTGCGGGATGCGCACTCCGGCTACCGGGTTCGTCCGCAGCTTGTCCTCCTCCACCGCGCTGGCGAACAGCACCGAGAGGGCCGCCCGGAGCTTTCGGATCCCGGCTGACGTTGTCCCGGTGGCGGCCATGTCGGCGAACAGCTCGCGCACGTCGGACGGCTCGACTTCCGCCAGCTTCCAGGTCCGCCAGCGCGGCACCGCGTGGTCGGCGAGCGACCGGCGGTACTCCGTCCGCGTGGTGTCGGAGAAGCCGCGCGCGGTGCGGCCCGCGTACGACGTGATCCAGCCGTCGTAGTACTCCTCGAAGCCGATCCGCGACGTTGGGGTGCGCTCCCCCGCCGCCTTCCGGCCCTTCGCCTCGCGCGCCTCGGCCATGGTCCTGAACGACTTCTTGTGCTGGACCCCTCGGTGCTTCCAGACGACCACGTAGCGGTTCCCCCGCTTGTAGATGCCAGGGGTCTTGGTCCTGACCATCGGCAGGGACCTGGTCGAGGCGGCGTGCGCGGGCTTACGCTGCTGGTGCATGGAGCTAGTACCTCCGTGTCACGCCCCCGGCCTGCGCTAACAGGTGCGGGGGCACTTTGCTTGTCGGGATCAGCGTACGGCACCTACGGGGACCCCGCTGGAAACCGCATTGCGCGCTTTCTTGGCTCATCCCAGGCCCCCGGACCAGAACTCCCAGATTGGATGCGAGCGGCGTTCTCTGCTGACCGCCGTTCGACACCCCGCCGAGCAGAACCGAGCGTGTCGGCGCTTGCCCTCCAGCGATGCGCCGCACTGGCCGCAGGTGGCTGGCCGACTGAGCGCCGGGGAGCCACCAGCGGGACCCCCCGGCGTCCGCTCGGCCTCGCCCCGCACGGTCATGCGGCGCTCGCCGTCTTGCCCATCCCGGTGCGGCGAACGGGCAGGTCGGCGTCGGGGTCGCGGCGCAGGGCGGCCTGATAGTCGGCCATCGCCTGGCCGTCCAGCTCGACCGGAATCGCGGGCAGGTGCCAGCCCCTGGCGGAGAGCGCGGCCTGGAGCTGGTCGGCCTCCTGCCGGTCCGTGGTGGCGAGACGAATCACCCGGTAGGCCTCGCGGCTGACCGACAGCCACGCTCCTTCGGCGGCCTCCAGAGCGGCCACTGCCTCAGCGAGTTGGTCGCGTGCCTCAATGGCCGGACGACGGAGGTCAGCCAGCAGCTCGTCGGCGTACATGGCCACGTGTGCACGGATCGCCTCCTCGGCAGCCCCCGACGCCTCCCGCGCACCGGCCAGGCGCGCCTCGGCGCCCCGGTCGACCAGGCGCGTGCCTATGTCGTCCGAGCGGGTCTCGACGCCGGGGGCGCCCAGCAGCTCGTCCAGGCGAGCGACCTCCTCCGGGTCGATGGTCTGGCCTGCCCCCGTTAGCCGGTCGATGGCGTCGCGCTCGTGGCGGGCCTGGGCCAGCTCCCGGCCGCGTCGCCGCAGCTCCGCCTCCGCCTCGGTCTCGCGCTCCTTGGCTGCGGTCTGCTCGGCCAGCAGCTCGTCCAAGCGCTCGCGGGCCGTCATTCGGGCACCTCGCCGTGCACCGCCGCGACGGTCTGCTGGGCGCAGTCGCAGCAGCGCGCGACCTGCACCGGCTGGCCGTCCGTGTCCGTGTTGCGGAACAGCTCGACGCGGCCGCCGTCGCCAGGCGTGTCGTCCGCCGACGGGCAGCCAATCGAATGGTTCACCTTCAGTGTCATCTCCTGCTCGGGCATCTCTGCCGCCTCCTTCATCGTGGGTAGATCGGTTCGCCGGTCACGGGGTGGGGAACCGTGGACCGCTCGTCCACCGTCCGGCCGTCGCGGGTGCGGTACTTCGCCGAGCCGAGGCGCTTCCAATCGGGCGAGCCGTCGGGCAGGCGCGGCAGATCCAGGAAGACGGGCTGGCCGTCCTCGTCCAGCTCGACCCGCAGCGCGTCACGAGCCACCGCGACCACCTCCCCGTGCCTCTTGCTTCGCGGCCCGGCGCTCGGCCTGCTGCTCCTCGGTCATGCGCCCCTCACGCATCTTCCGCCGGGGGTCGAACACGTAGCCGTCGGCCTTCAGCCGCTCACGCAGCCGCTGGATTTCCGCGTCCTGGTCGGCCTGCTCGCGCTCCATTCGGCGGCGCAGCTTGGCCAGCTCCTCGTCGTCGCTCATTCGGTCTCCTCGGTCGTGGTCATGTCGCCCGCCGCATCAGCGGGATGGTCTGCTCGGGGTCGTAGGTCGGGGGCTTCGAGCCGGGCACGGTCAGCTCGGGGCCGCCCACCGACAGCCAGCACGGCCGTCGTGGGACCTCCAGGCCGCCGCCGGTGCGCACCATCTCGCCGACGGGCACCGGGTCGATGGCGTCCGGCAACCGCCGCTCCGGGTTCGCCAGCCCGGCCAGCACAGTCCCCCACCCGCCCCGGTCGGTCCGCCGTGGCCAGGTCGCGAGCTGGAGTGCGTCGGCAAGGTCGTCGTGGCCCGACCCGGCCTCAACGCGCTCCAGGCCCGTCGGGCTGAGGTCGACGCGCAGCATCAACAGCTCGCGCCGCAGCTCCTCTCCGCTCGCGGGCAGCAGCAGGCGACCCTGGTCGATCAGCAGCCGCAGCGACGAGTAGCCCGCCGCCTTCGACTCGGCCGTGGTCGTGAAGGACACGTTCTGGGTCCGCCACGCCGGGCCATGGCGCAGCCGACGACGACGCTCGGCCTTCAGCTCCGCCTCGGGGTCCCAGCCCGGGATGCCGCCGTGATCGACCACCAGCCGGACACCCGAGTTCGGCCGCGCACCACCGGCCGAGGAGTGACGGCGAGCCATCAGCGCCCACAGCAGGCCACCGCGTCCGGCCAGCGGCCCACCGAGGCCATTCGCCTCCGCCACCAGCGCCTGGAAGTGCGCGGGAGCGGCCGCGATCTGCTCGACCACACCCGGTGACCCCGGCGGCCCGGTCAGCGGCGCACCCGCTGGCCAACGGTGGGCCATGGCGACCGCGAAGGTCCGCTCAGGGGTCGGCAGCCGCGCCACCGCGACCAGGGCGGAGCGGTCCGTCGTCTGGCCCCAGTCGACCCCTCCCATCACCCGGGCTGGACCCACCAGCGTGTCGATGGACTCCAGTCGGTAGTCGGCCGTCACACGGTCCAGGGCGTCGGCCGTGAACAGCGCGTCCGCGCCGGATGCGAACACGCCCTCCATCTCGGCCCGGAACCGCAGCTCGGACATCGAGGCGCGCATGGACGCGATCCACGAAGCGGACAGCCACGTCGCGTCCGCCAGCGCCCACCCGTGCGTCGACACATGCTCGGACCCCGCCGCTCCCGCCACCGCGTGGTCGTAGAACGGGCCGGAGGAGACCGTGGCCGAAGACGCCATGACCACCCGCGCGCCCTCACGAGCCGCAACGGTCGGCAACGCCGCCGCGAAGATCGGCTCCGGCAGCATCGCCGCCTCGTCCAGCAGCAGGTCCGTCACCGACCAACCACGGATCGCGCGCTCGGACGCCGACACGCTGCGCACCTCCGACCCATTGGAGAGCTGGAGGAGCTGACCCTGCTCGGCCTCCACGCTGCCCGCCAGCAGCGGCGACGCAGCCACCAGCGCCCGCACGTCCCGCAGCAGACGCCGGGACGCCTCCTCGCTGGCCGACACCACGAGCACCCGAGCACCGGCGGAGCGGAACGCCCGCCATGCCGCGTAGGTGGCCAGGCTGCGCGACTTCCCGGATTGACGAGGAGCCACGACCACGACCACCGAGGCCGGGTCCTCGAAGGCCCGGAGCTGGAACGGGGCCATGGGGCGACCGACAGTCTCAGCGAACGCGCCGAGGTCCGACCGGAGGAGGGCCACGTCAGCCATCGCCGCCACCGCCCTCCTGCTCGCGCCGCTCAGCGTCGGCCATCTCCAAGGCGAGGTCCCGCGACTTCACGAGGTCTATCGACAGCTTGCCCCGGCTCCTCGGTGTCATGGCCAACGCGTCGAGCCAGTCCGCCACCTCACGGCGCAACTGCTGCTCCCGGGCCACCGCTGGGCGCTCCGCCTTCGTCTCCTGGTCGTACAGGCCGAAGTCCCGCAGGTGGGCCGACACGTCCTCCAGGCGGCACAGCGCCTCGGCGAGCATCCGCACGGCCACCGAGTCGGCAGCAGGCAGTCCGCCGTTCTCCTTCAGCGGCACGTCGGCGGCCAGGGCGTCGTACACCTCGCGTGCCTTGGCCTCCATCCGCTCGACAGCGACCGTCGCGTAGCCGCCATGGCTCCGACTCAACTGGTTGCCCTTCGGCGCCGGTGGACCGGTCCGAAGGTTGTCGAGCTGACGCTGACGCGCCGCCTCCCTGCGACTCAGCGGCATGAGCGCCAGACCCCCAGTCCGCACGTCCATCTGCAACCCCGCATCACAAGCGGCCTCGCACGGAGCTGGGCAATTGGAAGGCAACTCACGGCCTCGTCCCTCCGCCGCGCTGCAACCAGCCGTCCAACTCGCTGGCCCTGAACAGCAGCCGGGACCCATCCTTGCGGTGCGGCAACTGGCCCGGCCCTCGCCGCGAGGTGAGCGCGTAGATGCGGGACCTCGGGCAGGCCAGGTGCTCCGCAGCCGCCCCGACCCCGATCCACGGCTCCGGCGCTCGCTGGCGATCCTCGACCAACGCAGCCGCCCTCCGAGCCACCTCCTCCACCAGCCACTCGGGCACGGGCACCTCGATGCTCGTGCGCTCCGAACTCGGGGCGGCGAGCGGCGAGCGGCCGGGGTGCTGCGCGCTCACGCCGTGGCCTCGTCGGGGATGGGCCGACCGCCGGTGCCGCACTCGTCGCCGCCGTGGGACTCCACGGGGTAGGCACAGCGGCTGGTTGGCTCGGGGGCGGTTCCGTGGGGGGGCCTTATAGGCCCACCCCCGTCGGGAACCACAGCCCCTCCGTTGCCGGGACCGGTGGGTCCGTGTGGGTCCGCCGGGTCCGCCGGCTCTGGACCCAGGGATGGAACCGCCTCGTCGGTCTCGCGGAACCGGTCTCTCTCGGCGGGGCGGGTCTGCGGCTCTGGAACCAGGGACCAGCCGTCCGGTCCATGGACGACCAGCCCCTCCCCGGCCAGCTCCCGGAGGGTCTGGGCCACTGCCCGCTTGTTCGCCCCGGCCGCCTCACGGACCGCGTTCTGGGAGGCGGGTGTCTCGACCGCCTCCAGCGCTCTGAGGACCCGGTCACGCACCCCGATGCCCGGCTGGGTGCCCGGCTCCTCGTCTCGCCCGGCGAGCACGACGGAGTCGGCCGACGCCTCCAGGCGCAGGCGCACCGAAACGAACGGGGCCAGGTCCTTTGCCTTCGCGCACGTGAGGGCGAGCGCACCTCCTCCTGCTCCCTCGGAGCGCATCTGCATGACCACGTCGGCGGCCGCGCGCAGAGCCGTCGAACCCCGCTCACGGTCGCCCTCGTGCCCGGCGTGATGGACCACCAGCCGCGCGCCATCTGGCACCAGGCCGTCCACAGCAGCCACGAACCGACCCACGTCCTGGGCCGAGTTCTCGTCGCCCCCGGCCATGGACCGGGCCATCGTGTCCACGACCACCAGCGCGGGCGGTTCGGGCAGCGTGGCCAGCGTCCGGTCGAGCCGGTCCACCAGGGCCGAATCCAGGAGGTTCACGGCCTCGGGCAGCACGCGGAACCGGGGCACCGAGTCCACCCCGCGCGCCGCCGTCCAGGCTCGATACCGCGCGCCGAAGCCCGCTAGGCCCTCGGCCACAACGTAGATCACCCATCCGCCACTGACGGCCCGGCCAGGCCAGGGGACCTCGGCCGCGACGCACAACGCCAGGTCGAGGGCGAGGAACGACTTGCCTGCCCCACTGGCCCCGAACACCTCGGTCAGTCCAACCTCCGGGAGCAAGCCGTCCACGAGGTACGACGGCGCGGGCATCGCCGCCAGGTCCTCCCCGGTCAGCAGCGGGAAAACGTCGGCCACCCCGGTCACCACCAACACCGGGTCCCCGCCATCGCCGCCGCCAACTCGTCCAGCGCGACGGCATCCTGCCGCATCGTCGCCACCAACTCGGGATGCATGCCGCGACGCAGCATTCGCTCGGCGTAACGGGCCTCAAGCCCACGGATGACGGCCGCCTGTTTGTCGGGTGTCAGCGCCGTATAGGCAGGCCCGAGCGAGTCCTGGTCAACCAGCGCGAGGAACGCCAGCAACGTGGTCTCGTCTGTCGAAGCCGCCGCAGAGGGCGGCTCACCTCCGCCAGGCGAGTCATCCGACGAACCCGAAGACGACCCCGAGGAGCGCGTCTGAGCGCCCTGTGGCCGCCCGCCGCTCCCGCAGGCACACCGGTCCCGGCGCTCCGGCATCGACCGTCGGTCACGCGCCTGGTCGCGAGCCAGGGCGCGATCGGCGCGGTCGTCGTGAATGTCACGGCCGCCCAGCCTCTGCGCACGCTGCCACGCAGGCGTGCCGCGCGGGTCATCGCACGACGGCGCTGGGGCATCGCAGTGGAACTCGTCAGACTGGTTCACGCGCGGCCCCCTCCACCGGCCTGTCGAGGGGTCCGGCGCCGCCAGCGCTGGGCCTCTCATCGTCTTGGGCGACGTAGGCCGCCACGTGCTCTCGGGCAAGGTGAGCGAGCAAACCGCTGACCGTCCGCCCGTCGGCCTTGGCAACGAGACGAAGCGCGCGCGCTTCATGCTCCGGCACCCGCGTGGTCAGCACCGCTGTTTGGGGGGCAACGCTCAAGGCGCGTATACCTTTGCGCGCTGAAACGGTGCCAACATCGCTCCTGCGTAAATGGCGCGTTAACGCTATGCCGTCGGTCGCGTTCTGTCTGACGCGGACTCCACGATGAGTCAATGCCCATCGCCAAGTCGGTTCACCTGAAGGCGGTCCACGTCGCGGGTACCCACGACGAGTTCGAGACCGCCGTGGGGGATGCAATCAAGGAGGCGGGGGCGGCTGATCTGCCGGAGGGCGCGGAGCCTGACGGGCTGGTGACCTTGAACGTGACCGGCATCTCCCACGCCCACGCCATCGCCCCGGACGGGGAGCATCACTGGTCGGCGTTCGTGACGGTCGAGATATCGTGGTGGGACTCGCGGGAGTAGATGGGCGAAGCGCCGGACTACCCGCCGGGGCCTCGCGGTCCTGAGGACGCCGAGTCGGGGGTACGGGTAAGCATGTCCCGCGACCAGTTCGAGTTCGCGGCGCGGGAGGTCGCGAAGGTCCCCGAGGCCACGTCGGTGAGGTTCGAGGAGCGGGGGGCGGCTTACCTGGAGTTGACGCTGTCGCGTGAGGGGACCGAGCTGCACCGAGCCATGGTGTTTCCCATCCCTGCTGACAGCGACTAAGGCCGGGTAGGGGGCGCGACTATGTCGCTGGCCCCGCCGTGCGCACGTCATCGCTCCCGTGCAGCACCAGCCGCACGGTGATCTGGCCCGCACCGATCTGGTGTGCCATCGCCTTCACCAGGTTGTCGTCGGTCTCCACCCGGTAGCCAGCATCGCGGAGCCGCTGGGCGTTCTCGGGGTGGGCGGCCAGCAGATCCATCAGGGCCTCGACGCATCGCCTCGGAGGATCGCCATGAGCTGCTGAACGCACACGTCCGGGTCCGCGTGCACCTGGCTGCCTGTCCATCGCAGCATTCGCAGCCCCTTCGATTCGAACCACAGTTGGCGGGTCGAGTCGTGGCTCCGCTGATCCTTCGTCTTATGACCCTCATGCCCGTCAAGCTCGACGATCACAGCGCTACCGCCGTAGTACACGATGAAATCCGGTCTGTAGACGCGATCTGGACCCTGAACGCGAGGCTGGACCGCGAACACCAGCTTGGTCTTGAGAAGGGCGTCGTAGAACGGTGCCTCGATTGGGGTCAGACGATGGAGACCCCGCTCGATCAGCGGCACATCGGACGGAGGCGGCTCCGGCTCGGGCAGATCGCGGAGGTCTGGCGTTGCCGCCGGGGTGGCCATAACCCGGGGGCAGACCTCGCCGTAGACAGGCCGTCCGCTCGGGACGATCAGCACGCCGAAAGGGTGGCGAGTGCCCTGGATGGGAGCAAGACGACCGATCTCGTGATCGAGGTCGTGGCGCCTGTCCTGCACCCCGGCGGCGGCCTTTCGCGCCTCGTAGCTATTCACGTCGTACAAGGCGGCGTATCGGAAGGTGGTCTCGCCGAACGCATCCGGCGCGTCTTGGACCTCGATCCGAAACGCCTGACGGAGGCCATCGGCAAGGGTTTGGTAGTCCCCGGCGTCGTACCGGTTCCCTTTTCCATGCGCGATCACCGCTTCCTCGATGTCGGGCCACGCGTGAAGGAGGAGCGTCAGGTCTTCCTCCCCCTGATCGAGGTCGTATTCCTCCATTCGGCGTCGGGTTGCCTTCCTGGTTGCCATCTGCGGGGTAGACCCCCACCTGAATCAGGACAGTTTAGCCTGATTTCCAGGGCTTTCCGAAGTGGGCCGGGGAGGACTCGAACCTCCGACCTACGGATTATGAGTCCGCTGCTCTAACCAGCTGAGCTACCGGCCCAGCGCCGCGATGGTATCCGGCGCAGCCGCGGACTAGGTCCGGCGGCCGCGTGACTGGCGGGCCAGGTGCCGGTCCACCTGCGACGAGGCGAAGAGCCTCAGGGCCGGGACCTGGATGGCGGCGACGTCCGCGGGCGCGATGATCTCACGCTCGACATCCTCGACCGAGCCACCGCGACGGACGCGAACCGCAATCTGCCGCTGCAATTCGAGCAACTCATATCCGGTGTGATGGCTGGCCACGTCCGACACTCCTCGGGACCGTACGCTGCGACGGAGCCGCCCTTGGGGCCATCTTGTGACCGCGGAGCGTGTCCGTGCGTTGTGGCGCAACCCGGGACCCGCTGTGCCTGCGAATCTAGACGGTTCGGCCGTCGGACGCGAATGACCGGCTAGCGTGGCGCGCGTGACCGAGAACCAGAAGCCCACCGTCGACGTCCCCGATGGCCCGCCCTCCTACCAGCTGGAGGTGGAGGACATCACCGTCGGCGACGGTGACGAGGCCGCTCCCGGCCACAAGGTGGAGGTCCACTACGTGGGCGTGTCGTGGCAGTCGGGAGAGCAGTTCGACGCGTCCTGGGACCGCGGCGACACGTTCAAGTTCGGCCTGGGCAAGGGGCAGGTCATCCAGGGCTGGGACGAGGGTGTCGTGGGCATGAAGATCGGCGGCCGGCGCAAGATCACCATCCCGCCGATGCTGGCCTACGGCAAGCGCGGCGCCGGCGGCGTGATCGGCCCCGACGAGACGCTGATCTTCGTCGTGGACCTGATCGGTCTGAGCTGAAGAGGCTCGCCTAGAAGAACGAGTCGCCCGTGGCACACTCGCGGTGGCTCTTGTTGCGCCGGTACCACTCGAACGGGTCGCTCGCGGCACGGACCTGGAGCGTCAGGCAGCCGCCGCCGGTGCCCACCAGGGCGTTGCCGGAGTCGAGGGGCTGGTCGACGGCCGCCCTGAGCACCGTCTGGACCGTGCGCACGTCCGTGTGCGCCTCCTCGGCGACCCGCGCGAAGACCTGGGTCGCGCAGTAGGAGACCGTGTAGAGGCCGTTGCGGCGGCAGCCGTTCAGGCCCAGCAGCAGTTCTCCCGTGGCCTTCTCGTACACCGTCACGTACGCCTTGCGGCCGATCGTGGTCTTGAACAGCCGCTTGCCCTCGAGCGCGCCGGGCAGGGCCAGGCCCCGGCTGAAGATGGTGAACGCCCGCCCGGCCTTGCAGTGCTGGCCACGCTTGACCTGGGACCAGTTCACGCCCGTGCGGATGTGGATGTCGACGCAGCCACCGTTGCGGGCCCACTCGGCCACGGCCCGGCCGATGTCGCCGTACTGGCTCGGCGCGGTGGCCTTGTCGAAGTACTCGCTGAAGGCGTCGCGCTGGCTCTTGCTCAGGTCGGCCAGCAGCGGCTCGATCACGCGCTCCACCTCCTGCACGAGGCATTCGACGTCACGCCGGCAGACCACGCGGTGGAGAAGCCGCAGCGCGCCCGACGCCTCGGTGTGCAGCGTCACGTGCCCGCCGTAGGTCAGCGGGCCGGCGTGGTTCTTGCGCAGCTTAAGGTACGGCCGCAGCTCCCGGGGAGTGTCGTCGGCGGCGGCAGTGGCCGGCACCAGCGCCACCGCCGCGGCCACGACCAGCCCCACCACCAGACGCCCCGTGCGTGACATGGGTCCGACCTACCCCCTGGGGCGGAGAACGAAGCGTCGGCTAGAGGGCTTTCGCTAACGCCCGCCCAGCGGTGCGGCCCGAGAACAGGCAGCCGCCGAGGAAGGTGCCCTCCAGCGCGCGGTAGCCGTGCATGCCGCCGCCGCCGAAGCCGGCCACCTCGCCCGCGGCGTACAGCCCGGGAAGCGGCTCGCCCCCGGGCGTGAGCACGCGCGCGTCCAGGTCGGTCTGCAGGCCGCCCAGCGACTTGCGGGTGAGGATCGAGAGCCGGACGGCGATCAGCGGGCCCGCCTTGGGGTCGAGGATCCGGTGCGGCGTCGCCACGCGGGTGACCTTGTCGGCGAAGTAGGCCCGGGCGCCGTGGATGGCGGTGATCTGGCCGTCCTTGGCGTAGGGGTTGTCGAGCTGGCGGTCCCGGGCCACGATCTGGGCCTCGAGGTCGGCGCGGTCGATCAGGCCGTCGCCGGTGAGGGCG
>DASQLM010000072.1:0-5716 GCA_035630015.1 Thermoleophilaceae bacterium | reverse complement strand
CGACACGCAGTCGCTGTCGGCGTCGCAGAAGCGCCAGGGCAGGTCGACCGCCTTGGTGATGCCGATCCGCTCGCCGACCGCCAGCCGTGGCGCCGGCCCCTCCGCCGGCAGGATCTCCACCGGCCCGTCCAGGGCGCTGCCGTTCAGCGACAGGCCGATGCCCAGGGCCTGTGTGAGCTTGCCGGGCCCGTTGCACAGCTCGCGCCGGGCGCTGCGGCCACGGCGGGCGGCCATGGCCTCGAGGCCCTCGGTGGGCTCGAGCGCCCGGATCAGGACGGCGGCGCCGACACCGTCCTCCTCGGTCACGGCGTTCAGCAGCGAGTGGATGCCGTACGACAGGTACACGTAGGCCCGGCCCGGCGGCCCGTGCAGCACCTTCGTACGGGGCGTGACGCCCGCGTGCGCGTGGCAGGCGGGCTCGGTGAAGTGGTAGGCCTCGGTCTCGACGATCCGGCCGCCGGCCCCCTCGTGGCGCAGGTGGCAGCCCACCAGGTCGCGCGCCACCTCGACCACCGGCCTGTCGTAGAACGCGGTGCCGAGCGGGACGAGCGTCACTCGCCCGCGGCGGCCAGCACGTGGCGCGCCTGTTCCAGCTGCTCGCGGACGCGGGGCAGCGCGGTGCCGCCTTCGGAGGCCTTCGACTCCAGCCAGGCGCCGTCGCCCAGGAGCGCGAAGAAGGCATCGGGGTCGTCCAGCTCGGGCGCCAGCTCGGCCAGCTCCTCGCGGCTGAGCTCGGAGAGCTGCTTGCCCCGGTCCACCGCCGCCCGGACCACGGCGCCGACGGTGCCGTGCGCCTGGCGGAAGGGCACGCCGCGCTTGACCAGCAGGTCGGCCACGTCCGTGGCCGCCGGGAACTCGTCGGCGGCCGCCGCGGCCATGGCCTCACGGTCGAAGGCGATGCCAGCCAGCATCGCGTCGGCCACCTCCAGGCACAGCTCGACGGTGTCGATGGCGTCGAACAGCTGCTCCTTGTCCTCCTGCAGGTCCTTGTTGTAGGTCAGCGGAAGGCCGTGCAGGACCCCGTGGAGCGTGGTCAGCCGGCCCAGCACGCGCGGCGCCTTGGCCCGCAGCAGCTCGGCGGCATCGGGGTTCTTCTTCTGCGGCATCAGGCTGGATCCCGAGGCGAAGCGGTCGGTGACCTCGCAGAAGCCGAACTCCTGGCTGGACCAGGCCACGATCTCTCCCCCCAGCTGGGACAGGTGCGTGGCACAGGTGGCGGCGGCGGACAGGTAGTCCAGGACGAAGTCACGGTTGGAGACGGCGTCCAGCGAGTTGGGCGCCACTCCGGTGAAGCCCAGCTCGCGCGCCACGAACCCGCGGTCGGTCTCGAAGTTCACACCAGCCAGCGCCCCCGCGCCCAGCGGCAGGTCGTCCGTGCCGGCCATGCAGAAGGTGAACCGCTGGAGGTCGCGGCGGAACTTCCAGAAATAGGCCAGCAGATGGTGTGACAGGTACACCGGCTGCGCCCGCTGGAGGTGGGTGTATCCCGGCATGGGCCAGTCCAGGTGGCCCTCGGCCAGCTCGACCAGCGTGCTCATGAGCGCCCGCACCAGGTCCTGGGCGCGCAGGCTGTGCGCGCGGACGAGCATGGCCACGTCGGTGGCCACCTGGTCGTTGCGCGAGCGCGCGGTGTGCAGCTTCGCTCCCGGCTCGCCGACGATCTCGGTCAGCCGGCGCTCGATGGCCATGTGCACGTCCTCGTCGCGCGGCTCGACCACGAACCGGTTGCCGTCCACCTCGGCGCGCACCTGCGCCATGCCGCGCTCGATGGCCTCGAGGTCCGAAGAGGAGATGATTCCCGCCTTGGCCAGCATCTGCGCGTGGGCCAGCGACTGCTGGATGTCGTACGGCGCCAGACGGAAGTCGAACCCCACGGACGTGTTGAGAGCGGCGAACAGCGGATCCTGGGGCTCGGAGAAGCGCGACATGGCCGGGGAGCTTAGAGTGGCGAGCCGTGTCGGCGAGCCCCAGCGTGCGCCCGTTCGCCGTCGGCGACGAGCAGGCCACGGTCCCGCTCCTGTACGAGAGCTCCGGCGGGATGTACGACCGGCTGGCGGGAAACCGGGCCCTGGCCGAGCGCACGCTGACCCGCGCGCTGGGCCGTGAGCAGACCACGGCCAGCGCCGACGTGGTGTGGGTGGCCGAGGTCGACGGGCGGATCGCGGGCGCGATGGCGGCCATGCCGTACACCGAGTGGACGCCCCGCGCCCACCGCTTCCTGCGCACGACGCTGCGCACCGTGCCACCGTGGCGCTGGCCGCGCGCGCTCTGGCTGTACCGCTCCAGCGGACGCATGGCCCCGGAGCCCTCGGGCACCTCGCTGTACATCGACTCCCTGGCCACCGCGACCGGGCACCGTCGGCAGGGCGTGGCCACGGCCATGTTGGCCGAAGCCGAGGCGATGGCCCGCCGTGACGGCCTGCGCGCCCTGGCGCTGGACACGTGGCAGGACAACCACCCCGCCCGCGCCCTGTACCTGCGCGAGGGCTTCGAGGAGGTGGCCTACACCCCGGCGAGCGGCTCGCTGCCGGGCGGCGTGTCGCTCGTCAAGGAGCTGGCCTTCCGGTAGCGCCGGCCAGGGCGGCGGCGACCCGCTGGGCCTGGCCCTCGTCCAGGCCCGGGAAGAACGGGAGCGCCAGCGAGCGGCGGGCCACGTCCTCGCACACGGGAAACTGGCCCTCGCGGTGGCCGAAGCGCTCGCGGTAGAAGCTCATCAGGTGGATCGCCGGCAGGTAGGGCTTGGAGTCGATGCCCTGCTCGCGCAGCGCGCGGATGGTGTCGTCGCGGTCGGCGTCCGGGGGCAGCTGCACCACGTAGACGAACCAGCTGCGCCGGTCGCCGTCCTGGTCGGGGCAGGGCAGCTCGAGCCCCTCGATGCCCGGAAGCACCTGCCCGTACATGGCCGCGGCCTCGGCGCGCAGGGCCAGCATCTCCTCCAGGACCTCCATCTGGGCCACGCCGAGCGCACTGGCCAGCGCCGACAGCCGGTAGTTGAAGCCCAGCCGGTCGTGGTCGAGCCAGCCCATGTCGGGCGCGCGGCCCTGGTTGCGCTCGCTGTCGACGCGGGCCTTGAAGCCGGCATCGGGGCTGACCAGGGCTCCGCCCTCGCCCGTGGCCAGCTGCTTGTTGGGGTAGAAGCCGTAGGTCGCGGTGTTGCCGCGCGCGCCGACCATGGCGCCGCCGGCGTGGACGGCGCCCAGCGCCTCGCAGGCGTCCTCCACGATCCACAGCCCGCGATCGTCGGCCAGGCGCTCGAAGCCAGCCATGTCGGCCGGGTAGCCGAAGATGTGCACCGGCAGCAGGCCGGTGGTGCGGTCGGTCACGGCGGCCGCCGCCGCTTCGGGCGCGATGTTCAGCGTGCGCGGGTCGATGTCGCAGAACACCGGCGTGGCGTCCTCGTACAGCACGCAGTTGGCCGAGGCCACGAAGCTGAACGGGCTGGTGACCACCTCGTCGCCGGGCTGGACGCCGCAGGCGCGGACCGCCAGGTGCAGGGCGGCCGTGCCGCTGGAGATGGCGGACACGTGCTCCGCGCCGATGAAGGCGCCGAGGCGCTGCTCGAACTCGGCCACCCGGGGCCCGATGCCGATCTGGCCCGAGCGCAGGGTCTGGACGACCAGCTCCTCCTCGCGAGGGCCGAGATAGGGCCGCGCCAGCGGGATCGGCTCGCTCACCGCGGGGCCACGGCCCGCGAGTGGTCCACCCGGCCCGGCAGCATGCCCGCCTCCAGGGAATCCACGAGCGCCTCCCAGCTGGCCTCGATCACGTTCTCGGACACGCCGATGGCGCCCCACGTGTCGCTGCCGTCGCTGGCGTCGAGCAGCACGCGGGTCACGGCCCCGGTGCCCTTGGTCTCGTCCAGGATCCGGACCTTGAAGTTCACCAGCTCGATGTCGTGCAGGTGCGGGTAGGTCTCGCCGATGGCCGCGCGCAGGGCCCTGTCCAGCGCGTGCACGGGACCGTTGCCCTCGGCCGTGCGCACATAGCGCTCGCCGTCGACCCAGATCTTGATGGTGGCCTCGGTCTCGACCTGGCCGCCCTGGCGCTTCTCGACGATGCAGCGCCACGACTCGAGCCGGAACAGCGGCTCGTACTTGCCCGCCTCGCGCCGGATCAGCAGGTCGAAGGACCCGTCGGCCGCCTCCAGGTGGTAGCCCCGGTGCTCGAGCTCCTTCACGCGCTCGGACACGCGCGCGGCGCCCTGGTCGTCCAGGGCGACCCCGGTCTTGTCGGCGCGGGCCTGGACCGTGCCGCGGCCCGACAGCTCGGAGATCAGCAGCCGGCGGTCGGCGCCCACCTGGGCGGGCTCGATGTGCTCGAACGTGCGCGCGTCGCGGTTCACGCCCGCCACGTGCATGCCGCCCTTGTGGGCGAACGCGTTGGCGCCCACGTACGGCTGGTCGGGGTTCGGCGCCACGTTGCAGAGCTCGTCGACCAGGTGCGCGGTCTCGGTCAGCTGCTGGAGGCGCTCGGGCGCCACACAGTCGAATCCCAGCTTGAGCTGCAGGTCGGCAAGGATGGTTACCAGGTTGGCGTTGCCGCAGCGCTCTCCGTAGCCGTTCATGGTGCCCTGCACCATGCGCGCGCCGCGCTCGACGGCCACGAGGCTGTTGGCCACCCCCACGCCGGCGTCGTCGTGCGTGTGGATGCCCACCTGGGCGTGCCGGCCGAGCTCGCCGACCACGCGGGAGACCGCCTCGCCGAGCGCGGTCGGCAGGGTCGCGCCGTTGGTGTCGCACAGCGTGACGTTCTCGGCCCCGGCCTCCACGGCGGCCCGAAGGCAGCGCAGCGCGTAGTCGCTGTCGTCCGCCCAGGCGTCGAAGAAGTGCTCGGCGTCGTAGACCACCCGCTTGCCCTGGCCGCGCAGGAACGCCACGGAGTCGGCGATCATGCGCAGGTTCTCCTCGGGGTCCACGCGCGTGACCTTCTCGAGGTGCAGCGACCACGTCTTGCCCACCAGGGTGCACACGGGCGCGAAGCAGTCGGCCAGGGTGCGCAGCCCCTCGTCCTGGTCGGCGGCCACGTCGCGGCGCCGGGTCATGCCGAACGCGGCGATCTCGGCGTGCGCGAAGCTCTCGCCGGCCAGAAGCGAGAACAGGGCGACCTCCTTGGGGTTCGAGCTGGGGAACCCGCCCTCGATCATGTGCACGCCGAGCGAGTCGAGCGCGTGGGCCACGCGCACCTTCTCGTCGACGGACAGGGACATGCCCTCACCCTGCATTCCGTCGCGAAGCGTCGTGTCGTAGAGGAAGACCTGCTCGGCCATGGTGGGGACTGCCTTTCTGCTGCGTACCTCGGAACGGACGTGCGAGCGTCTGCGGCTAGGCCGCGGACGCGTCGGTAATTCGCCCGAAGGAAAGGCTCATGCCTTCGATGGTACCGGCACCACGTCCAGCCACTTCTCGTACGCAGGCGCGCGCCCATGCAGCGCGTCCTCGTAGACGGACTGGAGCTCGCGGGTGATCTGACCGGGCTCGCCGATCTCGATGTCGTCGATCTCGCGGACCGGCACCAGCTCGGCCGCGGTGCCCACCAGGAACACCTCGTCGGCCAGGGTCAGCTCCGCCCGGGCGATGTCGCGCTCCACGAGCGTGTGGCCCAGGTCGTTCGCGATCTCGATCACGGACTTGCGGCTGATGCCGTCGAGGATGCTGGCGGTCTGCGGCGGCGTGGAGATGATGCCGTCCTTGACCACGAAGATGTTCTCGCCCGAGCC